>CAVFWY010000076.1:0-8414 GCA_963626175.1 Gemmiger sp.
TCGGGTCAGCCGTGGCACTGGGATCACCAGTATATCGACGGCAAGAACCTCTGGGGACAGTTCGCGCAGTTCAAGAAGGCGATTGCCGGAATTGACCCGGCAGCAGAGCATTTCCGTCCGTTCCGCTTCGAGAATCACCGCCTCCGCTTCTGGGGCTTGCGCGGCAGGGAGAGGACGATGATCTGGATGCGGGCGAAGAATGGCGACTTCCGCACCATCACCCGCGAAGAGTCTGAGGAATGGCTCAACGACATCCCCAGGAACTTCTCGGTCTACGACCCGTGGAACGACGTCACGACCGAAGTGACGGACGGGCATATTCCTGAATTCCAGCGCGACTCTGTCGTCACGTTCGCGACGAAGGACTTTTACTGAACAACACACTAACTGCAAACAAAGGAGATGACACGATGAAACGAATCAATACACAAGTGCTGGCGGCTGCCGTCGGCATTTCGCTGTGCGGCGGGCTTCTCGCCGACGCATTCCCGCTCACGCCCGCCGAGGCGACGAATCCGCTCGTCATCGACATTTCTGCCGAGACCACGCTCGCGGACTATCTGACTTCCCTGGGGGGGGGGTATATCTCAGTATGACGCGCTCGTCAAGCGCGGCACGGGGATGCTTGTCATCAACGCGGCAATCAGCGATTTTGCCGGAACAATCGTGGTCGAGGCGGGGACGCTCTCGGCTCGCGTGACGGGTGCGCTCGGCACGGCGGCGGGCGCGACCTACGTCAAGGACGGCGCGATGCTGGAGATCGTCGATGGTGACAGCGGCACGCCCGACCTTTCGACCGAAACACTCATCCTTGCGGGCACGGGCATCGACGGCAAGGGCGCGGTCTATCGGGGGAGTGTGCAGGATTCCTCCAAGTCCTTCGGCCCCATCGCCCTTGCGGCGAATGCGATGGTTGCCAGCCTTGCGGGCACGAAATACCTCTCGACGCTCGCGCTCAACGGCTACGACCTGACGTTCGCCGGCCCGTCGGTGACGACGATGAACGGCGATGCGACGGGTCCGGGACGCATCATCCAGTCGCAGGGCTTCCTCGCGTTCGGCAAGGGCAAACTCGCGTCCGGCGACACGGCCGGTTCGATCCTCATCCAGAAGGGGGCGGGCTGGACGACCGGGACGCGCTGGGAGTATGCGAGTGCGCGCGAGTGGCCGCTCGTCTTCGCGGACGGCGCGGAGATCTACCACCGCGATGCCAACGACACGACGGCGTCCGCCTTGCATTACTGGAACGGCTCCGTCACGGTCGAAGGTTCGCTGAACTGCTGGAAATATGGGAGCGGGCCGGCACTCTACACGTTCAACGGGCCCGTCGGCGGCGCGGGCAGTTTCAACGTCGGCGAAGGCTTCACGCTTGCGTTCACCGCGACGTCTGGCGATGCGATGACCAGCATCACGAAGACGGGTCTTGGCGATCTTGTCTATAGTTCACTCGTTGGTGCGACAAGCCTCACCGTGCAGAATGGCAGTGTGACCCTGAACCCGGTGGTGACGGGTCGAACGGGTGCGCCCGGTCTCACCGAGACGTATGCGGAGGGCGTCGGTAACAAGATCAACGACCTCGTGAACTATCCGGTCGGCACGGTGACGAACGGCGTCTTTTCGAACGCCCGCTATGCCTCGTATGCCAACACTGATTTCGTTAACACGATGGTCGGGCAGAAGGCGAACACGACGTGGGTCTACGACGGCTACCTCTGGGTGCCGGACGCGAATAACGGCGAGGACGTGACGTGGACGTGGCTTGCGGGCGTGCAGATGTATATGTCCGTCTACGTGGATGGGACGCGCATTCTCGACACGGCGTCGGAGGCCGTCTACAACGAGGCGATCAACGTGAACACTGTCTGCAAGGAAGTGATGAAGAACGTCGCGCTCGCGCCGGGACGGCATCACCTGCAGGTGCGCTGTTACTCGTCGAACGGCTGGTGCGGCGGCTACCTCTGGAACGACAACACGGGTCTTTCCCTGACGTCGATGGGTCTCATGGTCGCGACGAACAACCTGATGACGACGACGCAGAGCGACTACATGCTGCTGACGGATCCGGGCGACGGATCACTTCTGACGGCGACGACCGAGAAGTCGGTCGAGATCCTGTCGTGCGCGGTGTTCGAGAGCGTGACGTGTGCGTCCGGCACGACGCTCGACATCGGGGATGAATACACCCTGAAGAGCCTGACGGGCTTCCCGACTGTGACGGGCGGCGACCTCACGCTGACGGGTGGCTACTGCATCGACGCCAGCGCCGAGCCGAGCAAACTGACCGTCGAGGGGACTCTGACGTTCGGCGAGGGGGCGGAGATTTCCGTCACGGACGCGGCGGCGTTCAAGAAGAAACGCACGGCCTACGGCGACAACTACGTGCTGATTGAGGCGGCGAAGATCGAGGGCGAGCCGAAGGCTTCCGCCGCGTTGGGCGAACTCGGCTGGAAGGTCGTGCTGAACGACGCGAAGACGCAGCTTCTGCTCGTGCGCGTCGGCGGCTTCGCGATTATCATCCGCTGATTGAGGAATAAGGAAGGAAAAGAGAATAAGATATGATGATGGGTGTAGCAGGGTTGGTTCTCGCCGCGCTGACGGCGACGGCCGCGCCGGACGGCGCGGCGTGGTATGCGGACGAAGGGTCGGTTTACTATCCGACGGCGGGCGTCGTCGGTCGTTCGGAGGGAACGGTCGAGGTGACGATTGCACCGACGCAAGACCTGACGGAGGGTCCGGGTGGCTGGCCGTTCGCGTTCCTCGTGCTTGGCAAGGAGAAACGCGCCGACCGGAAGACCATCCTCGGCATCTACTATCCGCCGCGCATGAACTTCGCCGACCGCCCCGGCATCACGGCGCTCGGGCGGACGGAGAGCGGCGTGGCGGCGGGCGTTGACGTGCTTCCCGACATCAAGGCCGGCGAGCGCGCCAACTACGCCGTCACGTGGGGCCCGTCGGGCGAGTTCCGCCTCTACCGCAACGGACGCCTCATCTCGTCGCGTCCGTTCAAGTCACCACTGTATGAACTCTCACCCTATTTCGAGGTCTGCAACCGCGCCCCGCTCTTCGCCGGGAAGATACGGGTCTGCGACCGCGAACTTGCCGCGAGCGAACTCGCGACGGACCCGAACGTGGAGTTTGCGGTGGTGCGCGGCGCGACGCTCGTCGCGAACCGCCTCGACGCGCCGCAGTTCGTCCCCGGCGCCGCGCTTGCCGCGAAGCCCGTCGTCCAGCCGTTCGCGCCGTTTGCTCAGCGCGTCGTGCGCGAGGGCGAGTCTGTGCGCGTGGACTTCGCCGCCGCCAATTCCGGCGAGGCGGCGACGGTGCGAGGTGAACTGACGCTCGGCGAACAGAAGTTCCCGATTGCGTTTGACGTTCCCGCCCGTGCGGCGGGACGGCGGTTCTCCGTTACGCTCCCGCCGCAGAAGGCGGGCTTCTACGCGGCGGAGGCGTTCGGCTTCCCGTTCCGTGTCTCCGTCCTGCCGAAGCCGATTTCGGAGAAGGGGGCACTCGCCGAGTATCTCGGGATTTCCTTCATCCCCGACGCCGCGCTCGTCTCGGCATGCGGCATCCGCTGGGAGCGGATTTGGAACGAGCATGAAGTCCTCTGGTATCAGGTCGAGCCGCAACGCGGCAAGTGGGACTTCCGCAGTGCCGACCGTGCGATTGACGGTGCGGTGGGGAAGGGCATCCGTCTGCTGGCGACGCTCGGCTACGGCCCTGCGTGGGCGGTCGAGAAGCCGACGATTACGCCGGAGAACGAGAAGATGTTCACGACCTCCGTCGGCACCTACAAGCCGAAGGATCTCGCGGCGTGGGATACTTACGTGGAGACCGTCGCCACGCGCTATCGCGGCAAGATCGACCACTGGGAGATCTGGAACGAGGTGGACTGGATGCCGCCGATGCGGGCGGCGAGTTTCACGGGAACGCCGGCGGAATATCTTGAACTGCTCAAGCGCGCCTACGGGAAGATCAAGGCCGTCGATCCCGCGAACCAGATCGTCGTCACGGGCTTCGGCACGGGCGGAAGCCAGACGGCGCACGTCTACGCCGACCTCTGCAAGATGGGTGCGACGGACTACTGCGACATCTGGAACATGCACGCCTACATGATTCGGAGCAAGGCCGCCGAATACCGCGACGTGCCGCGCCGCTACAAGCCGGGGATGCCCGTCTGGCAGACCGAGTTCATGTGGCACGTCCTCTCCGACCCGGTGCGCCGCGCCTATCTCGGCCCCGCGATACACAACTGGTTCTTGGAGGAGGGCTACGCGAAGTTCTTTGAGTTCGGCATTGACTATCTCACCGACCGGCATACGCATTCGCTTGAGGCGCCGATGCACTCGGTCGCCGTGCATCAGTCCTATCTGGCGGGGTGCGACAAGTTTCTCGGACGCCTCGCCGGAGCTCCCGTGGCAGACTTCGACATCGCCCATGCCTTCAAGCGCACGGACGGGACGTATCTCGCGATGATTGGCTCGTCCGCCGGGAAATACGAGGTGCGTCTCTCCGAAACGCCGCTGGAGGTGCGCGACATGTATGGCACGCCCGTCGCGGCGGCGAACGGCAAACTCGTCCTCGACGGTTCGTTCCTGTATGCGGTGACGAAGAAACCGCCGACGCTCGCGAGTTTCTCCGTCGTCGGCACGAACCAGCTCGTGCCGAACTCGGGCTTCGAGGACTTGATGGGCGACGACCTCGACGGCATCGACAAGTGCCGCTTCGAGGGTTGGCAGGTGCGGACGCAGCGCGACCCGCAGGGTTCTGTCGGCGTGACGAACGTGGCGATTTCGGGTCGCTATTCGGCGCGGCTCGTCTCGTCCGCGGCGGAGCGGTCGGTCTACCTGTTTCAGTCCGTGCGCTTGCCGGGAGCGGGCTCTTACCGCATGACGGCGAAGGCGCGGGTGGTCGCGGGCCAGCCGAAGTCGTTTCTGCGGCTCTTCGAGCAGAAGCAGACGGGACGGCTCTGGAATCGCGACATCCCGCTCGCGGGGAAGACGGGGGCGGACGGCGTCCTTGACCTGCATTTCAACGTGGCGGTCGAGTCGGAGCCGGACGTCTCGGTCGCGGCGATCGTCGGCATTGACGGGCCGGGCGAAGTCATTATTGACGACGTGCGGCTTACGCCCTGCGAACCGGTCGCCTTTGACGAGGACGACGCGGTGCTCGTGTTGTTGCCGAAGGTGTGCACCGACCTGCGGCGCGGCGCGGAGGAGCGGATTGACCTGAGCGCGGCATCGCCGCTCGGCACGGGCGTGAAGTATCTCGGCGGCGTGCCCTATCGCCTGACGGACGGCTGGCTCGCGGCGGCGGGCAAGGGCTGGCAGGGCGTGAATGCGGCGGCGGAGATTGCGCTCCCCGGCGTTCGCGCTTCCGAAATCCGGACGCTCGGCGGCGTGATGTTCCAGGAAGCGAACTGCAAGTCGCCTGCCGAAGTCGAACTCGTCTACGCGGACGGCACGACGGTGCGGCTGCCGCTCGAATGCGGTCGCGACATCCGCGACTGGTTCTTGCTCGGTCATCCCGAGGCGAAGCCGGTGGTGCGGTGGGAAGCCCCCGGCTCGGGGCTGGAATACGGCCTCTTCAACGGCGTTCTGCGCAATCCGCACCCGGCGAAGCCGCTGACGGCACTTCGCCTCGTCTCGTGCGGCACGGGCATTACCGCCCTGAAGGGACTGACGCTCCGCAAGGCGCAGGGCAAAGATCTTGTCGGCGAAGTCGGCGTTGCGATGCGCTACGACGACAATCACAAGGTCGCCGAATGGAAGGCACTCGCCCAGCAGTTCGAGGAGCGCGGGCTTCGGATGTCCCTCGCGGTCATCCCGAACTCGAAGCATTGGATGACGCCTGAGCACTGGAAGACGCTCAAGGAACTCGCCGACCGAGGTCACGAGATTATGGATCACACGCCGCAGCATGCGCTCTATCGCCTCGACTACGAAACGAAGGAGGAATACGAGGCCGCCAAGGCGAAGAAGTATCCGTTCGTCGTCGAGTGCAACGACGGTGCGATGCGACTCTACTGCCTCGGTAAGGTCGATTACAACCATCCCCAGAACCGAAAGTTCCGCGCCTCGGTGCACGGCAAGGACAACGACTGCCGAATCACGGTCACGGACGCGAAGGACAAGGATCTCATCAAGTGGACGAACAAGGTCTACATTCCGTCGCAGAAGAAGATCTTCGGCGTTGCCAAGGAAGGTGAGAGCCTGATCCTGCGCGACTTCTGGTGTCGCGGGGTCGAGCTCGACATGACGGACGAGGAGATGGTGCTGATGTCCGACAAGGCGTTCGAGATGCCGGAGGAATTGCTGCGGATTCAGACGGAGCGTTCGCGCAAGGCGTTCGTCGAACACGGTCTGCCGCCGCCGCGCACGTGGTGTCAGCCGGGCGGCTGGGAGCCGTTCGTCCCGGCGGCGGACGTGGCGCGGGTCTGCGGCGGCGAGTTCGGCTACAACGGCGGCTCGTGCGTGCCGGGCAGCGTGAAGCGGTCGTTCGCCTACGGCGATCCGAACGGGGCGATTACACGCTTCGCAGTCCGTCCCTGTTGGAAATACTTCGATGACGGATCGTCGCTCGAGCAGATCGCGAAGGAAATCCGCGAGGTGCTGGATGACGGGCGCGTCGCGCTGATTCTGAGCCATATGAGCCACAAGCGGACGGGAGGCTGGGAGAACTGGCTGAAACTGAACGGCGAGTTCCTTGACTGGCTGAAGCGCGAGGGGATTCCCGTGCGAACGCCGGCGGAATGGTCTGACATCGTCTACGGGAAGGTGAAGCCGCTGGAGAAGGAGGCGAAGTGAGAATCGGGAAAATCGTTTGTTGCGGGGTGCTGCTGGCGGCGGGGACGCTGTCGGGCGGCGTGATTGACGCGGCCGCGCCGACGTCTGTCTCGGTCGAGACGGCAACGGGCTGGGTTGAGCTCGCGGCGAAGGACGGCGGGGCGTGGCAGTCGGCTGACGGCGTCCGCATCGCCCTGAAGGCGAAGCCTGACGGCGCGACAACGGTCGAAGTCCGATCGCCGCAGACACCGCTCCGTTTTGTGCGTCTCGTCTGGCCGTTCGCGGTCGAAAAGGGTGCGCGGGTCTACAAGGATGCGTGGGAGCGGCTCTACGGCGGTCTCGGCGGCTGGTTCGCGGCGGATTCCGCCGGGGCTCTGCCGTGGTTCTTCCTCGTCTCGGCGGGCGACCGCACGGACGGCGTCGGCATCCGCGTCCAGCCGAATGCCTTCGCCGCGTGGAAACTGACGGCGGGAAAGTGCGAACTCCTGATTGACGTCCGCGCCGGGTCGCGTCCGCTTCGTCTTGGCGGGCGGACGCTCGCCGCCGTGGAGATCGTGACGCGGGAGGGGGTGCGTGGTGAATCGCCGTTCGCGGCGGCACGGGCGTTCGCCCGCGTGATGTCGCCGTCGCCGCGTCTGCCGAAGGAGCCGGTCTATGGCTTCAACGACTGGTACTGCAATTACGGACAGGGCACAGCGGAGTCGTTCCTCGCCAATGCGCGGGAAATCGCCGCGCTCGTGGAAGGGGAGGCGACACGGCCGTTCATTGTCGCGGACGACGGCTGGCAGCTGCACGAATACAAGGGCGACGACGTGCCGGAGGCGGGACCGTGGTCGTCGTCCTCGCCGCGCTGGGGGATGTCGATGCCCGACTGGGCGGCGCGAGTGCGCGAACTCGGCGGCAAGCCGGGCCTCTGGTATCGTCCCTTCATGCCGTGGACGAAGATGCCTGAGGAGTGGAAGATCCCCGGCGTGATGAATCCGGAGTGGAAGCGGCATTCGCGCATCGACCCGACCGTGCCGTCTTTCGTCGCGCACGTGAAGGGGGACGTGGCGCGTTTCCGCGCCTGGGGCATGCGCATCCTCAAGATCGACTTCCTCACCTACGACTGGTGCGGCGAATACGGACTGAAGATGGACGACCGCGTCGTGACAAACGAGGACAGCCGCTGGCGGGACGACACGCGTACGTCGGCGGAGGTCATCGGCGGCCTGCACCGGGCGATTCGCGAGGCGGCGGGGGACGACATGCTGATCATCGGGTGCAACGCGCTCAACCATCTCGTGCCGGGAGTCTTCGAGATTCAGCGCACGGGGGGCGACACGAGCGGGAAGGACTGGGCGCGGACGCGGCGGATGGGCCCGGCGGCGCTCGGCATGCGCGCGTTCATGGATCGCACCTTCTACGTCGTCGATGCGGACTGCGCGGGACTGGCGGAGGCGGGGGCGATTCCGTGGGAGAAGAACCGTCAGTGGATTGACCTCCTCGGTCGCAGCGGCACGGCGGTCTTCGTCTCGTGGCCGGCGAAGTTCCTCGACGGCGAGACGCGCCCGGCACTCGAGGCGGCGCTGCGGCGTGCGGCGAAAGTTCGTCCCACGCTGGAGCCGCTCGACTGGACGAGCCGCTTCCAGC
>CAVFWY010000077.1:0-8399 GCA_963626175.1 Gemmiger sp.
CGCTGTGGGGCGCGCGCGGCCGGCCGGGCGCCCCGCCGCTGCTCAAATAGGCGAATTCACAGACGGAGGTCTTCCAAAAGGAAGCGCGGACTTGCGTCCGCGCAAAGGCGCCATTCTCCCTGATTCGCTTCCAAGCAAAATTTCTTGATTTACCCCCTTGACGGAATACATACTTGCATTTTCTTCGCTTATTTTGCATGAAAACCACACATAGCGACGATTCGGCAATGCCCGACCGAGCCACAGTCCGCCCCGCGATGCGTTCCTCACGAGATTTTGGTGCGCACCTCAGCAACTTTTGGTGCGCACCAAAAGTACAAACGGTGCGCACCAAAACCTCTGACGGTGCGCACCAAAACGGGACATCCCTCAATCTAAAACCTTGGCAAAATAGCCGCCGGTCTTCTTACTGCCACGATGCTCAACCCGCCCCTCCGCGACAAGCGCGGCGATCGCACGCTTGACCGTCGCCTCACTCATCCCGACTACCGACTTCAGATAAGCCAGACGCGAACCCGGATGCGTTCGGACGACCTTGATAAGCCGCTCGCTTATCGACTCATTTATCGGCTCATTTAATGGCTCACCGTTAAGTGCCGCCCCCTGAATTGTCTCGCTGCCAAAGCACGAAATCCTCAAACGGATGAATTGACCCGAAGTGAAGGTGCATCATCGCCGCCTTGAGAGCGGCTTCAACAGTTTCTCTGCCATACGCACATTATACCAAATCCGTGCGTATGCGGTTTTGGTATAATATCCGCCCATGCGGATTGCTGGATGGCGATTTGGTGTTCTGGCGGCCGGGGTCTTCTCCGGCCTCGCGGCGTTTTCCGCCGTCTCAATCGAGAACGCGGGCGACCTGCAGTCCGTCGCCCTGCCCGCCTACGCCGACATGAGCGGCATTTCGTGGTGCGGCAGCAACGCGACCTTCTATGTCGTCCGAGACGGCGGTGCGACGGTTTCGAACGGTTGCTTCGTCCACGTCATGTCGCCCGTGCTTTCGTCCGGCGGACGGATGAACGCCACGCCCTCCATGAGCAAGGGCATTCTCCTTCAGGGGGCGCACGACGCCGAGGGAATCGCCCGCGACCCGCTTTCGGGGACAATCTGGGTTTCGGACGAATACGACACCTCCATCCGCGAATACGACCCCGAAACCGGGCGGCAAACAGGCAATGACGTCGAAATCCCCTCCTTCGTCGTCAGGAATACGCGCGGCAACCTCTCCCTCGAATCCCTCACCATTTCCCCCGACGGGCGGACGATGTGGACGGCGAACGAGGAGGCGCTCAAGACGGACGGAAACGCCGCGAACCCGACGAACGGCACGACCGTCCGTATCATCCGTTTCTCGCGGCGCGACGCATTCGACCCGTGGACGCTCTCGGGAATGTGGGCGTATCAATGCGAACCCGTAGGCGCGACACTGCCCGTGAACAGCGGCGTTTCCGACCTCTGCGCCCTGCCCGACGGCTCGCTGCTCGTGCTGGAGCGCGAATGTTCCTACGATACGCTGGGGCTCACGCGCATCTACCGTCCCAACTTCGCCGGCGCGACGGATGTTCGCGAAATGCCGTCCCTCACGAACGCCACCTACGTCGCCGTCTCGAAAGGCGAACCGCTCTACACGGCTCGCGATGGCAAGATGTTCAAGGAGAATCTCTCGGATCTCTGGGTTTCGTGCTACGAGGGGCTGGGGCTCGGGCCGCGCAATGCGGACGGCTCCTACAACCTGATGATGGTCTCGGACGGCGGGGCTGTCGCACACAGGAAGTGGATGTTCCTTTCGCTCACGGCGAAGACCCAGGCCTACGTCCGCGCCCTGCGGCTCTACGGTCTCGACGACGACGGCTCGTTCAACGTCCTCGCGCCGACGGCACTGGCGAAAGGCGAGACGGACAAGAACCGCTGGCGCATCGGTGTCGGCGGCTTCGGGCGCGGCAACATCCGCACGGATGCGGGGGCTTTGGGACGAAACCGCCGCGCCGACCTCTACGGGGCGGGACTTGATCTTCAGCGCAGCCTTCTTCGCCACGGACCCTACGACCTCTGGCTCAGCGTCGGCGGCGCCTACAGCCCGCGTCAGAGCGGGGCTTTCGACGCGAAGAACGCCGACCTTGGCTACGGCGAATTCAGCCTGATGACCGTTCCCCAGCGACATCTCACGGACGACCTCGCCCTCGGGCTTCGGCTCGGCGCGACCTTCAACTGGATGAACGTGAAGGCAAACGCCGCGAGCGACCCCGCTTTCGCGGGAGAACCGAGTTCCGACACGCAGTTTGCCGCGCAGGGGATTCTCGGCGCACAGGCGACCTACATGCTCACGGATCGCGTCGGGCTTTACGGGAACTTCGACTGGCGGCTCGGCGACGAAGCCGAGTTCAGGACGAAAGCCGGGGATAGTTCGGTGGATATGAGCGGCTGGTTCTGGGGCGTGGGGGCCGTCTTCTCCTTCTAGAGAGAAGAACGGCGTTCAGCGACAGAGAAGATTCAGGAGGCTCGCGACAAGCCGTCCCGCCGTCTGAAGCGAATCGACCGAAAGCTTGTCGACCGTATCCTTCGGCGTATGCCAGTAGTCGTTCAGCCCCGGCTCACTGCCGTATTGAAAGTCAATGAGATTGACGGCGCTATAGCCCGCATCCATGAACGCCACGTGATCGTCCTTCACGATTTCGGGAATGCGAACGACCGTGCCTTCCGCGAGTTCCGCCCGCCGCGCCGCATGCTGAACGATCTTCGCAAGCGTCTCGCTGCAATTCGAGGGAATCGTAATCTTCAGATCCCTGTCGCCGAGCATGTCGAGACAGACGACGGCGCGAACGTCCATCCCCTGCTCCTTGAACTGGGCGGCCATGCGCTTCGATCCCCAGAAACCGTCGTTTTCACCGTAGGAATCCATGCACTCTTCGCCGTCCAGCCACGCGAGCATCACGTTTCCGTTCGGCGCTTCGCGGTTGGCGAAAGCGTCCGCCAGCGCAATCAGAAGCCCCGTCGTCGAGGCGCCGTCGTTCGCGCCGGGACAGTTCGCGCCAGGCTTCGTGTCGAAATGGGAGACGAGAACAATCCACGGTTCGCCCGGCTTCGCGGCGAAACCGCACGTCAGGTTCGTGAAGCCGCGGTCGCCCTTCGGCGTCTTCGCCGTGAAGACGTCGCGGCGGACATCCGCGCCGAGAATGCTCACGCGGTCGAGAATCCAGTTCGCCGCGAGACGGCCGCGAATCGTCCCCGCATCGCGCGGCGTGCACTCCTCGACGAAGGCGGAGGCGTGGGCGAGCGCATTGGTGGCATCCTGAGGGGTAAAGGCCAGTGCCGCGGCCAAGACGGTTGCAATCATGTCAGTCGACTTTCAGTCCAATCATCGCAATCACGCGATCAAGGTCATCATTGTCAAAGAAATCAATTTCAAGAACGCCCTTCGTGTGCTTGCCGTTGGCATGGGTCATGCCGCTCGTCAGCCTCACCGCACAGCCGAAATGCTTCTTGAGCTTGTCCGTCAGACTGCGAACATACCCGTCGGGCAGGTCGGGCGTACCCGACCGCACGACTTCCACCGGCCTGTGAAGACGGGCGATCTTCTTTTCGAGCGCCCGCACCGTCAGCTGGTCGTTCACGCAGTCGCGCGCCAGCAGAACCCGATCCTTCTCGCCGTCAACCGCCAGCAGAACCTTCGCATGGCCGACCGAAAGGAGTTTCGTCTGGACGAGCGCCTTCACCTCATCGGGCAGTTCCAGGAGGCGCGTCGCGTTCGCGACCGTCGCACGGCCCTTGCCGACGCGGTCGGCGACCTCCTGCTGGGTGAGGTTGAAGCGTTCCTGAAGCGTCCGATAGCTCACCGCCTCCTCGATGGGATTCAGGTCTTCGCGCTGCAGGTTCTCGGTCGTGGTCATCGCGGCGGCCGTGAGGTCGTCCGCCTCGATCAGCGTCACGCGAATCTTCGTCCAGCCAATCGACTGGGCGGCGCGAAGGCGGCGTTCGCCCGCAATCAACTCGTAGCGACCCGCCGCGTTCTTGCGCACGGTCGGCGGCTGGACGAGCCCGTTGTTCTTGAGCGACTCGCCGAGTTCGCGGAGTTCCTCATCCTTGAAGTCGCGGCGCGGCTGGTAGGGGCTGCGCTCGATGTCGGCGATCTTCAGTTCGAGCGGCGCACCGGCGGCGACAGTCGGCACGGGCAACGGAGCAACCGCCGTCCGCGCCGCCGTCCCTGATGCCAAAAGGCCGTCCAGTCCGCGCCCGAGACCGTGCTTCTTTTCGACGCGCACGGGGACTTTGGAAGTCCCCGTCGCTTTCTTCAGAAATGGATTGGGTTTCGCCACCGCAGATCAGAAGTAGGCGTTGACGATCGGGAGAACCTTCAGCTGGTTATCCATGATGATGTTCACGATGCCGATCTGGAAGCCCCACGGGCAGCGCTCGGCGAAGTTCACGATGCCGACCTGGCAGCCGTGCAGTTCGCTCGCCATGTTGAAGATGCCCGCAAACTGACAACCGTAGGCGACCTCGGCGATGTTCACGCCGATCGCGGCCTGGAAGCCGTAGACCTGCTTCTTCGTGATGTTCACGAGACCCGACATCTGCCAGCCCCACAGTTCGTCCTGGAAGCTGCCGAGGAACTCGAGGTCGAGACCCCAGATGTTCTTGCGGTAGCCGAAGCCGCCCGCTTCAACGCCGTAGACCGTGCCTTCGCTGACGTTCGCGCCGAACGTCAGGCGCATGCCGTAGACGTCTTCCTTCATCGCGTAGTTGAAGAGCCCCGCGAACTGCAGACCCGCCATCGTATCGCGCGTCGTCATGCCGAGACCGCCGATTCCGAGACCATACATCAGGGGCGCGTCGGAGTAGAAGAGGTTCAGGTCAAGGCCAAAGACATCCCACTTCGCAAGCCCCCACGGAAGCTGCACGGGCGAGGCCAGGCCGAACGCGACGGGAGTCCAGCCGATGGCCCCCGACTCCTCTTCTTCCGTAGTCTCCGCAAACGCGGGAACCGCCGCCGCAAGCGCAACCGCCGCGACACCAACCTTAATCATACGATTCATTTTGTCTGTCTCCTTCTTTGTAGGTGAAATCTGCCGCATATTTTACCCTATTTTGGCACTCCGTGTCAATGCGCCACCGCTTTGAAATATCCCACCGTGCTTCTCGTGCAACCACAGCCCTCACCGCCTACGCCTGAAAACAGGCTACTCCGCCAGGCAAGACGCAAAGGTCTCGCCGTCCTTGCCACCGAGGATGAGATGGTCAAGAAGCCGAATGTTGCCCAGCCGCTCGCACATTTCGCGAAGCGCGGCGGTGAAGTCCCTGTCCGCCCTGCTCGGCGTGAGATCGCCGGACGGATGGTTGTGCGCAACGATGATGCCTTTGCGTCAGTGGGAGGGGCTGCTACTCGCCTCGGTCAGCAAACTCAGGTTTGGCATCCGTCCTCGTATTCGCCCAGACACTTCCTTGCCAGCACAGGCTTCGTCGAGGTTCTCCGACCGTTCATTTCACAATCCTCTCCCTGTGTCGCTCAAGCAGTCCTTTGTCAGGCAAAAACCTATCCGGCAAGGACATCTTCTTGCCTTCATAGGATAGAAAGCATCGTTTAAAGAATCCCGAACTCAAGACGGCGGGGGCGATTGACTGAACGGAGGTTGGGCGTTGTCGGCTTCACCGTCCGCATTCGGTAGAATTCCCACATCTGAACTTCGCCCGCGAACAGCCACCCCATTTACCGATTCTCCCGATCACCACGGCCACCACGGCTGCCCCCCCACCCCCAATTCGTGCCGCACGCGGAATTTGCTATAATACCCCCATGAGAAAACTACTGCTTCTCCTGTGTTCGCTCGGTCTGACCGTCGGATTTGCCGCTCGGTCGGAAAATCTGCCCGTTTCCGCCCCCCACGTGCGTCTCACGGCCTATGATCTGATGGATCGCACGGACGACCACGACGAACTCGTCTTCACTCGCGAATGGCTGCTTTCCTCTATCGAAAAGGACTTCGCCGTCACCGCGAACGTGATTGCGGTCGAGAACGTCCTCACCCGCGAGGGCGCGGCACTTCTGCGTCTGGCGCCGCTGCCCCATTCGCGGACTTCGCCCGCGCCCGACCTCCGCGTGCGCGGGTCGGGCGACCGGCGCACGTTCGAAATCGTCTCCAACGGCTATCCGTTCGTCGTCGTCCCCTACGCGGGAGGCTCGGTCGGGCTGACCCGTTCGCTTCACGCAGCCCAGCGGCGCATCCGCCCCTATGAGGATGGACGCGACGGACTTTTCCTCTCCAACACCTGGGGCGGGGGCTTTCGCGATGCGCACGTGAACGAGGCGTTTCTCCTGAGGGAAATCGAGGCGGCGGCGCGGCTCGGCGTGGATGTCGTGGAAATCGACGACGGCTGGCAGCGCGGACGCAGCAAGAATTCTGTCGCGGCGAACGGCAAGGGTGTCTGGAACGGCTACTGGGCGGCCGACCCCAACTTCTGGGACCCCGACCCGATGCGCTTTCCGCACGGATTCGCCCCGCTTGTCCGTGCGGCGGCGGCGCACGGAATGAAAATCGGGCTTTGGTACGGGCCGGACTCCTCCAATGACGCGGCAAACTGGGAACGCGACGCGAACCGCCTTCTCGCCTATCATCGGGACGGCATTTCGTATTTCAAGATCGACTCGATGAAATCGACGAGTGTGACGGCACTTGCGCGGCAACGTGCGCTTTTCACTGCGCTACTTGCGAAATCCGACGGGAAAATCGTCATCGACCTCGATGTGACTGCGGAAGTTCGCCCCGGCTATTTCGGGCTGATGGACGCGGGGACGGTGTTCGTCGAGAATCGCTATCCGACGCGCCACCGCTACTGGCCGCACCACACCCTGCGCAACCTCTGGTCGCTTTCACAGGTCGTCGACCCCGTGCGTCTGCGGATGGAAGTCGCGAATCCTGATGCCGGCGCGGCACTCTACGCGGGCGACCCGCTCGCGCCCACCCTCTGGCGCGCCGACACGCTCTTCGCCTCGGTCATGCTCTCATCTCCGCTCGGTTGGTTCGAGAACTCCGCACTTTCGGCGCGGCGGATGGACGAAATGCGCCCGCTCGTCGCCACCTGGAAGCGCGAACGGACGAATCTGCACACCGGCTGGACGCATCCGATCGGCGCGAGACCCGACGGCGTCTCGTGGACGGGCTTCGTGACGGAGGGTGCGGATGGCGAATCCTTCTACGTGCTGCTTTTCAGGGAATTGAACGAAAAAACGAACTTTACCCTTGATTTGTCGCCTTATCTCCCGAAGGAATGGCATCTTGGCGAACCGACGCTCCTCGGCGGGCGCGGCACTTCCGCTCTGCACGGCACGTGCCTTTCGGTTGACATTCCCGACAAACTGGACTTCATCTGGCTGAAAATGCCGTGCGTGAAGCGATAAATGGGTTTTTGGGGGAAGAATGGTGCTCGGGGCGGGACTCGAACCCGCAAGGATCTCTCCACATGCACCTCAAGCATGCGTGTCTGCCAATTTCACCACCCGAGCAGGTGGAAAACGGGACATAGTATATCATATTATGCCCACCCAATGCAATAGGGTCTCGCAAGATTTTTAGCAGGGTCGTTTGCGTCGTTTGCGCGGCAGATCCATTTGGGGCACTGCGGCGGCTTGGTCGGGTGTCGCCACAGGCAATGACAGCGACGAACACAAACGAACGGAGGTGAGGACTTGCGTTTACTTTCGGACGCGACGTGAAACGCCTGCGTGCGAATTCCCTTCATGGTCTAAAATAATCCCCATCATGGTCTAAAAAGATTTTGATGCTGGTCTAAAAAGATTTTGATGCTGGTCTAAAATAAATCTGATGCTGGTCTAGAATAAATCTGACACTGGTCTAATATGATTCTGCTCGTGGTCTAAAAAGCGACGAAGATTTTTGCAATCGCGTGCTGTCGTGCGAGTCAGAGGCTTGAGTCGCGGTAAATGAGGGTGCGGAGGGCTTTCGCGATCGCCGCGCCCGACCCCATCACGACGGCGCGTTTCTTGGCGCGCGTCACGCCCGTATAGAGGAGCGGGCGCGTCAAAAGCGGATTGTTGACGTCAGTGGGCAGAATGACGAGTACGTTCTCGAACTCCGAACCCTGACTCTTATGAACGGTGATAGCGTAGGCGATTTCATGTGGCGGGAGAAGTCCCACGGGACAGACGACGACGCGGTCGCCGCGCGGAAAAAGCACAACCATCCCGTGCACCGCACGAACCGTGACCCCGACATCGCCGTTCCACAAGTCCCGTGCGGCGGCATTGCGCGTGATAATGACGGGAATGCCCGTCGCGGCAAGGGGATTCTGCGGGAAGCGTCCCCCGAAGCGGCGGCGCAGAAGAAGCGCATTCACGCCGTGCGCACCGAACGCCCCCTCGCGCACGACCGTCAGGATGCGCGAAC
>CAVFWY010000078.1:0-8392 GCA_963626175.1 Gemmiger sp.
CATGCTCTCCGTCGTGACGGGCAAGAGCGGCTTCGACATGGAGACGCGGGCGAAGACGATTCAGCGGTGTCGGCAGCGCGTGGTCGAACTCATGACGGTGGGCGGAAACCGATAGCGGAAGAATGCCATTTCCACGCACGATTTTCACAAGAAAATCACAAGAAGTGCGGTGACATTCGGGCGGTAGAAGCTTGATTCTAACAAACCTCTACCGCCTTTTCGTCTGAATATTTCACCCAATAACTCGCCAAAACCAACAAAAAACATTCGATTTTATCGCGTTTGACATTATTTTACCCTCTTTGGTACAATATCCGCCATGACAAAAGCCCTGAAAGGAAACTGAAATGGTAAAGAAGATAGTGATTCCAATGGTCGCACTCTGCGGTCTCGCCGGATGCTGGACGACAACACCCGAACCGACGCTCCCGGACAACATCGAGAATGTCGCCGTCACCGTCACGGAAGGGCGGCAACTCAAGGATGCGATCGTCACCGCCGCAACCCGCCGCCGCTGGACGCCAACCGAACGCGACGAAAAGATCATCCGCTGCGAACTCGTGCAACGCTCGCACAAAGTCGTCATCGACATCACGCTCCTTGACGGGCAGCACTATTCGATTCAGATGGTCGAGAGCAACGTTCCCGCCCGCAAGGTCGCGCAGTGGGTGAACAATCTCCAGCGCGAAATCGCCAAGCACGCGGCGATGAAGTGAACGCTCCGTAAAATCGGAGTCTGAGACACGCAAAAGAAAAGGACGCGAGACCCGACCGGATCCGCGTCCTTTTCGCCTTGTCAAAAGGACTTACTTCTTCGGCGGAACAAGCGCGTCCTTCGCGGCCTTCGCGAGGCGGAACTTCGCGACCTTGCACGCGGGCTTCTTGATTTCCTCGCCCGTCTGCGGATTGCGAACCTTGCGCGCACCCTGCTTCTTGATGAGGAGCTTGCCGAGGCCAGGGATGACCCAGCCCTTCTCGTTCTGACGCGCACCCTCGTAGGCGAGCTCGATGAGCGTCTCGTAAACCTTCACCGCCTGAGCCTTGGTGATTTCACCGGCGTCGGCGAGCGCAGCCATGATGCCACTCTTGGTGGTCGGGACTTCTTTCTTAGCCATTATTCTTGATCCTTTTTGTTCGCGAGAGAACCGTTCTCTCGTGTTTGGTGTATAATTTACCAATTTTTTCTGCGTTGCGCAAGGGGGATTTGCAAAAAAAGTGGCTTATTTTGACGATCGTCCGAAGGTCTGATGCGCATCAACCACACCCGGAGATGCGCATCTCCACCCCCCTTTGATGCGCATCAAGACCCCCTGTTGATGCGCATCATTTGTACTTTTGATGCGCATCAAATTCTCCGTCGATGCGTATCAAGACGGGCGGAGATGCGTGTCTGAATGGGCAATGATGCGTATCCGGACGGGAAACCATCGCGTTGGTTTTCAAAAAGCATCGTGTTGGTTTTGCAAAACCATCGTGATGGTTTTCACAAACCATCGTGTTGGTTTCCCGTCCCATTACCGATCAAAGCCTGTCCCCTTTCGCATCATTACCCGTTTCCATTTGCATAGTTGCCCGTTTTGTTCGTATTGACAACTCTTTTTGCTGGTTATCATCCACGCTCCTGTTCAGGTTGTTTTGACAGGATGAACAGGATTAACGGGACGCTTTATGGGCAGGGTTTTGGACGCTCGTTTCCGTCTGTATTACAAGGCGGTGGACGGATCCAGGCGTTGAAGCCATACCCGGCCGAGAGTCTCTTTGCGCTTCATGTGGTCGAGGACTTCCGCGACAAACGGATTCGTTTCGAAAACGCCGCGAACGCTTTCAAAATCGGCTTCCGTCGTCGCTCCAAGCCCGTCAAAGCCAAAGCCTGTCTTCGCCGAGAGGGAGAATTCCTTGCGAGCATCCTCATACAGCATGCGGTCAAGCGTCAGGACGGAATCAAGCCAACGGCGGATGATTGCCACAAGCGCGGCAGTCGTTATCTCATCTTCCTTAAGTCCGAAATAGGTCAGCATAAGCCGATAGGCCCACGTCCATTCGTATTCGTAGTAATGCGCGTGCAGGTCGGCGAAACGGCGATTCAATTCCTCAGCCGAGTCAATCGTCCGAGACTCCACGTCGTTCAAGATTTCGCTCACGCACGCATGCGGGGCTATCAACCCCGCGACGTCAATCCAGTCACCGAGCCCCGCATCGGTCTTCGGTTTCAGATGGGCGATGAAATCGCCGTCGGGACAGGTTTCGAGACGGGAGATGAGGGAATTGCCGAGAAACTTGTCGATGGCCATCCGGTAGAACCGCAACCCCTTCTCCAGCGCGGCATTCGTAATGCGCGCGCTCTGGTAGGCGTAGGTATCGCTCGTTGCGCCCGAAAGCGCCTTCAACTTCTCCAACACCTCCACGCCCCGCACCATCTTGTCAATCGTGTAGGGCGAAAGGAGGTTGAAGTTGACCTGGTCAAGCCGACCCTCTTTCGCGCGGCGGTCGCGCTTCGGCCATTTCTTCACGTCGCGAATCGTGCCGACGCTCCGCAAGTTCACACCCGGCACGAGATAGGTCACGCCCCTCGACTCAATCAGATAGGAAAACGGGAGGTTCGAGGTGTCGGGGTTTGTCGTGTGCCGCCCCATCACAAGCGAGAACGCTCCGATTCGCGCCGGCCAGAGGATGTAGGAGTCCGATGAAGTCTTTGACCCGCGTTCCAGCGCACCCTGGTGGATGGGGCCGAGCTTATACATGTGATTCGACTGGTTCGACCCCGACCCGGCGTTCATGAAACTGAACATCCCCGCAATCAGGAGCGTGGACTTGTGGTGCGTGACGGTGAACGGGCCCGCGAAGACCGCGCAAGCCTCGCCGTTCTCTTCCTGGCAGTTGCAGAAAAAGAGCGAATCGGAAGCCGAATAACCGTGTCCGAGATCGCACGACTGCCCGACATAGCACCGCGTAATGTGCGTGCCATCCTCAACCGACGAGCCGTTCTGCACGATGAAGTCATCGGCAATCACTCCGCAGCCGATGTGAACGGGAGAATCGCCGCGACTCATCAGCGAACCATTCGAGAGCCGCGCCGCCCCGGCGACAACCGCCGCGTCCCCGACATAGACGTTCCGCATCAGCCCCGTATCGACAATCGTCACATCCGAACCGATGACGCCCCGCGACGCCGTCCGACATTCGACGCGATTGCGCGCCATCCGCTTCAGGTTCGCAATCAGATTCGGACGGTGCCGATACATGGCCTCCAAGTAGGCCTCCTGCGCCGTCAGCGCATCGTGAATGGTGACTTCGCGTCCGCCCGTCTCGTTCAAGACCGAGACCTCGATACCGTTTCCGAAGGAGGTCTCCCCTTCCACGTAAATCCTGTCCACGTTGCCGATGTGCGTCCGATTGCCGATGTCGTAGTTCGCGATGTAACTCCTGACGTTCGAGATGCGCACGTTGTCGCCGACCGTGACTGCGTGGAGCGTGGCGTGGTAGATTCCCGACGGCTTGCGAACGCCGCCCGCCTGCTCGAACGACTCGGCGAAGACCCCCAGACGGCAGTCGCCCGAAAAGGCAACGTCCCTCACGCGCCTCGCGTCAAACCCCTCCTTCACACGCACGGAAGACCAGTCTTCCGCCGTGCAACCCGCCTTCTCCAGCTGCGCAACCTCGTCCTCGGACAGGGCACGGTAAGCATTTTCCTCCATCAGAACTCCCTTTCCCTGGCCTTACGTGTAGCGCAGAACTTCGTCCACCGTGGTATAGCCGTCGAGAATCGACCGAATGCCGTCCTCGCGCATCGTCCGCATGCCGAGTTCACGCGCCTTTTCGCGGATGACGAGCGTCGGCGCACGGTTGTTGACGAGTTCGCGGAGCGGATTCGACATCCGCAGATACTCGAACACGCCCTTGCGCCCCTTGTAGCCCGTGCCGTTGCAGGTTTTGCAACCCTTGCCGTAGTAGAACGGCCGCCCGCCAATCTGATCGCGGGTCATTTCAATGCGCTCCAGCGTCTCGTCGTCCGGCTCATACGACTGCTTGCACTCGCGGCAGCAGGTGCGCACGAGTCGCTGACCGAGGACGCCTTCCAGCGTGGAAGAGAGAAGGTAGGGCGCGACGTTCATGTCGACAAGACGCATCACCGCGCCCGCCGCGTCGTTCGTATGCAGGGTCGAAAAGACGAAGTGACCCGTGAGAGCCGCCTGCACGGCGATCTCGGCCGTCTCCAGGTCGCGGATTTCGCCAATCATCATCACGTCCGGGTCCTGACGCAGGAAGGCGCGCAGCACCTTCGCGAACGTGTTGCCCGCCTGCGCGTCAATCGGGACCTGCACGATGCCGTCCACGTTGTATTCAACAGGCTCTTCGGCCGTCAGCAACTTCGTGTCAATCTGGTTGATGCGGCGCAGAATCGAGTAGAGCGTCGTCGTCTTGCCCGAACCGGTCGGGCCGGTCACGATGAAGATGCCGTTCGGCTTCTCGATATCCATCGTAATCTGCTCGTAAACGTCTTCGGGCAGCCCGACGTTCTCAAGGTCGAGCGAAGTCGCCGACTGGTCGAGAATACGCATGACGACCGACTCGCCGTGCGCCGTCGGGAGGCACGACACGCGAAGATCGACGGGCTTGCCCGCGACCGTCAGCGCGATGCGGCCGTCCTGAGGGATGCGGCGTTCGGCGATGTTCAGGTTCGAGAGGATCTTGATGCGCGAGATGATGGCGGGGGCCATCTTCACGTCCGGCGCCTTCATCTCGTAGAGCGCGCCGTCCACGCGGTAGCGGATCTTGAAGTCCTTCTCGAACGGCTCGATGTGAATGTCCGACGCGCGGTCGACGACGCCCTGGTAGAGGACGAGGTTCACGAAGCGGATGATCGCCGACGAATTCGCCGCGTTCTCGACCGAGGCGATGTCGTTCACGTTGGCCGTCAGCCCCTCGTCATCCGACATTCCCTCGCCGAGGGACTTGATCATGTCCGCGACGGATTCGCTCGAGTCGCCGTAATACTGGGCGATGCGGTCCATCACGTCCTTCTCGCGGGCAAAGACGAACTTCACCTCCTTGGAGAGGGTGAAGAGCATTTCGTCGGAAATGCGCGGGTCGACGAGATCGAAAGTCGCAAGCGTGACGGACGAATCGTCCGACGCGACGGGGAATACGTTATACATCCGGGCGGTCGAAGCGGGAATCGCCGTCGTCACGTCCGTATCGATCGTCATTGCGCCGAGGTCGATGGCCTCCGTGTCCTGATAGGCCGCCATCGCCGCGAGCAGGTCGTCTTCGGAAAGGATGCCCTGGTCGATGACGAGTTGGCGGACGGTCTTCGATTCCGTCTTCGAGAGTTCCTGCAAATCCTTTGCGGTGTCCTCGTCGATGTAGCCGTTCTGGATGAGAATCTGGAGAATCGGGTCAAGCATGGCTTACCGTCCGTACCCTTCCTCTTTGAGTTTCTGCACGACCGAATCCGGATCCTGGGACTTCGTGATGAGGTCTTCGTAGGAGATGAGACCCTGTCGGTAAAGGTTCATGAGCGAGGAGTCGAGCGTCATCATGCCGAACTTCGCACCCGTCTGAAGGTCGCTCTTGATCATATTCGTCTTGTTGTCGCGGATGCGCGAGCGGATGGCGTCCGTCGAGGTCATGATCTCGAACGCGGCGACGCGCCCGTGCACTTCGCCGTTCGCGTCGAGTTTCGGCAGGAGAATCTGCGAGATGACGGCCTGAAGCCCCGCCGCGAGCTGGGTTCGGATCTGCGCCTGCTGGTTGGTCGGGAACGCATCAACGATACGGTCGATCGTTTCCGCCGCGCCCGTCGTGTGCAGGGTGCCGAACACGAGGTGACCCGTTTCCGCCGCGGTAATCGCCGCGCCGATCGTCTCGAGGTCGCGCATTTCGCCGACGAGAATCACGTCCGGGTCCTGACGCAGGGCGCGGCGAATCGCCTCCGCGAAACTCGGCACGTCGTCGCCGACCTCGCGCTGGGTGACGAGCGACTTCGCCGACGTGTGGTAGAACTCGATCGGGTCTTCGATCGTGATGATGTGCACGCCGCGCTCCTGGTTGATCACGTCCAGCATCGAGGCGAGCGTCGTCGACTTGCCCGAACCCGTCGGGCCCGTCACGAGAATCAGTCCGCGGGGCTTGAAGAGAAGCTCCTTCGCCACGGGAGGCAGTCCGAGCTGTTCGAGCGTCATCAGCTTCGAGGGAATCTGACGCAAAACCGCGCCATACCGCTTGCGCTCCTTGAAGATCGAGACACGGAAGCGCGTGCCGTCCGGATGGGCGAGCGCGAAGTCCGCGCCGCCGTTCTTCTCGACTTCGGCCATCTGCGCGTCGCTCGAGATCTCCTTGACGAGGCGATAGGAGTCCTCCTCCGTCAGCGCCTCCTCGGAAAGCGGCAGCAGTTCGCCGTTCACGCGCAGTTCAGGCGGCATGTAGGCGCGGATGTGGAGGTCGGAGCCCCCTTCGTCGATTGTCGCCTGCAGCAGTTCCGGCATCGTAATTTCCATAATCGTCTCTTCCTCTCTTTGTTTCCTGTGAGTGTCTTTCTTCAGTCGGCGTCACCCATCGTCACGCGAAGGACTTCGGCAAGGCTCGTCATACCGCTTGCGACCTTCAGCATGCCGTCCTCGCGCAGGGTGCGCATGCCCATTTCGCGGGCGCGCTGGCGGAGAAGTGTCGCGGGGGCGTGATCGAAAATCAGCCGCTGAATCGTGTCATCGACCTTGAAGATCTCGAAGATGCCCTTGCGTCCCTTGTAGCCGCTGTGGCCGCACCGGTCGCAGCCCGCGCCGTGGAACATCTTCTCCGGCATCGTCTTGGCGATCTGCCCGAGCATCTTGATTTCGCGCTCGCTCGGCGCATACGCCTCCTTGCAGTTCTCGCAGATGGCGCGGACGAGACGCTGCGCCATCGCCGCCCGCAGCGCGGACGCGACGAGGAACGGCTTCACGCCGATGTCGAGCAGTCGCGTCACGGCGGAAGGCGCGTCGTTCGTATGCAGGGTCGAGAACACGAGGTGACCCGTCAGCGCGGCCTCCATCGCAATGTCCGCAGTCTCGGCGTCGCGGATTTCGCCGATCATCACGATGTTCGGCGCCTGACGCAGGATCGAACGGAGCGCGGCGGAGAAGTCCAGCCCGACATCCTTGTTCACCTGCACCTGGTTGATGCCGCTCATCTGGTATTCGACAGGGTCTTCGACCGTGATGAGCTTCTTGTCCGGCGTGTTGATCTGACCGAGGCAGGCGTAGAGCGTCGTCGTCTTGCCCGAACCCGTCGGGCCCGTCACGAGCACCACGCCGTCCGGCAACTTGATGAGCCGCTCGAACGTCGCCTGATCATCCGTCAAAAAGCCGAGCTGCGGCAGACCGAGCGAAAGGTTCGACTTGTCGAGAATACGCATGACGATCGACTCGCCGTGGTTCGTCGGCACGGAACTGACGCGGAGGTCGAGATCCTTGCCGTTCACGGTAATCTGAATGCGCCCGTCCTGGGGAATGCGCTTCTCGGAAATCTTCATCTTCGACATGATCTTGATTCGCGAGATGATTGCGCTCTGCAGGCGCTTCGGCGGCGAATCCATCTTGCGCAAGGCGCCGTCGATGCGGTAGCGCACGCGGAACTCCTTCTCCATCGGCTCGATGTGGATATCGGAGGCCTTCATCTTGATGGCCGTCGTAATCAGCATCGTCGCGAGCTTGATGACCGGCGCGTCGTCGCCCGTCGCGTCCTCCGCCCCTCCGAGAATCTCGTCCCGCGTCTGCACGTCGGCGGCTTCGCCGTCCGAATAGAGTTTCGCCATCGCCGCCGCCACTTCCGCGCGCGGCGAAATGACCGCCTCCACGTCGCGCCCGTGCAGCACGTAGCGCAGCGAATCAATCGCATCGTACGCCATCGGGTCCGAAAGCGCCACGGTGATCGACTCCGCGTCGGAGACGACGGGCACAACCCCGTACTTCCGCGCAATCTCCGCCGGAATCTCCTTCGTGATCTCGGGATTGATCGCATCGGCGTTCACGTGACAGTATTTCAGGCCGAACTGGTCGGCGACCGTTCCGAGAACGTCGTCTTCGCTGACCGACCCTCCGGCAACGAGAACATCCAGCGTCGTCTCGTTTTCGGCCTTCATGGACTTCGAGGCAGCATCGACCTGTTCGGCGGTGAGAATGCCGCGTTCGGTCAGCAGTTGCACTACATATTCATCGTTACTCGTCATTGTGATTCAGTAGTATACTATAAAAGGCGACTGCTGACAAGTGGGCGGGGCGAAAGCATTAAGGGCGCGGCATTTCTGCCGCGCCCCCGTATGAGTCGATCTGGCGTCTGGATTAGCACACGCCCTGAGCAACCATCGCGTCGGCGACCTTGACGAAGCCGGCGATGTTCGCGCCCATCACGTAGT
>CAVFWY010000079.1:0-8371 GCA_963626175.1 Gemmiger sp.
CCGTGCTGGCGGATCTCGCCGTGCGCGTGAAGGCGGCGAAGGACAAGGGGCTGCCGCGCACGGAGTTCGAGAAGTGCGCCGCGCTCGACGAGGCCGTCACTCTCGCACGAAAGCTTCTGCGGCTACAGATGAGGAAATAGATTTCACTCTTTCGGCCGGGTGGTCGAACATCAGAAAACAGAAAAAAGAAAACAAACAAAACACAAACAGGAGAACAAGACATGGCAGACTATTCAGTCGGTGACGGAAAATGCTCGATTGTCAACCGGGCTACCGACATCACGCGTCCGGATCAGGGCGAACTCATCCACACGGACAATGTCTACAACGCCCTTCTGCTGGCGGCGCAGACGTTGGAAAACCGTCTGGCGGCTTCGCTGGAGACCTATCAGGCGCATCCCGACGTGCAGGCGAACCTCCAGCAGCTGCAGTATGACCTGCAGCAGTGGAATCTCGCGCTGACGACGATGACGAACATCCAGAAGAACATGGCGGACGCGCTCAGCTCGATCGCCAGCAACTTCCGTTGATTTCGGGATGTTCGACCTGACGGCAGAAGAAGCGCGGCTTCTCCTGAACGTTGCCCTGATGGCGACGGGGGCGAACCGCTTTCAGTCCGCGGGAAAGATTCTCGCGGTGCTGGAGGTGTTTCGTCCCGACGCGCCGTCGGTGGCGGTTGGCAAGGCCATTTTGCTCATCAGTGCGCAGCAGTTCGCGTTTTGCGTGGACTACATCGACGGCGAGGCGCTTCCGCGCTTTCCGAAGAATGCGATGCTGTTGGCCTTCAAGGGCATGGCGCTCAAGCGGCTCGGACGTGACCGCGATGCGGACGAGGTGTTGCGGAGGGCGGCGGAACAGAACGAAGACCCGGCTGCCGCGCAGTTGGCGAAAGGATTGATGTCATGACAGAAGCGATGATTGTTGAGGCGGTGCGCGCCGCCGGCGGCGGTTCGGGCGGCGTTGAGGCCCTGCAGGCCGCGCCGAAGGCGATGGATCCGCAGGCGGTCGAGGCGTTCGAGCGCGCGATGGGTGTGGAGGCGACGACACCCGTGCCGATGGCAAGCCAGATTGGCGAAACCTGGCGCTCCGCGCAGGACGGCCAGCAGGGCATTCTGCACCGCATGTCCGCGCTGGCGGACATCGCGCAGATGAAACAGGCTTCGGTCGCGCAATTGACGATGCTGCAATACGAGGTTGCGAGTTTCTCCTTCCATCAGGAGATCGTCACCAACATCGCGAAGAAGGCGACGGACGCGATTTCGACGCTCGTCAAGAACAGTTAAGCGAGGAGGGGAAGACATGAAAGTGACGCGAACGATTTTCGGGCTGGCGCTGGCGGTCGCTCTGGTTGGCTGCGACAAGGCGGCGACGCTCTATTCGGGGCTTGAGGAGTCGCAGGCGAACGCCGTCATCGCGGCGTTGCTCGACGCGGGCATGGAGGCGACGAAGCAGCCGGGCGACGAGGGCACGTGGAACGTCTCCATCCAACAGGCCGATTTCGCCGCCGCCGCCAATCTCTGCGAGCGGCGCGGCATCCCGCGTCGCAAGTTCAACGGCGTGGGTGACGTGTTCAAGAAGACCGGCATGGTCTCGAGTCCGAGCGAGGAGCGCATCCGCTTCATGGACGCGATTGCGCAGGATCTCTCGCGGACGATTTCGATGATTGACGGCGTGGTGGACGCGCGCGTTCACGTCGTCCTTCCGGAGAACGACCCGTTTGCGAAGAATACGCTGCCGAGTTCCGCCGCCGTGGCGATTCGGAGTCGCTGGGACGTCGACCTGAACGACTCCGTTCCGCAGATAAAGTCGCTTGTGAAGAACGCGATTGAAGGACTTTCCTACGAGAAGATCACGGTGACGATCTTTCAGGACATGCCGCAGAAGAAGTGAAATGGACGCGGAAGACAGACAACTGATGCTGACGGCGGCGTGGGTCTTCGCCCGGCACGGGCAGGGGGCGCGGGCGCGGACGCTGTGCGAGGCGCTGGTCGAGGACGACCCGCGTGACGGCGTCTCGGCGGCGGCGCTGGCCGAGAGTCTCATCGAGAACGGCGAATCGGAGCGTGCGCTCGCCGTCCTGCGGGCGGCCAGTTTCCACGGGACGCTGACGCGCCCCGCCGCACTCCTGGAGACGCGGGCGCTCCGCTTGCTCGGACGCGAGGCGGAAGCCGACCGCCGCTGGAGCCGTTATCTCGAATCTCAGAATGCGAACCGCAAATGGGTGGCGACGACATGACAATGGACGAGGCGAGAGAACTGGTGAACGGGCCGCTGTGGCCGAAGGTGCGGGATGCCTTTCTCGCCACCGGGACTTTCGTCGTCTACGCGAAAGGCGACAGGCGTCGCCTCGAATATTTGGATAACGAGACGCGAGAGGAGATTGACGCCTGGTTGAAGGCGATTCCGGAGGCGGAGAAATGGCGCACGGTCATTGATGGAAAGACCGTCCGCCAGCTCAAAGCCGAGCATTCGAAAGTCTACCCGGAGATCCTGCGTTATCTGCCGTATTTCGCGAACGCGAAGGACGTTACCCGCACATTGCTGAAAATCAAATTTCCGGAGGCGTACAGGCTATGCTACTCATAAAGACTAAGGGGTTTGAGGTCGAGAACGCCGAACCTCGCGTTTCGGCAGAGGAGGTGGGCGCGATCGCGACGGTCGAACAGGTCATCGCCGCCGCCGAAGCGGAGGCCAAGCGCATTGCCGAGGAGGCGAAAGCCGCAGCCGAGGCGGCGAAGAAGAAGGGCTACGAGGACGGACTCGCCGAGGGGCGCGAGCAGATTCTCATGCAGAAACTCGACCTCCTTGACGAGAGCGTCCGCTATATGGAATCCGTCGAAATGAAGATGGCGGACATCGTGATGAAGGCCCTGAAGAAGTGCGTCGCCGAAATCGGTGACAAGGAACTTGTCGTGCAGATCGTCAAGAAGTCCATGCAGGCCGTCGTGCGCAACCAGCGGCAGATTACGGTCAAGGTCGCGGCGGAAATGGTTCCGGTTGTCCGTGCGCGGCTGAACGAGATTCTCAAGGACTTCCCGTCCGTTGCGGCGGCAAACGTGGTCGAGGACGCGCACCTTTCCGGTTCGGCCTGTGTCGTCGAGACCGAAGCCGGGCTCGTCGAGGCGTCCGTCGAGGGACAGCTCGCGGCAATTGAGAAGTCGATTCGCAAGAACTTGAACCGGGAGGGCTGACCGTGTCGTCCGCGTTCGACTACATTGCGCAGATGATTGACCGGGCCGTCGAGGATGCCCAGCCGATTGAGATCAAGGGGCGCGTCATTCAGGTCGTCGGCACGATCATCAAAGCCGCCGTGCCGGGGGTGAAGGTCGGCGAAATCTGCATTTTGCGCAATCCGTGGGAGAACTTCGAGGTTCAGGCCGAAGTCGTCGGCTTCACGAAGGATGCCGCGCTTCTGACCGCGCTCGGCACGATGACCGGCATTTCCGCGCAGACGGACGTGATTCCGACGCGGCGCGTCCACATGGTGCCCGTCGGCGAGACGCTTCTCGGGCGCGTGGTCGATGGCCTGGGGCGGCCGATTGACGCGGACGTGAAAGGCCCGATTCGCCCCGAGGCCTACTATCCCGTCTACGCCGACCCGCCGAGTCCACTCAAGCGTCGGATTATCTCGAAACCGATTTCGCTCGGCATTCGCGCCCTGGATGGTCTACTCACCTGCGGCGAAGGTCAGCGTATGGGCATTTTCGCGGCGGCGGGCGGCGGCAAGTCGACTTTGCTCGCGTCGATTATCCGCAATACCGAGGCCGAGGTTTCCGTTCTGGCCCTCATCGGCGAGCGCGGACGCGAGGTGCGCGAGTTCATCGAGAAGGACTTGGGCCCCGAGGGACTCAAGCGTGCCGTGGTCGTCTGCGCGACCTCCGATCGGAGCGCGATGGAGCGTCTGAAGGCCGCCTACGTCGCAACCTCGATTGCCGAATACTTCCGCGACAAGGGCAAGAAGGTTTTGCTGATGATGGACTCGGTGACGCGCTTCGGCCGTGCCCAGCGTGAAATCGGCCTTGCGGCCGGTGAGCCGCCGACGCGGCGCGGCTTTCCGCCGAGCGTCTTTTCCGAACTGCCGAAACTGATGGAACGCGCCGGCAATTCGGACAAGGGGTCGATTACCGCGCTCTACACCGTCCTCGTCGAAGGCGATGACATGACCGAGCCGATTGCGGACGAGACGCGCTCGATTCTCGACGGACACATCATCCTCTCGCGCAAACTCGCGCAGCTCAACCACTACCCGGCCATTGACGTGCTCCAGTCGATTTCGCGCTGCCAGTCGGCGATTGTTCCGCCTGAACACAAGGCGGCGGCGGCAAAGTTGCGCGAGATACTTGCGAAGTATCAGGAAGTCGAACTCCTCCTGAAGATTGGCGAATACCAGAAGGGGGCGGATCGGGCGACGGACGAGGCGATTGCGAAGATCGACAAGGTGAACGACTTCCTCTGCCAGGGCTTGAAGGAACGTCCCGCCTATGATGAGACGATCCGCCAGTTGATTGAGGTGGTGAAGTGACATGGACGAGGCTCTGATCGAGAATGGTGCGGCGAAGGTGCCGGCGGGGACGTGGCTGTGCGGCTGCGCCCAGCCCGTGGCGAGCCTCGGTCGCGCCGTCGTCAAGGCGCTCAGGGGGTTTGTCGTTCCCGACCGTGCGTGGATTCGTTCGGTCGAGACGGAGGCGGAGGCCTGGTTCGCGTCCGCCGATGCGCCGTTCCTGACGCGGCTTTCGGCGTTGCCGGACGAGCCGCTTTCGGTCGTTTCGTCCAAGGTTCTCGTCGCGCCGCTGAAGTCGCGCGTCGGCGCGAAAGCGCTGAAACTCGTGCCGATGAGTTTCAAAAGGGCGACGCCCGTCACGGCGTTCAATTTCGGCTGGGTTGTCGCGGCGACGCGCAGTCGCGTGGCAAGAGTCGCGGTCGAGGACGGGGCGACGCTGACCGTGCGCCCTGAGGCACTCGTCGCGTGGATCGGCAAGAATCCGACGGGTTTCTGCCCGAAGTTGTCTGTCTTCGACATTCTTCTGCCGCGCGGACCGAAGAACCTTTCCTATTCGTTTCACGGGCCGTGCGTCGTCTGGTTCGAGGGTGCGGCGGAAGCCGTTCGTGCAAAGGGGGTGCGGCCATGGCCTATGCGCTGAACGCGATGCTGAAGATCCGCACGATGCGCGAAGACCGCGCGGGGACGGAACTCACCGGGGCACGGCGCGCACGGACGGCGGCGGAGCGCGTCCGCGATGAAAAGGAGGAAGAACTCCGACGGTTTGACGAGACGAAGGAGGCGCGGCGCGACCGGATTTACGGCGCGGTCATGGGGCGCGTCGTCTCGATGGACGACCTTGACCGTGCGCGGGGCGCGGTGACGCGCATTGACGAGCAGGGGATGCTGCTTGAAGAGGCGGAGCGTCGGGCGGAGGACGAACTCCAGAAGCGCGACCGCGAGGCGGAGGCGGCGCGGGTGCGATATGTTGCCGCGAGCAAGAAGAAGGCGAAGATCGACCAGCATCGCCTCGCGTGGGAACTGGAAGACCGGCGGCAGCAGGAAATGCTTGCGGATGCCGAGATGGATGAATTTACCGGAAGGAGATTGACGGCGGATGATGACGATACCTTCGATTGATATGAATTGCGGAACAGATGGTTTCGATGCGGCGGGTGCGATGCCGATTGGGGCGGATGCGCAATCGGCGGCAGTGCCGAACGTTCCCGTGGCAAGCGTGACAGTGTCGGCGTTTCAACGGGCGATGGCGGAGCCAATTGCGGCGAACGCGGCACTGGGCGAGGCGTTTGCCGCCGCCGTTGCCGCGACGGTTTCCGAAGAGGCGATTGATTTGCCGCCGCGCCGCCGCGCCGTTGAATCGGGCGACGCCGTCTCCGTTGTGCCTGTCGCCGTTACGGACGAGCGGGACGCTCGCCCCTGCCAGACTGCAACGGGCGACTCGATAGGCGCGCCCGTCGTCTCGTCCGCCGAGGTTGAGCGTCCGAGCGTTGCCCCGGCTAAAGCTGAGCAACCGAGCGCTTTACCCATTGGGGTTGAGCAGACAAGCGTTTTGCCAATCGAGGTTGACCGTCCAATAGATGAGCACGCCAAGGTTGAACAACCAGGCGTTGCATTGACGAAGGTTGAGCAACCAGGCGTTGCATCGACTAGGGTTGAGCAGTCAAGCGCTTTGTCGGCCGAAATTGAGCGTCCGACGGTCGATTCCGCCAAAGGCGAGCAGTCGGGCGTTTTGCCGGCCAAGGCTGAACAATTAGTTGTTGTGCAGCCCAAGGCTGAAGAAGCGGGCGTTGCCCTGGCCGGGGTTGACCGCTCAATGGTCGCGTCTGTCGATGTCAAGCAGACAATTGCCGCGAATCCCGTGCGGAATCGCGACGAGACGGAAAGCGCCGAAGCCCTGGTTGCCGCCGGTGTTGCGCCGAAGATTGCCCCGCAACCTGGCATCGCGATTGTGCCGGAGACCCCGACTGCGCCGAGTATCACGCCGGCGGAAGTCGTCCGCACTCAGGCGGCTGTTTCGGCCGTTGCGCCCGTCGCGCCGACTCCGACGGCCGTGCTCGTCGAGGCCGCACAGGCGGTGGCCGATACGCTCCTCGTCTCGCCGGGGCTTTTGCGCGGGCAGGGCGAGATTGTCGTTCAACTGCGTCCCGACGTGTTGGAGGGCACGGAGGTTCGCATTGCCGTGACGGGGCGGCAACTCGACGTCCAGTTCCGTCCGACGACGGTCGATATGTCCGTTCTGCTGGAGAACGGACGCACGCAGATTGCAAGTCACCTTTCCGCGAAAATCGCCACGTTCAATGTCACGGTTGACGTGCGCAAGAAGAGGGCCTGACAATGGATGCGAACGAACTGTTGAGGGAATGGCCGGAGTGGTCGAAGGCGAACGCCGCCCGTGTTCTGGCATCGCCCGCCTGGCGGTTGGAGACGCAGTTTGACGGGAAGGATGCCCGTCTCGTGCGCGTTGACTCCCTTGCCGCCGATGCGACAGTCGTTCTTGACGTGCGCCTTGACGATGAGCCGCACGTTCTCGCAATCGAGCCGACGCCTCTTTTCCCCGATCTGACGTTGCTGAAGGGACGGTGCTCGGATTTGCCGAAGGAAGTGCTGCTCGCGCTTGTCGAGAAGGAATGTGGCGTCCTTTTCCAGTTCGTTGAGGAAATCGCCAAGCGGCGGCTGTCGATTGCGGGTCTTTCCGCCGCGCCGATTCCGCAGACGGCATTCGCCGTTTCGGACGAGGGCGGGGAGGTGCGGTTCGCGCTCGACCTCTCGCCCGAGATGGCGCAGCGTCTCGGCGTTCTCGCGAATCTTGACGTCACGCACCCCTCCATCCGCAATCTGACGCGGGTGGCCTTCGCCTGTCACGGCGAATGGATGCTCAACGAGGCGGAACTCGCCGCGCTTTCCGTCGGCGACTGCCTCGTGCCGAACGAGGGCTTTGAACCGCGCTGGCTTTTGGAAGTGCCGGCCGACGAACGGGTGCGCGCGTTGGCGGACGAGAAGGGGGTTCTCTCGTTTGCGCAACTTGCGGATGATGCGCTCCCGCCCGTGCCTCCCCCGAAGGCACTCGCGCTTCAGCGCGGAAAAAGCCCCCTTGCCACGCTCGAACCGGTTGGCCTGGGTCTGGTCCGAGCGTTTCGCGTCGGCAAAATGGCGTAAGACGGCTGCCGTCGATTTATGGTATAATTGCGGTGTAACCTTGCCGCTATGTTCTTCGTAGACAAATCGCTATGGAAATCAAGATCTCTCAAAACATTCAGGCAAACACGCTCGGCACGGATGCGGAAACCACCGTTGCCTCCGGTCAGGGAACTGGTGCGTCAGGCGTCGCCGTTCTCTCGGGTGCGTCCGTTTCCGTCAAGGGGACGACCGACTTCGAGAAACTTCTCGCCGAACTCCAGCTTGAGCGTGACGAACAGAAGGAACGCCTCTTTCAGGGTCAGTTCTCGGCGGCTCTCGCCATTCTGGCAAGCCGTCAGGAGGGTCTGACCCAGGCGCAGCAGGCGGCGATTGCGGTGGTCGGCGAGAAGTCGTCCGCCCTCGAACAGGCTTCCGCGGCCGTCCGTGCGGCGACGGAAGGGCTCGACACGGCGAGCGCACTGCTTCAGGTCGAGATTTCGAAGCTCGAGCAGATGATTGAGGCGCAGAAGAAGACGCCCGAGGAGCGGCTCGCCGAAATCGAAACCGAGGAGCGGGTGGCGGAAGAGAAGGAGGTCGCGCGCGAGACGAAGACCGAGGTCGCGGAAGAGGCTGAGACTGAAGAGGAGTCCGCCGAGATTCAGGCGCAGCGCGAGAAGGTCGCGGCACTTCAGGGTGACGTCGCGGCGAAAACCGCCGCGCTCTCGGAAGCGAAGTCCGCCGAGGCGGCGGCTA
>CAVFWY010000080.1:0-8251 GCA_963626175.1 Gemmiger sp.
GGACGAATATGAGTGATGAGGTGAAGATTCCGCTTCCGCAGTCCCTGCAGGAAATTGTCGGCTCGCTGCTGTTCGCGAGCGAAACGCCGCTGACGGCGGCGGACTTGCGAGCGGCCGTTCGCGCCGTCGAACCGGAGGAAGGTGACAACCGTGAGATTATGGACGTCTACGGCAGTTGCACCTCGCGTGAGATTGACGAGGCGATCAAGGGGCTCGGCAAGGCGCTGGAAGTCGCCGGGTGCGGCTTTCGGCTCGTCTGCACGGGCGGGGCCTATCGCCTTCAGACGGCGGCGAGTTGCGGACGCTACGTCCGGGCGATGCTCAAGCTCGACCGTCCGAGCCGCCTGGGTCGTGCCTCGCTCGAGACCCTTGCAATCGTCGCCTACCGCCAGCCGATTACCAAAAGCGAGATTGAGGAGATTCGTGGCGTGGACGTGTCGGCGAACGTGAAGACGCTGATGGACTTGCAACTGATTCGGCTCGTCGGCAAGTCGGAACTGCCAGGGCATCCGTTCCTCTACGGCACGACGCCCCTCTTCCTCGACCACTTCGGGCTTGCGAATCTTCAGCAACTGAACGAACTCGACCCGACGCTCCAGCGGTCGAACCCGCGCACGAAGGCGGAGTCTTACAAGAAGAAAGAGACGAAGACGGAACTTGAACAGGTCGCCGAGGAGGAGGCGGAAAAGGCCGCACCGGAGGAAGCGGCAAGTCAGACCGACGGCGAGCCGTCCGCCGAGGAGAAGGAAATCGCCGCCGTTGAGCAGGACGAACTTCTGCCGACTGAAGAAGGTGAGGCGGCGGAATCGAACGATATTTTCATTGACGACACCCCAGATGAGTTTGATGAGGAGGAGGACGAAGAAGATGAGGAAGACACTGACGACGAAGGCGGTGATGACGCTGGCGATCCTGACGGGTCTGACGGCGTGTGACGAAGCCGGACGGCGCAACTACGAAAGCGAACGCGGCAACCGCACCTACCAGGCGGCGATGGCGGACTATTCCGCCGGTCGTCTCGACAAGGCCATTGCGGGTTTCGAGAAGGTTCTGCGCGACGATCCCGCGAACACTTCCGCACGATTTCAACTCGCCTGTCTTCAGCAGGATAAGTTGCAGGACTATCTCGCGGCGCTCTGCAACTACCGCGAATACATGTTGCAGACGCCGTCGAGTGAGAAGGCGGACGTGGCGCAGGAACGCGCCCGCATCTGCGAACGTGAACTCGCGAGTGCCTTCGTCAAGAAGTTGAACGCGGCGGATGGCGCGGCGGCCGTGGCGGAAAACGCACAGTTGAAGGCCTCGGTCAAGACGCTCACCGACGAAAACGCCGCGTTGAAGACCTCCGCCGAAGAACTGCGAAAGAATCTCGCCGTCTGCCGCAGGGAGAACGAAAACCTGCGACGGCTCGTCTCGTCCGTCGGTGATGAAACGCTCACGAAGGCCGCCGTCCTGCCGAGCGACCGTGACCTCCTGGACGATGACGAAGCGGAAGATTTCGACCGCACCCGGTTCTCGGCGGACGTGAAGAACCTGCTGAACGACGAAAGGGCGGAGACGACCGAGACGCCGTTCAAGGTGACGGAGAAGAAAACCGCCGCGAAGTCCGCCGCCGAGCCTCTTCACGAGAAGCGTCCCGAGACGTATGTCGTGCAGGAAGGGGATACCCTCTACAAGCTGGCCGTCCGCTTCTACGGCGTTCGGTCGGCGTGGACTAAGATTCGCGATGCGAACAAGACTGAGATTTCGACGGACGGTCGCGTGAAGGCGGGGCAGATAATCAGGTTGCCGTAAGATGAGCGCCATTCACATCCATACCATTCGCTCGCCACACGTCTACACGCGTTCGCGTACGCCGTGGAAACTCGACGAACGCGACGACCCTGCCGACGAGCGGCTTTACCACTACCTGTCGGGCGGCGGCATGCGGGCGTTCGGGCGGAGCGTCCGTCAGGAGGAGACCGACCAGAAGCGGAATCGGTTTCTCGTCTCTGCGGGCGTGTTCGGCGTCGTGTGGTTGATACTACTTGTCATATAGAAAGGAAAGGAAGGAAAGTCAGATGAGAAAGGTTGTCTTTGCATCGGTTGCCGCGCTGGCGTCGTTCGCGGCGTTTGCGCAGGCCGGCAGTCGCGAGGCGTTCCTCAAGCAGCAGGCCTACAACGAGATGCAGCGCATCTCCGGGCAGGTCGACGTATTGCAGTCGAACCAGGAAGACCTCGCCCGGCGCGTGGCGCGGGTCGAGAACTCGAAGGACGAAGTCGATTCGCTGAGGGCTGAAATCGCCGCGCTCCGCGCCTCGCTCGAGCAGGTGCGGCGCGAAGTTTCAGCCCAGCGCGGCGAAATCGTTCGGGATCTCTCGGCGCGGATTGCGAAACTCCCGGCGGCGGCCCCCACGCCGACGCGAAGCGCCCCGGTCTACGCGGGTCCGCACATCGAATACGAGGTGGCGAGCGGTGACACGCTGACGGTCATCGCCAAGGCCTTCAACACGACCGTGCAGAAGATCAAGGAGATGAACGGGCTCAAGAACGACAACCTGCGCATCGGGCAGAAACTGAACATTCCCAAGGAGAAGTGAAGATGAAGATTCTGGTAGTTGGTTCGGGCGGGCGCGAGCATGCCATTGTGTGGCGGTTGGCGCAGGATGCGGAAGGGCACACGCTCTACTGTGCGCCGGGCAATGCGGGAACGGCGACTCTCGCGACGAATCTTCCGGTCAAGGCGGATGACGTCGCGGGTGTCGTCGCGTGGGCGAAGGCCGAGCGTCCCGACCTCGTCGTGGTCGGGCCTGAGGCCCCGCTCGTCGCGGGGCTGGTCGATGCGCTTGAGGCGGCGGGGATTCGCGCGTTCGGGCCTGTCGCGGCGGGGGCGCGGATGGAAGGCTCGAAGCGGTTTGCAAAGGACGTGATGAGCGCGGCGGGCGTCCCGACGGGTCGCGCCGAGGTCTTCACCGACCCGGCGGCGGCGAAGGCCGCGCTGCCCTCGTTCGGACTCCCCGTCGTCATCAAGGCGGACGGCCTTGCGGCTGGCAAGGGGGTGGTTGTCGCCGAGACGTCGGCGCAGGCGGTGGCGGCGATTGACGATATGCTCGTTGCGAACAAGTTTGGCGCGGCGGGTGCGGAAGTCCTGGTCGAGGAGTTTCTCGACGGTGAGGAGTGCTCGATTCTTGCGCTGGTGGACGGCGAACGTGCCGTGCTGTTGCCGAGTTCGCAGGATCACAAGCGCGTCTTCGACGGCGACAGGGGCCCGAACACGGGCGGGATGGGGGCGTATTCGCCCGCGCCCGTCGTGACCGAGGCGATGCTGCCCGAAATCAGGGAGCGGATTATCCTTCCCGTGGTGCGTGAACTCGCGAAGCGCGGCGTTACCTATCGCGGCATCCTCTACGCCGGGCTGATGATTACACCTGAAGGCGGCAAAGTTGCCGCGAGCGGCTCGCGCATCAACGTCGTCGAGTTCAACGCCCGTTTTGGCGACCCAGAGACGGAGGCCGTTCTGCCGCGCATCGGCGGCAACTTCGCAAAGGCCCTCCTGAACGCCGCGACGGGGCGTCTCGCCGAGGCGGATGTCGAAGTCCTGCCCGAAGCGGCGGCGACGGTCATCCTGGCTTCGGGCGGCTATCCGGGCGCGTATGAGAAGGGGAAGGTCATCACGGGACTTGAGGCCGCCGAGACGAACGGCGCAATCGTCTTCCATTGCGGAACGGAGTCGAAGGAGAACGCGACGCGGACGGCGGGCGGGCGCGTATTGAGCGTGACGGGGTGCGGCAAGACGCTCCGCGAAGCGGTCAACGCGGCATATGCGGCGGCGGCGAAGATTTCCTTCGAGGGAATGTTCTATCGCAAGGACATCGCCCACCGCGCCTTTGACCGAAACTGAGGGGGGGGCGACTTCCGCCCTCCTTCAGCCTGTCTTTCGCGGCAGAAGGCGGTTCAGGAGTTCGTTGAGCCGGAAGGGGAGCGTTGAGAGCCACCAGCTGGCGAGACGCATCGGCCACGGGAAGGCGATGAGACCGACGTCGCGTTCGACGCCCTTCAGGATGATTTCCGCCGCACGGTCGGCTTCCATGAAGAAGGGCATCGGACAGGTATTCGCGTCCGTGATGCGCGACCTCACGAATCCGGGGCAGATCACGGAGACCTTGATTCCGTGTGCGGCGAGTTGTTCGCGCAGGGCGAGTCCCCATGTCTTCACGCAACTTTTCGTCGCGGAATAGGACGGACACGCCCGAAGGGGCCCGTAGCCCGCGATGGACGCGGTGAGGACAATCTGGCGGTGTCCCGTGCGCCGGGATTGGAAGATCTCGAGCGCGGGCAGGACGGTGTTCACCGTGCCGCCGACATTGATGGCGAAGGTGTTGCGCACATTGTCGGGCGATTCGCAGCCCGTTGAGACCCCGGCGTTGGCGAAGACGCGCTCAAGCGGGGCGATTTGGTTTGAGGTGCGGATCCAGTCGGCGGTGGCGTCCGAATCGGTGACGTCAAGAACCGCCGCGTGAACCGCCGCCGCGCCCGCCGCTCGGCACTTCGCGGCGACTTCATCTAGCCGCCCGCCGTTGCGTCCGCACAAGAAGAGCGAGTCGCCGCGTTTTGCACAGGCGACGGCAATCGCCGCACCAATTCCCGAACTCGCACCTGTTATCAATGTTGTCATGCACCCATTATACCATACTTCGGGAATGGTCGGGAGGGTCGCAGTTTACTGCGACCGTGGGGCGCGGACGCAACAAGTTGCGTCCCTCCCGCTGCGACCGAACTTCGGGAATGGTCGGGAGGGTCGCAGTTTACTGCGACCGTGGGGCGCGGACGCAACAAGTTGCGTCCCTCCCGCTGCGACCGAACTTCGGGAATGGTCGGGAGGGTCGCAGTTTACTGCGACCGTGGGGCGCGGACGCAACAAGTTGCGTCCCTCCCGCTGCGACCGAAGGACTCGCAGGGAAGGCAGCGGAGTGGAAATCGTTTCGCAAAACGCCCGAAAATATTTTTCGCAAAACGCCTGAAATGGTCTTGTTTGAATTTCTCGACTATGCTATAATTGCGCTGTCTTCGTCAGTGGAGTGCCGAGGGGGCGCTTTGAGCGAAGGCGAAAACAAAGAAGATAGGAGTATGAACATGACCATAAAAACGACAGTAAAGGCAGGCTTCGTCCCGACCAACCGCCTGGGGGGGGGGGGTATATTCTGCCGCCTCCTTAATGCCAGGCGCATCATCTCGGCGCTCGCGCTTTCCGCGACGCTCGCGGCCTCCGCCGACATCACGGGGCTTTCCGACCTGACGGACGTCGCCGACAACCGCGCCTCGGTCGACGGCAACGACTACATTAACGACACTTCGATAAAGAATGGTGGGGGTGCGTTCAACATTCAAGAGGAGGCGACGAAGGATAAGGTCAACAATGACGGCGATTCGAACCGGCTTGGACTCAAAATCACGGATTCCAATCCGTTGTGGGTGACCTATGAGTTCAAGGAAGCCACTGTCGTCAACGCCTATCGGATCTGGCCTCAGACGGGGCAATGGGCGAATATGGCGCGTGCGCCGAAGGACTTCTACCTCGAGGGTTCTTCCGACGGGAAAACATGGACGACGCTCGACAGCCAGTCCGACCAGACGGAGTGGAGCAAAGAGGAGCCGCGTGTGTTTGAGTTCTTCAACAAGATCGCCTACAAGTTCTACCGCATGACATTCACCGCTCACAACGGAGACAAGGATGGGTGGCTGATGATCCAAGAACTCGAATACTTCTGCCGTCAGTTGTCAGGCGACTCACTCATCGTCACCGGCTCGCCGGAAACGTATGGGGCGCCCACGCCTGCCTATGGGGCAAGTGAGGCGACAAAGGGGGCGGATGTCTCGGCGTCCGTCGACACGCTGGTTGAGATTTCGTCCGACAGACAGGTCGCCGCCTGCACTGGCTGGAAGACGGAGAAGCTTGGCGACGGCGATACCTGGGAGGATCTTTCGAACGGCGAAGGGAACTCGGTTTCGTTTTCGCATCCGGGCGGCGACGTGCGGCTGACGTGGATTTTCGAGGTCTCCAACCGGGTCGAGACGGCCGTGCATGGCAGCGGAACGGCCTCCGGCGGCGGCTGGTTCGTGCAGGGCGGAAGCGCGACCCTGACGGCGAAGCCGGAAGAAGGCTACGACTTCATTCGCTGGATGGGCGACACGGACGGCGTAGCGGACCCGACGGCGGCGGAAATCACCGTCACGGCGGATTCGCCGCGCACCCTGACGGCGTTCTTCGTTCAGACGGGCATGGCGAAGGTTATGTATGTCAGCCCCGAGGGCGATGACGACAACAACGACGGGTTCTCGGAGACGGCGGCGAAGAAAACGATTGCCGCGGCGGTGAAGAGCCTTGACGAGACGTTCATGGAGGGCACGGTCATCGTCGCGCCCGGTGTCTACGAACAGTCGAGCGCGTTCGTCCTGTCGAACGCAATCGAAGTGGTCGGTCGCACGGGACATCCCGAGGACGTCATCCTCCGAAACTTGAACCGCTCCGACAACCAGAACGTCGTCACGCTCCGCAACGAGCAGGCGCTCGTCTCCGGCGTTGCCATCGAGAATGGCACAGGTTACTACACCAGGTCTTGGGGCGGAAACGTGCTGATTGAGGGCGACGGCGGCACGGTCTCGAACTGCGTGATTCGCTCGGGAGGGGGCGAAGGAGTCTACGGGGGCAACGTGTGCATTCGCTCGGCGAATGCGCTCGTGACGCATTGCGTCATTTCAAACGCGGCGGTTACGACAGTTAATAATGCGCAAGGAATTGCCATCTATACTAGCGCTAGCGGCGGCGGTCGCATCTCGAACTGCCTGATCACGCAGAACGCGACTGCGGACAATACGCACCAGAAGGTCGACAAGGACAAAAAGCTGGAGCTCATCACTCTGGCAGGTCCCACAGTGATGGATAACTGCACGATCGTCGATAACTGCCACACGGGTCTGTCGGTGGTGGTTCATGCGACGGCGGCGGATGCCAGGATCTACAACTGCGTGATTGCGCAGAACACGACGCCCGAGGGGACTGCCGCGTCAATCAGCTGGGATTCTAATAAGGGCAAGTTCATCAACTGCGTGACGGACGGTGATGTGGCGCTCAACGACACCTGCAAGGTCGGCACACTTGCCGAGATGTTCGAAAGCGTGACCGACGGGAAGTGGCTGCCCAAGGCGGACGGCATCCTGAAGAACGCGGGTACGACGGAGGGCCTTGTCGTGCCGTCCATCGACCTGAAGGGCAATCCGCGCATTCGCGGCACCGCGATTGACGTCGGGTGCTACGAAATCGCTTCGCGCAGCTTCACCATTCGCATTCGCTGAGGCATCTCACGGATTGGGAGAGGATTAGCCGTTGAGATCGGGAGAATCGGGCGCGATGACCTTCATCGCGCCCGATCTTTACTACGGAAGGGAGGGAAATCGACCCCAAAATCCCGTAAATCCTGTTAACCTGTCTGAAAAAATCTCGTCGGGCGGCGGTTGAATGTATCGGCGGGAAATGATATAATACGCAAATCTTTCACCTAAAAGGAGTGATTGTCAGTATGAAAAAACTCGTTTTGGCGGCTCTGTTCGCCATGGGGACGGTGGCCGCGATTGAGGCCGCCCCGACGGATGCGGTGACGCAGGCCGACCTGAAGGCATTGATTGAACGCATCTCCAAACTGGAGGCGGAAAACAAGGCGCAGGCCGCGAAAATCGCCGAATTGGAAGGCAAGGCGCAGTCCGCCGCGCCGGCCGCCGAGGGGACGGCGAAGTCCGAGACGGCGGTTGCCAAGGAGGATGGCACGGAAGTGAGCGAATCGGGTCGCATCTACACGACCGAGTCGGGCAAGAAGTATTACCTCGCCGACAAGTTCGCGGGCATCTTCGAGCCGCTGAGCGAGTCCGGGCTGCAGATTACGCCGTATGGCTACCTCGTGTTCGAGGGCGTCTACTCCGACCGTCCGCTCGACTGCGACTGGTCGGCCGACTTCGTGAAGAACAAGGGGCGGCAGAACAACACGACGCTTTCGATGCAGGATTCGATTCTCGGCGTTCAGTTCATGACGCCTGAGGCGGTCAACGGTTGGAAGTTCTCCGGCAAGGCTGAGTTCGACCTCGCGGGCGGCGACCAGAACAGCTACGACTTCCACTGGCGGCATCTCTACGTCGATGCGGCGCACGAGAGCGGCTGGTCGATTCTCTTCGGTCAGACCTGGCATCTCTGGAAGATGGTCACGCCGAACGAGATTGACGG
>CAVFWY010000081.1:0-8193 GCA_963626175.1 Gemmiger sp.
TGACCAAGGGCGGCGCGACCGACAAGGCCTACTACTACGTGAACGAGGCGGCGGCAGAGCTCGAGGATGTCGAGGTCGGCTGGTATGCCGACCCCCTGTTCAAAGAACCGGCAAACACCGTGTCGCTGGAGGCCGGCGACGGATTCGCCGTCGTTGCGGGTTCGGCGATTCAGATCAAAGTGCCGTCGGCACTCTAAATCAAACGATTTCCTCGTGTGCGGCAAGGGGTCGTGCGCGGTTGGAAAAACAACACAAGAAAGAACAAGACAATGAAAAAACTAATAATTGCATTCTCGGTCGCGCTCTGCGCGGTGGCCGTCAATGCTGCAACAGTCAGTTGGAACTCAGGGACGATTCGTTCCGCAACCAGCGCGACTGGCGGATGGGCCAGCGGTGGTGTGAAGAAAAGTTTTGCTGACGGCACGGCACTGGCGGTGAGCGTGTTCCTCGTGAACTCGGAAGTCTACACTTCCGCGTCGAAGTTGTCCTCGGCGGAGCTGTATAAGGCATACGCCACGCAGACGGCATCGGCAACTGCAACTTCGGAGGGCAATAGTGTCGTCGCGACGACAACTGCAGCAGTTGGGACGGATTACTACGCGGTCGTCATCTACAGCTACACCGACAAGACCTACGGCGATATGTACATCGCGACGACGGCTACCATCGACGGCACCCTGATTGACAACGCGGCGAACATCTACAATGTTTCTGACATCGGCTCGACGGCGGGTTCCGCGAGCGGTTGGACGTCGGCGGGGGCGATTCCGGAGCCGACGAGCGGACTGCTCATGCTCGTGGGGTTGGCGGGACTTGCGTTGCGCCGGAAGAGGGCGTAAGCGCGGGCGGTCACGCGGGGACGCGTGACCCTACCACCGAAAACGGCCCGTCCGAGGAATCGGGCGGGCTCGTTTTTTAGACAGGATCCACAGGATTTACGCGAGGAGCGAAACATGGCCTGGAATGGTTCAGATGGGGGCGTTGAGAATTCAACGCTAAGTGCGAAAGACACAAAGAACGCCAAGGCTGGCGGTATCGGACATCGTGCTCTTCTCTTGATTGTCGCGGTGGTCTGCGCCGTCGCGGGCGTGTTGTGGCTTTTGCGTGGCGGACGAGATTCGGAGACGGAGACGAAGCCCGACGAGAGGAAACCGTCGCGGATTCGCGAGGCAACCCCTGTCTTACAGAAAGAGACTCCGACCGAAGAAAGCGCGATGGTCATTCCCAAGGAGAAGAAGCCCGCCCAGCGTAAGAAGATTCCTGACCGCGTGAAGCCGGACGAGAAAGGGATTCTGCGGTGGCCGAATGGTGCGCGGTATGTGGAGGACTACTACTTCCACACGAACGCCATCAACCCATACGCGGGTCAGAAACAACTGTTCAAGGCTCCGACGGACATCCACATCTCGACGGTCGTGAACCTTGAACCGGGGCAGATGATCATCGGCGGCTACACCTACGACAGCCGCTTCGACGAGCAGTTCCGCAAGGCAATCAAGGAGCCGGTCGAGTTCTGCGACGACGACACCGACGAGGAGCGGCGGAAGAAGGAGGCGGTGGTCGAGGCGAGGAAGATTCTCATCGAGGCGATGGAGCGCGGCGAATCGCCCGCGAAGGTTTTGCAGGAGGCGCGGGACGAGCTGGTGCGGTTGTTCCAGTATCGGCAGAACCTACGGGAGATGCTGACGACCATCGAACATGAGGACGGTGCGCAGGAGGCGTATGACGCCTATCAGGCGGCGAACAAGATGCTGCGCGAGAGGGGACTTTCGGAGTTCTCGACGCGCATGGTCGAGCGGAAACTCGAACAGATGAAAAACGAAGAGGAGAAATGGAAATGAAGAGAAGTCTGGCAATTCTCTGTCTGACAGCCTTGGGCGGAATCGCCCTCAACGCTTACGCGGCAACGGGGACTCCCGTCTCCAGCCGAGCCGGCGGACAAGTCCTGAGACCCGGCTCACAGAGTGGGAGCATCGTAATCGTCAATTCGCAGAAGAAGGTCGGTTCAACACAGCTCAAGAGTGTCGCGGAGAACTTGCGCGTCAAGATCGGGTTGAATGTGCGGGTCGAGGACGGCGAGCGTGTCGTGGCCGAAACCGCCCTGAAAGCAAAGAAAGCACTTGGCGCGGAGGTCGCCGTCTTCGTGGTGGAGGACGAGCGGCTTCCCGTGAGCCTTGTCGCTCGCGAGGAGCGTTGGGGGATTGTGAACCTGACGCGGTTGGAGGAGGGAGGCGTGGACGACGTGCAGCGGTTCGGACGGCTTCGTGCGGAAGTCATGCGCACAATCGCCCTCGTCTGTGGTGCGGGGGATTCGCAGTTCCCCGGCTCGCTCATGTCCGCCGGGGACAAGCCGAGCGACCTTGACCTCGTGTCCTGCGAACTGCCGATTGACGTGATGAACAAGATGGTCGCGTCGCTCGCCAAGATCGGCGTAACGCCCGCGAGCTTCGTCACATACAAACGCGCCTGCCGCGAGGGCTGGGCCCCTGCCCCCACCAACGATGTTCAACGCGCCATTTGGAATCAAGTTCACGCCATCCCCGACAAGCCGATCAAGATCGAGTTCGACCCGCAGAGGGATAAGTAGGGAACGGAAGCGCGACGAAAACAGGCGCACACGAAAACGAAGAAGCTGCCCTCACATCGAGGGCGGCTTCTTCGGTATGTGCTTCTTGGTGTCCGCTCGCTCCGCGTTATCCCTATTTATCCTTCTTCGGGTCAAACTCGATTGTCATCGGACGGTCAGGGATTTGATGTGTCTTCTCCCAAATCGCCCTCTGCACATCATTCGTCGGCGGCGGTGCCCAGCCCTCCTGACACGCCTGACGGTAGGTGGCGAACTTCGCGGGTGTGATTCCCAGCCCTTTGAGATAGGGGACGAACCGCTCCTGAATGTCCACCTGTAGACGGCATCCGAGGAAGCGGTCGAGGTCGTCGGGCTTTGTCACGCTCGTCAGGAGCGAATCGGGATAGTTCGAGGTCTGCGCACCGGCAAGGAGGCAAACGCCGCGCGTCAACTCCTTCTTCACGCGTTCGTCGTAGAACTGCGGCTTCGCGCCCCTGCCCTCGCCCAGGCGGGAGAAGTTGACCATCGTCCAGCGGTCTTCCGGCGCGTGGAGTATCGTGGGGAGGCTCGCATCATTGACCACGAAGAGCGACGCCTCGCCCCTGACCGTCGGCTTTGGAAGCGAGAACGCGCCGTCCTCAACATCGACGCGAACCTTGTGCCGCTCCGCAAAGTCCGTGGCGATTTGTGAAATCAAATCTCGATTCTTCTCGCCTTGTGCGTTGACGAAAACAATACGCCCCGACTTCGATCCAGGGATCTGCACTTCGCCACCCGTGCGGGCATACCACCTCTGCCGCATCTGTGCGCGGTCGAGTTTCCGGCTTGTCTTCTCGGCGGCGTTTGTCTGTGGCGCGTCGGCCAAGACGATGGACGACGCTATGATGGCCGTCAATATGAGAACGAGTCGCTTCATTGTGTCACCTCCTGTCTGTTGGCGTCGCGGAGCAAGCGCAACTTCGCGAGCGGCCCAAGCGTTATGGGAGCGACGCCCTTGCTGTCGAGCAGGGCGTTCGCCGCGCCAAGAAAGTCCTCAATGTCCTGTTCCGTCGTGCCAGGATTGTTGGCCATTTCCCTGAACATGGACTCGACTTCCAACTTGTAGACCGCGAGCTGTTGAAGTTCGCGCCGCGTCTCGGACATGGCCTGCGCGATGTCCTCGCCCGCGTCGTGCCGCGCCTTGAGCTCGGCTTTCGCCGCAATCATGTCTCGCTTGAGTTTCGCCTGCTCCGGCGTGTCGTCCTCTGTGATGACGATGGGCGTTTTAAGGGACTTCAGGAAATCCCGCGTGAACCAGCGCTCGTAGTCGGGATCCCCCACCGCCGTTGTGCCGAGCGGAACGGTCAGCAAGGCCGCAAGGTCGTTGTCGCAACGTGACTCAAAGATGGCGTAGGCGGGCGGGGTCTCCGTCAGCGATGTGTTGTTCGTGATGATCGCCGGCGGACGGTGATGAATCTTCCACTTCATCTGCTGACGGAATGTCAGCCCATTCGTCGTCTCGCGCTCCCAATACGGAATCTCCTTCGGCGGCACGGCAGGCTCTACCGTCGGCTTCTTCGGCACGATGGCTGGCGTCGCCTCGGCAATTGCACTACGCACCCTCTGCGGTTGCTCTTCTCGCTCCTCGCCGTCACCGCGTCCGGCGACGAACCACCACACGCCAACGCCAATCACAACGAGCGCGAGCGCGACAAGCCCCTTCACGCGCGACGTCCTCGGCGCGCCGCCAGCGCGGGAGGGTCGCGCTTCAGCGCGACCGCACCCATTGGCGTTCTTTGCGTCTCTCGCACTTTGCGTTCTTTGCGTTGAATTCGCCGCACCGCTATCTGATCCATTCCAAGCCATACTCTACACCACGCTTTCTCTTCTCCATGTTCTTCCGATCTCAACGGCTATTCATCCCCCGCGCCAATCTTGTCAATCCTGTCTAAACCACACCCTAAAAAACGAACCCGCCCGATTCCTCGGACGGGCCGTTTTCATTTCGCTTCATGCCCCATGCGGGAGGGTCGCGTTTCAACGCGACCGCACAAAGCACCAGGCGCTACATTACGCCCTCTTCCGGCGCAACGCCAGCCCCGCGAGGCCAACCAGCATCAGCAGCCCGCTCGTCGGCTCCGGGATGGCATACCAACCCGCGCCAGAAAAACTCGCGGCGTCCATGACCGACGTGGAAACGCCACCTTCCGTGAAGTTGATGGTAGCAGACCCCGTAGCTGGGCTGGAGGCCGAAGCAGTCGTCGAGATGTAGAAATAATCCTTATCACCAACCCGTTCCGTGAAGGCGAAGATGGCATCGATTGTTGCCGCCGTGCCTGCACCGCCGTAATCGAACATCGTCGATTTCGCCGCAATCTTTCCTGTCGAGGCAATCGTGCTGCTATCCAGCGCACCGCTTGACCAGGCCTCGCCAGCTGCCCATGCCGAAAGGATGGACGACGCTTGGTCTGACGTGAAAATGTAGACCGTCGATTCGACGATTGATCCGCCCTCAAAGGCGTTAACAGCCCCACCTGACTTCGCCGTCTTCCAGTTGAACGATGCCGCTGGAGAGGCAACGGCGAGACCGACAACGGCCGCCGCGATTATGAGTTTCTTCATTTTTGTTCTCCTTTTGTGTTTTCTGCACGGCACACCATGCGCCGCACAAAATCAAAGTGCCGAGGGGAAGTTCAACTTCTCGGACGTGCTGTTGCCATTGACCCAGATGGCCTCGCCGGGATTCAGAACGGCTCCGCTGACGAGTTCGTCGCTGCCGTCAAACCACGCCGTGCCTTCGGAATCGTCATACCAGTAATACATACTTCCGGCGACGGTATAACCATCCTTATCAAGTTTCTGCACTCCAATTGAACCGCCCTTATAGGTGCTGACATCATATCCCGTCGGGGCAATGAACTTGCCGTCGTTGTTGTCGTCGTTGAACGGGATGGCGACAGGGGTCGGATTGCTGATGAGTTTGAATCCAGCGCGGAGCACAACGTCGATCGAGCCATTGGCGACCTGGCCGGAAGACTGGAGAGCTTCCGCAGCGGAATTGCCGCACACCCATACGGCCTCACCCGGCGCGTATGTTACCTGACCGCGCACAACTTCCTCATCGCCGCCGTCAAACCACGCCGTCCCTTCAGGGTCGTCATACCAGTAATACATACTTCCAGCGACGGTGTAACCATTCGCATCCAGCAGTTGGACGTAAATCGAACCGCCGACGTATGTGTCCTTGTCGTAGCCGGTCGGGATGATGTCGCAGAGGTCAATCTTCTCCGACCCAATCGGGATGAACTGCGCACCCACCGCCGAGAACCCGCCCTTGAGCTCGCTCTGCGCGTAGCCCACAACCGATGAGCTAACGATTCCGTCAGCCGCCATAACCGCACCCGCAGCGAGCGAAGCCGCCACAGTCATTACTTTCTTGATGTCCATAGTTGGACTCCTTTCAGTGACCCGGTTCCGGTTCGGCAACCCCTGATACCTCTCTTGGCCCAATGCCTCAAGCAAGCCCAAAGGCTACACCTTCTCCAAAGTCAAGGGAATGATACCATAATTTTGCGTCCGATTGCAAGTCGGTCAAGTGCCTGTCAAGGGGGCGATTCGGCGCGTCACCCATTCGGGTAGACGGCGCAAAGTCGATTTCACCCAATAAACACAGGGGTTTCGTGCGCCCGCGCCACGCCGCGAGGCGGTCGAACGCCCCCTTCAGAAAAATTTTCACACCCCCCGCCGCCGCCCCCCTGCCGCCCCCGCTCGCGGGGTCGCGAGGCCGAGCGGGCGGTTTTGAGGCGCGGGGAGAGGGAGGAGCGTGAGAGGGTTTTTGAGCCGTGGAGAACATAGAAAACGTAGAGAAACGAGGCGGTCGGTTGTCCGTTATCGGCTGTCGTTTGTCCTTCTCATTCTCTTCTTTGATTGCGCTTCGCGCGACCACGAACCGGGTGTGCGGGCGTCGCGCACTGCGCGACTGTCGCGTCCGTCGCCGTCGCGGGGCTTGAAGCCTGTTGGCTTCGCCCCTGCGCCGTCGCCGTCCGCCGCAACCCCGCCGGGGTTGCGCCCACCCACCCGACACGAAAGCCCGCCTACGGCGGGACACGAAAACTTGTCAGCGTTCGGTCGATGGCACGAAAAGGCTCCGCGCCGTTCTCGACATACTCGGTCGTTGACATGGGGTGTTTCGACGAAAGGCTCATGCAAGGTTCTCGACGCACCGCCACCCTGCACATCACTGCGCTGATTCAGCCTCACGCCACCAACACCAAGTCAATGTCAGCAAGCGCAATCGCAGAGGGCATTCATTGTGGGCTATTCCGCCAAGGAGCAGGGTAGCACTTCGCCCACGGGCATCATCACATTCCAGTGGGATGCGGTTAACGGCGAGACTGTCCTGTTGAACAGCGGCATGATTGTGCCGAGCGTGACCACGGTCTACTCGTATGAAGGCAAGACCATGATTCCGAACTGGTATCAGAACGCGCCGAAGATCCAGATAAGGACTTCTTCCGGTGGCTATATCACGCGCTACTACTGCGCTGATGCGTGGAACAATGATGCGGGTGCGGCTGAAGCTGGTTGGGCGACGGATGGAGGCGACCTCGACACCACGACGGTTCTCAACCTTGGCGGAGGCGCATGGGTCTCTTGCGCAAGTGCCGACTGCACCTTTACCACATCCGGCGCAATTGCATCTGGCGAGACGGCAGTCGGTGGCGATTCAACATTCACAATGCTCTGTGGTGGTGCTTTCCCGATTGCATTTCGACTGAATGATAGCGACGCTGTCACATGGAAGCTCACACCCGGGCAGTCCTATCAAGGCACAACCATGATAGAGAACTGGCATCTCAATGCTCCCAAGATTCAGGTGCGCACGGCTGCTGGCGGCTATATCACGCGCTACTACTGTTCTGATGCGTGGAACAATGATAAGGACAGGGCAGAGGCCGGTTGGGCGACGGACGGTGGCGACCTCGACACCACGACGATTGTGGAAGTCGGCGGTGGCTTTTGGCTGAATCAGCCCAATGGCGACAGGATGGTCTATGTCACGGTGAAGAACCCTGTGAAGTGACGATTTTGTTCCGCGCATGGTGTGCGGAGCAGGAAGGAAAACGAAAATGAATAAACTACTCATGGCTATATCAACAGTGGCAGTGGCGTTCGGGCTGAACGCCGCCACGGTTGACTGGAAGTACTCGATCACGAGTGCGCAAGGAACGGAGGGCTATAACAGTGGCTACACCGTCTATCTCGTTAGCGCATCGGCATGGGATGCCGCGACCATCTCGGCATCAACGTTCAGCGATTCGTCCGTCGTTCTTGACTCGACGACTTTCGGCGCGGCTACTGGGCGCTATGAGGGGTCGAAGCAATACGACACTATCCAAAGCGGAACTACGGTTGGTTCAAGGCCTGTGTATATTGACACATTGGCAAACGGTTCAGCATATGACGTCTACTATGTCATCGTGAACGGGAACGCCGATCCAAACACCTACATAGCCATTGCCGACAGTATCAAAGGTCGAGACTCTACGGGCGAAGAGTCCATCGGATCTAACATCAGCATGACCGCTTCTGCGGCATCGTCGGCTACTTGGACTGCCGTCCCCGAGCCGACCTCCGGTCTGCTGATG
>CAVFWY010000082.1:0-8123 GCA_963626175.1 Gemmiger sp.
ACTGTAAATCTGCTGGCTTACGCCTTCCAAGGTTCGAATCCTTGCCCCACCACCATTCAGGCAGACGGTGGTAAAATCCCCCTTGCGCGAAGAGCGCGAGTTATGATATACTATCCGCCGTTTAACCGTTCGGGCGTGGCGCAGTGGTAGCGCAGTTGACTGTTAATCAATTGGTCGCTGGTTCGAATCCAGCCGCCCGAGCCAATAGAAAATCCCAGATCCCCAACAAGTTTACTATGCCTGTAGGGTAGACTCTTTGATTGTCCCGTATCAAACACGTTCCGCCGCGACGTTTTGCGTCGCGGCGGAACGTAATCAGGCTAAAGCCGTCGCAACGGCGTTCAGCGCGCTTCTGTCGCCTTAATGCGATCCCACGCCTTGTTGTAGAGTTCGAGCACCTCCGGGTTGTCGGCGAAACCCTTGAGAACCTGTCCCCGCTTCAGCTGTTCGTCCGACAGGATGATGAGGTTGCGGTAGTCGGGGTCGAGTTTCTCGATGCCGGGCTTCACGGGGTTCGGTCCGCAAATGTAATCCATGTTCGCTGTGGCGACGTCGCCATCGTAGATGTAGTTGATGAACGCATAGGCGAGATCCTTGCGCTTCGCGCCGGAGGCGATGACCATTTCGTCGAAGGCAATCGTGTAGCCTTCCTTCGGCAGGGCGAAGCCGATGTCGTCACGCGCGGGTGCGCCCGCCTCGTCATCCCCGACGATGACCTGCGTCGTGTCGGTCGAATAGCCGTGGCCGAGGTAAGTCGCGCCGCCCGGGACTTCCGTCTTGTAGCTCTCGCTGTCGAACTTGCGGATGTTCGCCCGCCACTTGAGCACCTGCGCAACCGCCGCGTCGATTTCCTTCGGGTCGGTCGAGTTGATCGAATAGCCGAGATACATCAGTCCGCCGCCAATCACCTCGCGGATGTCGTCGAGAAGCGAGATGCGACCCTTCAGCGCGGGATTGCCGAGAATCGCCCAGCTGTTCACGTCCGCCCCTTCTGGAATGCGGTCTTTCGCATAGGCGAAGCCCGTATACGTCACGGCATACGGCACGTTATACTTGAAGGACGGGTCGAGGATCTGCCGCGTGAAGGACGGGTCGAAGTTCTTGCGGACGTTCGGGATCTTCGCGTGGTCGAGTTCGTCGATCATGCCTTCCCGTGCCATCGACTCAATCTGGTAGGAACTGGGCATGATGATGTCATAGCCCGTTCCGCCCGCCTTGAGCTTCGCGTACATCGCCTCGTTCGAATCGAAGGTGTCGACGACAATCGTCACGCCGAGGGCCTTCTCGAAACTGGTCAGCACGTCCGGGGCGATGTAGTCGCACCACGTGTAGATGTGGAGCGAACCCCCGTCGCCGCCGTCGGGCGGACGGAATCCGCTCGCCTCCGCAGCCGCGAGCGCCTGTGCCGACAGGTCGACGCCTCCTTCGCGCTCGCACTCCGAGCAACCGCCGACAATCGCGGACGAGGCGAGAACCGCCGCCGCGAACTTCATCTTACTACTGATATTCATGGATTTACCTTTCGCTTTTAGTGTTGTTGTTTTCGCCGCTTTTGCGGCGGGGGAAAGTATATCAAAAATCGTCCTGTCCGAGGGGATCAATTTGCGAGAAAAATCGGCGGGGATTTTGGTATAATAAAGTCGGCTTGAACGTCCACAACAGGAGTGACGCAGATGAAACGAATGCTTGTTCTGATCGGCATGTTCGCCGCAATTGCGGCGAATGCGAAAATCTCAACCCCCTCCGGGTGGATTGACGACTACGATGTCGCCCTCAAACGCGCGGCGGACGAGAAAAGACTGATTGTCGCCAACTTCTCCGGCAGCGACTGGTGCGGCTGGTGCAAGCGGCTTGACGCGGAGGTGTTCAATACGGACGACTTTCGCAAGGGCGCGACCAATCGGTACGTCCTTCTGATGGTCGATTCTCCGCGTGACCGCTCTCTCTTGTCGCCGAAGGCTCGCGAACAGAATCCGAAACTCGTCGAGAAATACGGAATCAGGGGCTTCCCGACGGTGCTCATTCTCGATGCGAAGGGAAAGACGGTGAGCGAACTCGGCTATCGGCGGGGCGGGCCGGAGAACTACCTCAAGGCACTCGAAGCCGCCATCAAGAAGTAGGTCAGTTGAGGGAATTCTTGGGCTTGCGCGTGAGGACTGCGTCGGTAAAGGGGTCTTCCCATGCGGGTTTCGCCCATGTCGAGTTCGACGTCCACACGCGCACGACCTTGCCGTCCGCGACCAGTTGAACGACGCACCCGGCGATGCGTTCGCCGCGCACGGTGGAGGAGCTCTTCGTGAAGCCGCGCGAACCGCCCGACGAACGCGAACGGCTCTTCCTGACGCGAGTCGTCGGCGAGACGAGCTCCTGCGAACACGTGCCCGTCTCCGAGAGGGTGAGCGCGTGTTTCTCCGACTCGAGGATGGTCGGCTTCATCGATTCGTCGCGATAACCAATGTAATAGACGCGCAACTCGGACTTCTCGGGCAGATTTTTGCCGCGATAGCGAATCTCCGCGAGCCACTTTAGGGTCTGCTTCAGCGTCCGCGACGAACTGCTCGATAGGGTGGTCGTCGGTCGGATGAGTCCGCCGCCGCTCTTGTTGGTCGTCGTTTCGCTTCCTTTCGGCGTGACCTTCAGGAACGCCTGCCAATCCTCTCCATGCGCGGCGGAAGTCGACAGAAGTGCCGCGATTGCGCAGAGGGTGAAGATTGTCTTCATGGGAGGCCTGCCTTTTCTGTCAGTCTGATGACAGGCGTTCGCAACCCGTCTCGGTAATGAGAATCAGGTCTTCAATGCGAACGCCGAGATGGTCCTCAAGATAGATGCCCGGCTCGATGGTGACGACCATGCCGGGCTTGAGTACGGTCTTGTCACCCTTCCGGGCGACGGGGGACTCGTGAATTTCAATGCCCACGCCGTGTCCGAGGGAGTGTCCGAAACACTTGCCGAAGCCGCCTGCCGTGATGATTTTCCGCGCCACCGCGTCCAGTTCGCCGCCCGTCATGCCGGGCTTCGCCGCCGCAATCGCCGCGCGATTCGCCTTCTCGACGAGTGCATAGACCTTGCGGTAGAGGGACGAGGGCCGCTTCGGCACGAGATTCCGCGTCAGATCAGAGCAGTAGCCGCCCAGTTTCACGCCCATGTCCACAAGGACGGGGTCGCGTCCGTTCCACGCCGTGTCATCGGGGACGTGGTGGCATTCCGCCGCGTTTTTCCCGATGCAGACGATTGTCTCGAACGCCTCGCCCTCGCCCTTCTCTATCATGAGGTGACGAATGCGCCGCGCCATGTCGCGCTCGGTCATGCCGGGGGTGAAGGACGCGCTCGCCTCCTTCCAGATTGCGCAGTCGAGGGCTTCCGCCGCGCGGAGGCGTTCGATCTCGTCCGCCGTCTTCACGGCGCGGAGGTCGAGCAGGTCGCCTGAGACGTCCGCGAACTTCGCCGAGCGATGCGCCGCACGGAGTTTCTCGAACTGGGCGTGGGAAAGCGTGGCGAACTCGCATCCGATTCGCTTCGCGGCGAACGCGACCTTGCGGATGTCGCCGACCTTCACCCAGGGGGCGACGCGGTGCACCATCGGCACGTAGCGGAAGTCGGTGTAAAGCCGAAGCGCGGCGCTTTCGGGGGCGCAGGGGCGGACGAGAAGCGTTGCGTTGTCGCAGACGATTCCCGTGAGCGCGCGAAGGTTCGCCTCGTCCGACACGAGCACTGCGTCCAACTTCTTTCGCACCGCCAGTGCAACGAGTTCCTTCAGCCGATCCTCAAACGGATTTCTCTTCATTTTCTTCATCGTGCAACCTCAATTCTGCAACAGTCCGCCCATGGCGGGCATTTCGACGGTTTCTCTCACGGGCAGCCGCTCCGACCCGACGATGTATTCGCAGGCGAGTGGCTCGAACTCGATCGTATCGCGCTTTGTTGCCGTCGCATAGCCCGTGCCGAACCCGTTCAGGGCTTTCATCCCCGCTTCGCGGCGGATGGTGCGCTGCATGTCGAGCGAACTCAGGATGTAGGCGGCGAAGCCGAAAAGCGCCGCGAGGACGAGCGCGAGCGCGAACATCCCGAGCGCGAGTTCAATCATCGCCTGTCCCGCGTGCCTTGCCGTCCGTTTAGTGTCCATGGCTCGTGCCTCCGTGACTGCCACCGCCGCCCGAACCGCGAACGCACGAACTCGCGTTCAGGCGAATCCACCGAATGCCCGACTCGCGGAAGGTCGTCCGCTCCCACGTGGAGAGTTGCTGACAATAGAAGCACGCCGCCGCGTGTGGGCCCTGCATCAGATACTCCGGCAGGTGCTTGCGCACGTGATCGACCCACCCGACGTCCGCCGTCGCCAGATCTTCGCCGCCCACCGCGTCAATCGCCACAAGCCGCACCGACTCAAAGCACGGCACGACGAACCCGGCGTGTGCGGTGACGACGCTCTCGCCATCCTCCGTCTCGACCGTGCCGAACGGCTTCGCCGCCGCCGTCCAGTTGAACTCCGTGTAGTCGTCGTCCGAGACGGACGGCGTTTCGGCAATGCAGCGGCAAATCGCCGCGCACCCCCGCACGTTGTATTCGGGCTTTATCTCGCCGACAATCGGGAACTCGTAGTCTTCGCCCGGCAGACGAAGCCCGTCAAACCACCGCGACCAGCGTCCCGTGTCGTAGAAGAACCACGTCTCCTCGCGGTTCGTAATCAGGTGCGAGCGGAGAAGCTCCTCCTCCGTCACGGGCTGCTCGCCGTATTCCTGCGACAGCGCGGCGATCTGCTCCATCGAGAAGATATCGGTCAACGCGCCTTTCCACGCCTTCAGATGGAGGGAGAAGACCTCGCTGTTTTCCATCGTGTTCTCGCGGCGGATCGGCAGCGCACCCCAGTCGTGATAGGAATGGTAACTCGTCAGCGCGCCCTCCGCATTGAAGTGGAACCAGCACCAGTTGCGCCCCGAAATCGCGTAGTAGAAGTTTCGGTCGAGCAGAAGGTGGCCGCCCTGCGCATCGTAGAATTCGCAGTTGTCCGGTCCGACCGCGAGTCCGCCCGCGATTGCCGCCTCGAGTTCCGCCGCGTATTCGTTCCACGCCCCGGGCCACGGTTCGGGATACGGCTCGCCTTCCGCGTTCGTGCCGCCGTTGTAGACGGTGCGGATCGTATCGACGTGTTCCTTCAGGATGCGGGCGAAGTCGTCCCGTGTCTCCATTCCGTTGCGTTGCGCTGCGTCATTCGCCTGGCGAAGCCCGTCAATCGGGCCGAGCAGGGCCTTGCGCCGCTGGGTCTGCACGATTTCGGCGCATTCCTCCGCGTCATTCTTCGCCGCCGCTCGGATGTGCGCGAAGTTGAGCCGCCCGATTTCGTTCAGAAGCCGCCCCTGGACGCGCGCCGCCGCGAGAGCCGCTGCGTCCCCGCCGTTCTGCACGCGGTTCTTCGACCGCACGGAGAGGAAGACGTCGACGTTCATCAGCACGAGCACGCAGAGGACGACAATCGTCATCACCAAGTAGACCGCAACCTGTCCCGTGCGCACTTTCATCGGTTCAGCGTCCCTGATCGTTCATGTAAAGGGGATAGTGCGACTCCATTTCCGCCGCGCCCTCCATGCGGATGGGGTTCTCGTTCCCGTCCCCGTAGCCGAAGAAGCGGGGGATGTCGAGGCCGAGCGCGGTTTCGACGGTCGGGGAAACGCCCGCCCCCGACTTCACCGAGACTTCCATCGTCTGCCAGCGCTCGTATTCGAAGATGCCGCGTGCGAGGGATTCGTTTTCCGCGCTGAGGTAGTCGGGCACGCGAGAAGCCTCGTCAAACTTCTCCCCGTCGTCCGGCCAGAGCATCTTCCCGGCGACGGGAATCATCGCGACACGCGCCGACTTCAGGCACATGAAGTCGTTGAAGCCGACCGCCCTCGCCCGGGCCGCACGGGCGGCGGCGTGGTCGAGGAGAATCCGCGCCGTCAGCATGTGCGAGAGTTGCAGAAGCCCGAACAGGATGAAGGTCACGAAAACGACGGCCAGCATCGTCTCGACCATCGCCTGACCGCGGCGCATCGGCTTATTCGCCCAAGTCCTTGATCGTGTCTTCGCTGATCGAATCCGCCGCGCTCTTCGCGCTCGACCCTTCCTGCGAAGAGAGGGCTTCCGTCGCGCCCGCCGTCTTCTTGGCAATCGCGCGGCTCAGATAGGTGAACACGGAAATCAGCGCGATTGCTATCAAACAGACGATGATGATGTATTCGACCATCGTCTGACCTTTTCTCAGTGCCTTCATCATGTTCTTGACTCCTTTTGCCTTTCGTTTACGGATAATCCGACCTGACGAGCGTCTCCGTCCGATCCGCCGACCGCTGTGCGGCCCGCACGAGATAGCCCATCACGCCGACGACCGCCAGCAGAACCGCGACGCACAAGACGTATTCAAGTGCCGCCTGACCCCGCCTGCTATCACCGAACGTGCGCATTATACCATATTACCGCTGTTTGTGAAAAGCGCGGATGCCGAGCGCGAGAAAGACGAAATGCGGCAGAATGGCCGCGAGAATCGGCGGCAGCCACCCCGAATCGGCACAGACCAGACACCCGATCGTCAGCCCGTAGAACCCGAAGAACATCACAAGCGCACCCAGGATGCCCTTGAAGACCGACTGCCGCCCGGACGCAATGCCCGCCGGAATCGCAAAGAGCGTAATCACGAGACACGCAAGCGGCGAGAGAACCTTCGCCCACAGGTCGTATTTGTAGCGCTGCCGCGTCTTCTCCGAAAGGTCGCGATGCGTCCGCAGATAGCGCAGGCGGTCGCGAATCGAGTTGTAGGCCCACGGACGGTTCTGCATCTGGAAGTCGTCCGGACGCTCCCGGAACTCGGCGAAAGACCGCAGGGGAAGGGCGTCCAGTTCGGGCGTCTCGGAAGCGACGTCTTCGCCGCGCGCGTTGCAGTGCTGGATCTTCGCATCCTTGAACCACCATTCGTCATCGAGATAATAGGCCTCGGGGGCGGTGATCGTCATCAGTCGCGCCCCGCCGTTCGGACGATCCACCGAAACCTTGACGTTCGCAAGTCGCGTCGCATCCTCGTCAAGGAACTTTCCGATTGTCCACGTCCGCCAGTCCTTTGCGTTGCGATAGATGATGTTGCCGAACTTCTCCGCCTGCGCAAGGTCGAACCTGGAGGATTTCATCTGCTTCGCCCACTGCGCCCGGCGCGGCACGTAGCAGTCGTTCACCCACCAGACGAACGCGGCCATGCCGAGCGCGACCGCCAGCATCGGGCGCACGATCGTCAGGAAGCCGATGCCGTTCGCCCGCATCGCAATCAGTTCCGAGTGGCGGCAGAAATTCCACATCGTGTAGAGCGCGGCGAGCATCAGCGCCGCCGGGGCGAGCCACTCGAAGTAGGGCGCGAGATAGGCGCAGAAATACTCGACCGTCGTGCCGAGCGGCAACTTCGCCTCCATGAGACGCGAGAACGAGCCGAAAAGCTCGAACAAGACATAGATTGAGATGAATCCGCACAGGCAGTAGCCCAGCGGAATCAAGTATTCACGAAGAACGTATCGCGTCAGAATGCGCATTTGCAGGTATTATACCAAATCTTGCCGCCGTCCGCCGCGATGGAATGCCCGGCGGCGACCCGGCGAGGGCCCCGAGCAACAGAGCCACGCAGACCATCACACCTGCCATAACGACACTCGTCATGATTTCGAAACACACAACTTTTCCATACCGCCCATTATACCATATTTGCGGCAGAATCCTCACGCGAACGGGGTAAAGTCGCGGAAAATCGCGAAAAAGTTGCACATTTTTAGGGCGAATTGCGAAAAACGACGAATTGTTTTGTTTTCACCACGGATCTCACGGATTGGGGAAAGGGGGATCGCTATCGCCACGGATTTCACGGATTTCCACGGATTGGGGGGAGGGGAGGAAGGGGGAGGGGATAGCCGTGGTGATCGGGAGAATCGGTCTGTCAGAAAGACCGCCACATCGCACCTTGTCCCCATGACACCCGGCACGATGAAACGGATGCAAGACCACGGACGGATTCTTTTTAGACCACGGGCAGAATCATATTAGACCACCATCAGATTTATTTTAGACCAGCATCAGATTTATTCTAGACCAGCATCAAAATCTTTTTAGACCAG
>CAVFWY010000083.1:0-8050 GCA_963626175.1 Gemmiger sp.
TTATTTTTCGGGCCGCCGCAAAACACACGACCCCACATAATACCTATACAACTTTTCGGGACGAAATGTGCAGTCGAATTTCGATTTTTTCGCCGCCGCCCGTCCGGGACGCATCGTCCCCCCAATAATATATACAACTCCCGACGGAAAAAAGTGGGAATTATTTTTGGAAATTTTCATTCCGCCTCCTCCCCGCGCCCTGAATGAGGCTCAAATCCGCACATCCGCGCCTTTTTCTGAAGGTGCGGCATCGTCGTCTCCAGAATGTGGTAGCGCTGGACGCTGACGCCCGTCTTGTCGCTCACGTAATCGGCGATCTCCTGATAGGTGAACTCGGCGAGCCGGCAGGAAAGCGTCAGCCGCTCCTCCATCGACAGCCGCCGCGAGAGGACTTCGAGGTCCATCTTGACCCACAGCGCCTCCATGCAGTGGCGATGCGCCTTGTAGGGGTTCGCGTCGCACGGAGGGCCGTCCTCCCCGCCGTCGCTTTCGACGTCTCCCTCTCCTTCGCCGAGATCGACGAAAGGCACGAGGGGGACGTTCTTGCGGCGGCGCGCGATGCGCATCTTGACGTTCTTCGCGGCGTTCTCGATGGCGACGGAGAGAAACCGCTCCACGCCGACCGTGTTTCCGCTTTCGTCCACGCGAGCGGGGTCGAACTGCGACAGCGCGTTCCACACCAGTATGTTGAACTCCTGGACGTAGTCCTCCCGCTCGTGCGGCGGGATGACGCGCTGCGAGACGAGCGCGCTGACGGTCAGGGCGACCTTGCTTTTCATGAGCTCGATGGCCCATTCGGGCGTCATCGGCGGATGCGGGTTCGCGTCGCGGCTCTTGCGCTTCGCGCGCTTCGTCCGCACCGGCGTCTCCTCGGCGCACTCGAACGCCTCGTCGCCGTCGAATGCCTCGGCCTTGTTGCCGCGCTCCCACGAGGGGCGGTCGGCGTAGTCGCCCGCGTCGGGGTCGTAGCGGTAGGACTTGCTCATTTGGCGACCTTCTTCGCGAGGTCAAAGATGTGCTTCCTACGCATGGACGGGATCCTTTCCGGCGAGGAGGTCGATGATGCGGATCTGCGCTTCGGCGCGGAGTTTCGGGTCGCCGCCGGAGGTCGCGTCCTTGAGCAGCCTCCTGATGCGCCGCTTCGCCTTCCGCCGCGCCTTCTTCGCCTTGCGGCGGAACTCGCGCTCCTCCTCGCCGAGATCCCAGTCGATCTGGCAGTAGAACCGCTCTATCTGCCTCCGCGCGCCGGGGGTGAGCGTCTTGCCCTGTGTCGTCGTGAACGAGCGGACGCATACCGTCCGCCTGATTTTCGTCGCCATGGTCTGTTTCCTTTTTTCGCGGCCTCGCTCCATGCGAAAGCCTCGGAAACGGCGGCGGACGGCGTGACATTTTTGACATTTTCGATGTCAGGGCGGGCTGGAATCGCGGAAGTGATGAATCCCCTAAAGGGGATTCATCAAGATGTCGCCCAAAGTGCCAGAAACTGACATTTTTGACATTGACATCCGGCCGCCCGCGAATGTCAAAATGTCCGAGATTCGGACAAAGATGGATTTTCGGCGATACGGCATCGAAGTTTGTCGCGCAAAATCGCACGATTCTGCCGTTGACCGAAAGCACCGAATGACGCAAAAAAGCACACTTGCGCTCACTTGCGCTCATTTGCGACGCTTTGATTTCACTTAAAACACTTCACACCCGAAAAATACATTCATCACAAAATGCTCGTACGCCCCATTGTGCGAAATCCGAAATCTTGATATACTATCCGACACAACGCATAACAAGGAGAAGTCAATGAGTTTCGCAACAGAGTTCGTGGCTGGTCTGAAGCGATTGGACGCCGAGCGTCTTCAGCAGTCCGCAAAGGCGGCGATTCAGGTCAACGGTCGGTTGAGCCTGACCGTCGAGGCCGGTCGCCTGATGCACCTGGCCGACGACAAGTCCGTCATCATTTTCGCCGCCGCCAACGGAGACCTCGGCGCAATCGTCTCCCACAAGGGCGACAAGCAGGCGTTCGACCTCAAGAAGGCCGGGGCCTACTACTACATCTCGTTCAAGAACTACCTTCAGGAGCAGGGCATCGACTACAAGAGCCAGCGCATCATCTACGACATCACCGAGCTCGAGGAGAAGCTCGAGGACCGCACCGTGTACCGATTCGCCCGCCGCGTCCTCCCCAAGGAGGCCAAGGAGCTTCCGCTCACGGGCGAACCGTCGCCTTTCGCCGAAGATGACGACGAGGATGAAGTCCGGGAAGAGGCGGCGGCGCCTGAGGCTGCTCCCGCGACCGAAGCGGCACACGCGGCCGAGGCCGCCCCTGCGACTGGTGCCGCCCCAGCGGCCTCTTCCGTCCCCGCGACGGACGGGATCGCCGCGACGGAGGAGACGTCCCACGCCCCATCCGCCGATCCCCAGCCATCGTCTGCCGACGCGTCCGTTCAGCAGAACGCCACCGCCAACGAGTGAACGCGATGAGTGCAGAAGCGAGAGGCTGGCATGGCTTGGTGTTCATTCAACGACATAGGGAACTTCCTTTCGACAAGTAGCGAGACTGGCGCAAGCGCCCAGTACAGGGTCGACCTCGACCCGTGCGACGTCCTTGTCAGGGAGTCGATATTCACGAAAGACGGCGACGCCTTCGTCTTCGCCCGCAAGGGGCTGGAGAGGTTCATCGCCCGAAAGTTCGGCTGCCCGGAGTTCATCCACGCGGGCAACGTCTGCTGCTTCGGGAACGTCCACGGCAGGGACCTCCACTACAGCGCGGCTCCGCGGCCGGACTTCTACAGCATGCACGGGCCGGAGGCGTCGATCATCATCGGCAGCAACAGCGCCGACGTGCCGCCCGGATGGAAAGGACACGCCGCGCTGTTGAGCAACGTGTTCACTGTGGAGGACGGGCAGATCGTCGTCGCGAAGTCCGGCATGAGGATGCTCTTCCCCGCGACCGGCGAGCCGAGAAAGTCGGGCGGATCGAAGAAGCAGAACGCGCGCCTGCGCTTCTGGCTGGAATACCTCTGCGAACACATCGCCGCGCTCCAGCAGAAATACGGCGTCCTGTCCTCGCAGTCCGCCTACGACCCGCGCAGAAAGCATCTCGGCAAATGCGACCTCCGGGACTTCGTGCGCCCGAAGCCGAGAGACGTCCTGAAACACCTTCGGGCGAAGTCGTCTGTCGCGATCAAGAGCGACCAGACTATCCGCCGTGACATCAAGGGGTTCTCCGAGTTCGACCCGAAGAAGAACAAGACGCAGGTGTATGACAAGCGCGACGGACTCGTCGCCGCGATCTGGAAGCACATCGACGACCCGCAGTTCGTCCTGAACCCGAAGACGCTCAAGGCGATCACGGACGAGATGCAGCGCCTCAGGACGCCGGAGGCGGATTCCCCAGCGGTCGCCGTCTCGTCCAAGACCGGCTTTGAGGACGACGCGGACGCGAACGGGCGCAACCCGACGCGCACCGTCGCCGTCGACCCCGCACTCGACATCGACAAGGATTTGAGGAGGCTGGCATGAAGAAGATACCGACGCTGTTCAGGCGAATCTACCACGACGCGAGCCACGTCACCACCACCGAGGAGGTGACGCCCGGCCTCGAATGGGTGCTGGCGGGGCGCGGCGTCGCCACGGTCAAGTACGACGGCACCTGCTGCGCCATCAAGCACGGCAGGTTCTTCCGCCGCTACGACGCGAAGAAAGGCAAGACGCCGCCGCCGGGCGCGATTCCCTGCTGCGACCCCGACCCGGTCACGGGACATTGGCCGCACTGGCTGGAATGCGGCTTCACGAACACGGCGGACAACTGGCATCTCGCCGCGCTCTACAACGCGGGCGGCTTCAACCTGAAGGACGGGACATACGAGGCCATCGGGCCGCACTTCCAGAAGAACCCCTACGGTCTCACGCACGACGTCCTCGTCCGGCACGGCGCGGACGTCATCCGCGACTGTCCGCGCTCGTTCGAGGGCTTGCGCGACTACCTTCGGACGCACGACATCGAGGGCATCGTGTTCTGGCTTGACGGCGAACCCCGCTGCAAGATCAAGCGCCGCGACTTCGGCTTCAAGTGGCCGGAGGCGGAGAATGAATAGCACTCACTATGAATCTGCGTTTGCGAAACTGGCGAAGTCGAAGTTTCGGGCGCGGTTTCACCTGTCGGAGGCGGACAGGAAGTACATCGCCGAGAAAGGCATGGAGACGATTCGCCGCCATTGCGAGGACTTCGTGCGCACACGGCTCGCGCCGGCGGATCCGCCGAACGACGGCAAGCAGACCCCGATGCGCGGACATCCCGTGTTCAAGGCGCAACACGCCTGCGCCTGTTGCTGTCGCGGCTGTCTCGCGAAGTGGTGGCACGTCCCACGCGGCGTCGAGCTCCCCGCCGAACGCCAACAGGGCATCGTTGCCTTCCTGATGGCGTGGATCGAGAGGGAGATGGCGCGATGATGAGCGAGTTCCATTGCCGTTGCTGCGGCGCCTGCTGCCGAATCAAGGACGGCATCGTCCGTGTGTCGGAGGCAGAGATCGCCGCCATCGCCGCGCATCTCGGCGTAGCGGAATCCGACTTCATCGCCAATGAGACGGAACTCGCGCCCGACCGCAAGTCGCTCATGCTCAAGAGCCGTCCCGACGGCTCGTGCGCCTACCTGACGAAAGACAACCTCTGCGCCATCAACGCGGTCAAGCCGAGAAAGTGCCGGACGTTCCCTTTCGAGTGGCAAAACCCCGACTCGGCATCCGTCTGCCCCGCCCTCGCACAGCCGTGAAAGACGTTTGAGAGATGCTGAAGTCTCAAAGTTGACAACTCGGCGTGAGGCGAGAGGCTGTGCCGCATGGGCGGCGCACTTTGGTATAATATGCGGCATGGAGAAAAGCGAAGGACAGAATCTCGTTTTAGTCGGGACGTATCGGCCGGAGAACGCGGCGTGGATTCGCGAGAGGCGGCTCTACAACTTGCCGTTGCCGCGATGTGGCAAACTGGCGTTCCACGAGCGCATCGGCGGCATCGTCCTTTTTGCCGAGGGTGCGTCGCCGCTTGCGTTCAAGGCGCGTTTCAAGGAAGTCTGCGACAGACAGAGACTGGCGAAGTTGGGCTATTCACTTGCCGAGGCGGGCAAGGGTCATGGCGAGGCTTATGCGCTTTACGAACTGACGGACGCAACGACGCCGACGCGGCTGCTGGGGCGCAAGTCGTCCGAGGTCTATGTCTGCTCGTCGCGCTGTCCACGCATCCGAATCGACGCGACGTTCTACGAAAAGCCTTACCCCAAGACGGACGGACGCTCGATGCCGTTCCTCTTTGACAGCCTCAAGCCGTTCGTCGAGAAGGGCCTGACGGCGACCGTATTTGATCCTGTGCAGATGGAGTTCTTTGACATCATGAAAACAGAAAACAGAAAAGACATTCCGTTCCCGCCGCCGAAGCATCCGAAGTTCACCTTCATCGACCTCTTCGCCGGCATCGGCGGCTTCCGCATCGCCATGCAACGCTGCGGCGGCCAGTGCGTCTTCTCGTCGGAGTGGGACGCGGCCGCGCAAAAGACATACACGGCGAACTTCGGCGAAGTCCCTTATGGCGACATCACAAAGGAGGATACGAGGCGCGCAATCCCCGACGAATTTGATGTCCTCTGCGGTGGCTTCCCCTGTCAGCCGTTCAGCTCCATTGGCAAGCGGCAGGGCTTTGAGCATCCGACGCAGGGAACGCTGTTCTTCCATATCCAAAAGATCCTTCATGAGAAGCGTCCAAAGGCATTCATCCTTGAAAACGTCCCCGGACTTGTCACGCATCAGGGCGGACAGACGCTACAGACAATCAAGGACGTCTTGCGCAACGAACTTGGCTACACGATGGATTACAAAGTCCTGAATTCTGCCGATTTCGGTGTTCCGCAATATCGGAAGCGCCTTTACATCATCGGATTCAGAGGAGATTTGCCTGTTTACGTGCGAGGCGAAGATGCGCAACGTGGGATTGATGTGGCGGCTGACGGGCGCACAGAAAAGGGCAACGTCGTTTTCAAGTTTCCCGTCGGGAAGTTCGCAAAGAACCATCAGGGGTTTGGGCAGTTCGTCGAGCGGGACGCGGCAGGACCGTCCATATCAAAGTATCTTCAGAAGACATACATCTTCAAGGCGGACGACGGGCATCCTGAGGTCGTCGACGAGCGGTTTGATCGCCCCGTGAAGACACTTTGCGCGTCTTATCACAAGATTCAGAGGTTGACCGGAACTTTTGTCAGAGGCGGGGAAACAGGTCTGCGCCTTTTGACGGAAAGCGAGTGCAAGCACATCATGGGCTTTCCGCAGAATTACATTATCCCGGTAAGCCGAACGAGCATGTATCATCAATTCGGCAATTCGGTTGCCGTTCCCGTGATAGATGAGTTGGCGCATACTCTGATGCATACGCTTGTGAAGGCAGAGAAGTAAGGAGGTCGTCATGAAGAATTCGGCTCATGGGTATGGATTCCAAAGAGAACTCAAAGAGTCTCTTATGGCGTTGAAGAAGGACGGCTACCTTGCATATGTTCAGGAAGATTTCAGGATTGGTGAACCTGGGTATCTTAACAACGAACAGTATTATTCACCCTTCCTGATTCAATTTAACGATCAGGTCAGGTGGATTTTGTATACAACGACTTCGCTGCGGACGGACAGAATCAAAGGGCAACAATGGGACTCTGACCGAATAAAGAATGCCGATGAAGCGATTGACAAATCTTTTCTGATTTATCCTGACGACACGCCCCAGAAAGAAGTCGGCCTGTTTGCGAAGCAGCAACGCAAATACGAGACAAAGAACGAATATTCTCGGATTGACGGAATAATGTCGGCGCAAGTCTTGTTGACGCAGATTAAGGAGCGTGACGACGAAATCCTCATCGACAGCCTTGGGAGCGATTGCAAACCGACCAAGAACTATGGACGAACTCTCGATTTCAGTGGACGCAACTTTGAAAAGGCTATCGCTGCGATGTTGTCGTCGCACTATTATCTTTCGGCTGTGCAAGAGAACCTTAAATCGCGAGAAGACGGCCTGTTCAAGTTCAGACAACTGATCACGGGACTGGAAATTGATGTTGCCTTGGTCGAGAAGATTGAGGCAACGGCTGACAAAGACGAGATTGGATTCTTGCCGACGGGCGGATCGCCGAAGACGGATGTCATTGCGACTTTGACGATGAAGGACGGACAGGTTCTTCATCGGACATTGACGTGTAAGCGGACGACAAAGCCGTTCGTCTCCGTTCATCAATACAAGGCTGATGCAATGGCTGATGTGATGGATAAAGAGAACGAACGTTTGCGTGGACTCCTTCGGATGTTTGAGGCGAATCCTGTGCAGGGGCATTTCCCGAAAGAGTGTCAAGCAGGATTGAAAGAGGAAATAGGAAAGCATTTTCGGACTTTCTGCCGTTGGGTGTATGGCGGGCACGGTGGGACAGGGAACGAAATGCAGAAAGCGGACTACATTGTCACGTTTAACCCGCAGAAGGGAAAGATGGCTGTGCATGCGATTGATGACTACATCGGCCTTGCGATGAAGGAAAAGCCGGGCTTTGTGGGGACACCGTTCCAATGGACATATGCATCCAAACAGCGGGGAAAGAGCATTCAGTTGAAAACGCCTGTCATTCTCAAATAGGATTGTGGCGAAGATGCGAGAGTTTACGAAATTGGATCGGCTGAAAATCTTCGACTATGTTGAAGAGGCGGTTAACGAATGGGGCGGCAAGATTTTAAGGTGCGTCCACATGAGAACTGTCGTTAAGTTCAATATCGCAGACTGTGCAATCGTGAATGTGGAGGAATGTGTGAATCAGCGACTTGGAAAATATGCTTATCCATGGGAGTCATGGTCGTCAAAGCCGAACTTGTTGAAGGTCGGCTGGCGTGTCCGTGGCTAAGGGCAAATGTGACAGATGAAATAAGTAGGAGAATCGTGAAGTTGAAGCGGAAGTTCAAGGCGCGGCGTCCGCGCGTGGAGGACGACGCGGTTTATGCGGAAGACGGAACTTGCCTCGCCTTGTGCCGAGTTCGCGTC
>CAVFWY010000084.1:0-8047 GCA_963626175.1 Gemmiger sp.
GGAATCGGGAACGGCGCGAGTTCCGCATCGACCGACGGGACGACGTGCGGCGGAAGGCCGCGTCCGTTCCGCAGGGCGATCCAGCAAAGCGCCGTCTCGAGCGCACCCGCCGCGCCGAGAGCATGGCCGACGAGGGGCTTCGTCGAGGAACAGGCGACGGCGTCGCCGAAAACGCGGCGAACCGCCGCACATTCCATGGCGTCGTTGTAGACCGTGCCCGTGCCGTGCAGATTGACGTAGTCCACCGCGTCCGGGGCGAGCGCGGCATCGGCGAGCGCGGCGCGCATCGCCGCCTCCGCGCCGCGTCCCTCCGGGTCGGGGGCGGTGAGGTGGTAGGCGTCGGAGCTTTCCCCGACGCCGAGCAGGGCGATGCCCTCTTCCCCTTCCCGCGCGCGGCGCAGGATGAAAACCGCCGCGCCCTCGCCAAGGTTGATGCCGTCGCGATCCGCCGCGAGCGGGCGCGTCAGGCGCGGCGACAGCGCCTCGAGGGCGTAAAAGCCGTTCACGACGGTGCGGGTGAATGCGTCCGCCCCGCCGACCAGAACCGCATCGCAAATGCCGTCCGCAACGAGCCGCCGCGCCGAGGCGAAGACCTTCGCGCTCGACGAACACGCCGTGGAGACGACCCATGCGGGACCGCCCACGCCCCACTTCTCGCGCATGCGCTCCGTGGGATACGCCATGTCGATCCGGTCGGGATTCGCCGTGAATTCCTCCATCGTCGAGTTGCTCGTGCCGATGACCGCGCCGATGCGTTCGGGCGGAATCTCGCGGCGCAGCCGCTCGAGCGCGGGCGAAAGCTGTTCGAGCGCGGCGTCAAGCAACGCCCCGACCCGCGTCGGTGCGGCGGCGAACGCCGCGTCGGGAATGTCGGCGAAGCCGAACACCGTCTCGTCATCGCCCGGCAGAACGCCGCGCAGCGTCTTCATGCCCGAGGTGTCGCCCGCGAACATCCGCCGCGCCGTCACCCCGATTCCCGCACCCAGGGCGGAAACAATGCCCAAGTCCGTCAGCAAGTAGCGTTCGTTCATTTCGACTCTCCTTCCCATCTGTACCACTGGTCGGGCCACTTCGCACCGATTTCGGCAAGCGTTTCGGCATATCTGCGAGCCATCGATTCCGCCTCCGTCGGCAGACGGCGGATGATCGCCCGATAGCGCCCGCCCCCGACCGCAACACACGCCGCGAAATAGACGGGATGCTCCAGCGCACGGGCGAAGCGGAACGCGCCCTCCGGGAGAGTGAGCGACCGCCCGTCCGCAAGGTCAACCCGACGCATCCGCCCGAAGCCCCGGTCACCCGCCATCACGAGACAGTCCCCCGCGTCCAGCGCATCCCCCGCCTGAAAGACGGTTTCGGGGCCGAACTCCGAAATCGGATGAATGACGACTCTGCGCTGACGCGAATGGCGCAGATAGAAGCGGTTGAAGACGCCGGTGCGCGCGAACTCCATCCAGGCGTGGAAGGTCGCCTCGTGCGCACCGAGTGCGGCGAGAACCTCGATCGTCCCGCAGTGCGAACAGAGGATGAACACGCCGCGCTTCGCCGCGACATCGTCAAGGAAGGCCTTCGCATCGGGCGTATCCTCCGCCTCGACACGCGGCAGACGGTCGCCTTCCGCCATCACGACGAGCTTGTCGGCGAGCGAGACGGTGAAGTTCACGACCTTGCGCAGACCGGGCGAGGCGCGGCGAACGGCGGGCGAGAAAGTCCAGACGCACAGCCCGACCGCCGCCGAGAGGAAGTGGAGCGCGCGAAGTCCGAAGAGACGGTAGGCGATCCAGAGGATTTCGAGTCCGAGGGGCGATGCGCCGTGCTCCGTGCGCGGTTCGCGCGGGGCGGTCGCAAGCGCCGCGAGAAACGAGACGGGCAGCCCCACGCCAAGGGTGAAGCCGAACGCCCGCACGACGGGAAACGAGACGAACGCGAGAGCCCCGAATCCGGCGAGGCTCGTCAGCAGCGAGCAGAGCGTCGGACGGATCGTGCCGCGTCCCGAATGGAGAAAGACGGTGTAGTCGATGCTCATGCCCGCGAGCAGGAATCCCGCCAGCAGGTGGAAGAGGTTCACGCTTTCGCCGCGCAGTCCGAGCAAGCCGCCGACGACCGCCATGGCGAAGACGGACGGGAACATCACGCCGAACGCCCGCCGGCGGAAGGCGCACAGGAGGACGACGAGCATCAGGGCGAGCGCAACCGCAAGGCGAAGCCGCGTCTCGTCCGCCCACGCGGCGAGAATCGCATCCATCAGCTGACGCGGCTGCCAGAACGACACGCCCTCGGGCAGGTCGCGCGACGGCGCGGGCGCGGACGGCACGACGAGCGAGCGGACGTGAACGAACGGACGGAACGCCGAGGGCAGGGTCGCCCACGACCAGGCGGCGGGCGGGGGCGGCGGTTCAGGCGCGGCAATCCCCAGCAGCTCGCCCTGCCGCGCCCCCTTCTCGGCGTAGAGCCGCGCAACGTCGGCGGATGCCGTTCGCCGCCGTTTCAGGGACGGCAGAAAGCGCGAGAGGCGCGGCACGTCGGGGGGCAGACCGAGCGACTCTTCCTTCTCCAGCAAGTCATCGAGCGATTCCGAACCGTCGATGACGAGAATTCCCCGCGTCGCATCCGCCGCCCCGCTCAACTCGGCGAGCAGACGCTCGGCGCGGGCGAGTTCGGGCGAAGGACGGTAGAGCGCCGAGAGATTCGTCCCGAAGTCGGCGCGGCAGAGTCCGAAAGCCGCCGCGAGGGCGAGCGCGACAAGAAACGTGCGGAGGAATGGAATCGAAAGCCGCCGTGCGGGCGGCGTCTCCTCCGACGCGGCGGATAGCGCTTGCGCGGAATCCGGATAGGCGACAAGCACAAAGAGAAACGCCGCGAGCAAACCCGCGCCGAGGAAGACCGCCGACTGACAGAGCACGGGAAGCGAAGCGATCATCAGCGGCAGAAGGCTGATTTCCGTCGTGACGAACGAGACGGCGAGATTCCGAATGACGACGGGCCTGCGCCCCGCCGCCTGCATCAGCCAGTGGAACGAATAGTCGATGACGAGGCCGAGGAGCGTCGTGCCGAAGACGATGGTCATCAGGTGGACGGAGCGGAAGCAGAGGGCGAGCGCGAGTCCGCCCGCGAGCGCCGCCACGCCGAGCGACAGCGCAAGAAGCGGAATCCACCGCACGGAACGGAAGACGAAGACCGCGAGAAGGACGATGAAGGCGAACGAGAAGACCGTCAGCCACCCGATTTCGGCCTTGCACCGACCGGCGGAAAGCGCGGTATGGATCGGCACCCCGCACGCCGAGACGCGCACACCCGGCGTCGCGGCGGCGGCAATGCCCGCGTCGAGCCGCGCCTTGAAGGCGATGAGCGCGTCCGCGTCGCCCACGAGCGCGGGCTTCAGTTCCAGCACCATCAGGACGTGCGTTTCGCCGTCGCGCTCGGCGCGGAGAACGCCGCCCTTCGGCATCCACCCGGAGACGGACGACGGGAGCGCCGTCGCGAAACCGTCCAGCAGACAGAACGGGTCGAGTTCGGGCGCAAAGAGCGGCGGGATCGGCGAGGAATAGAACCGCCGCGCCGCAGCGTTCGCCACGCGGGCGCGCCCCGCCGCCGTCGCGAGACCGGGCAACGCCGCTTCCGCCACCAGACCCGACCGCGCATCGCGGTAGAAGTCAAGCACGTCCCCGAGTCCGCTCCCGTCGAAGCGAAAACGCACGTTCGCGCAGTCATTCGTCGGCAAATGGCGGTAGAGCCGTTCCGCCGCGCTCACGGCGGCCTCGGCATTCGTCGAGGAAACGACAATCGGCACGAGGTCGGCGGACTGCGTGCGCACGGCTTCCGGAATCGTCCGCCCCGAAGCCCCGATGAGGTCGTAGAGCGAAGTCTTGACGGCGAGCGGACGCATCAGCAGAACGCCGCCGAACAGTCCGAGCAGAACCGGCGGAATCAGAATCCGCGCCCACAGCCGACCGTTCTTCACGGCTGAATACCCTTCCAGAGACAGTGCGCCCCCCGCGCGAGTTCCGTGAAGCGGATGACCGACGAACCTCCGTCCTCCGTCCTCAGCACGGCGTTGGTAATCGTCTCCGCACCGGAGAGTTCAACGGACGCGAACAGGCGGCGCATAGCGCGGACTTCCGGCGTGAGCGTCATCGTCCAGCCGCCGTCCCCCGTTGTCGCCGCCGCAAGGTCGAACACGCCGTCGAACGCCGTCGAGTCCCCAGCGACGAACGCATCCGTCATCTTTCGGATCTCGGCGTAGTGCGGCAGGTCGTCGAGCGACTTCTCGCGCCGCCCCTCCTCGTCGACGAAGACCATCGCGTTCGTCGTCATCGCGACGGACGAGGAAAACGGATGGCGCACGTCCCACACGATGCCGCGCCCCACGGCGCACGAGACAAGCCCCGTCGAGACAAGCGTCCGCGTCGAACCCGCAAACCGTCGCTCGAGCGTCCACGCGGCATCCGCATCGAGCGCACGGCGGAACGCCTGCGCCGCGCACGGCGGCAACTCCGCCGCGAACGCCGAAAGGGAAAGCCCGCACAGAAGAGAAAGAATCGTCCGCCTCATTTCACCGTCGCCTCCACCAGCCCCGACGCACACGGTCCGTTCGCGCCGGCGAGCGAAAAGGCGAACGCACCGCCCTCCCGCCGCGTCACGGTCAGAATCACCGCATCCCGCGGAAGGATGACTTTCTGGAACTTGAGACGGCGGAAGGTCTGCGTCTCGGGGAAGTCGCGGAAGACCTGCTTCGCAAAGTGCCGCAGATAGAAGAGTTGCGCCACGCCCGGCAGAATCGGGAAGCCGGGAAAATGTCCGCGAAAGCATTCCGCATCCGGCGGAAAGACGAGTTCGGCCGTCAGTTCGTCCCCCTTCACCCGCCAATTCCGAACGACGGGCTCCTGTCCGTCCGAGGAAAGGATCGCCCGGACATCCGCCGCGACGACCTTGCCGCGCTCGTTGACGGGCAGTTCGCGGACGAAGCGGAACTTGCGGGGAAAGGCGAGCGCGGCAATCTTGCCGCGAAGGTCGCGGCGAAGGCGGGCGCACGTCTCGGCGTAGGTCGATTGCGCGAGTGCGTCCGCCCCCGCCTCGGAAAGCACGAGAACCGCCCCGAGGCGCGGCACGCCCTTCCCGTCGGACTCCACCCGGGCGCGCGCCACAAGGGGATGCGCCTCCAGCGCCGCCTCCACGTCGGGAAGCGAAACGAACTCCTCCAGAATCTTCACGCGGCGATCCGTGCGGCCGAGCAGACGGAAGCGATTCGGGGCGGTGAACGCCACGCCGTCGGACATCACGAACGGGCGGCACATCGCAAACGGGGATTCGACCTCCAGCATCCCCTCCTCGGTTGCTCGCGCCGAAACTCCTGCCACAAGCGTCCACTCGTCGCCGTCCGTCCGCCTGCGCCAGGCGACCGTCCCCGTCTCCGTGCTACCGAAGATCTCAAGCGGACAGATTCCGACCGCCGAACGGACGGCAAGAGCCGTCTCGCCGCGCAGTTCGCTGCCCGCCGTGACAATCGCGGCGAAGCGTCCCTTCAGCGCGGCGAAGTCGGGATGGTGCAGAAGGTTCTCAAGGAAGGACGGGGTCGTGATGAAGACGACGCGCTCCGCCGCCGCACACGCGGCGGCGAGTTCCTCCTCCGAAAGAACCGTCGCCGCGTTCACCGCGCATCCCGCCGCCGCCGGCGCACGGACGCGCCACAGCGCACCGTACATATGGTCGGTCGGAACGGACGCGACGACAGTCGGCGCACCCTCCCAGACGGCGGGGAACGCCCTCACGAGCGCCGCCGCATCCGCCTGAAGCGAATCTTCCGTCCGGACGATCTGCTTCGCCGCGCCCGTCGAGCCGGACGTTCTGAACACGACCTCAGACACGCCGCACCCTCCTCCGATAGAGCCGTTCGCCCAGCAGAAGCGAACCCATCAGCACGTAGGCGAGAAACCCGTTGTAGAAGACCCAGATCTCACGCGAGAGAAACACGGTCGCCACCGTCACCAGAAGATGAACGGAAAGAAACGCCACCCAAACCCGCGTCACCTGACGGCAGTAGGCGATTCCCCGCGCGTCAAGCGTCTCGCCCATCTTCCGCGCAAAGACCTCGATCAGAGGCGTTCGGAACAGCGACACCGCGAAGACGGCAAGCGCAAGCGCAACCATCACCGCCGGATAAAGCCGAAACCAGACCCTGACCTTCAGGAAATAAAGCGCCCAGACGACCAGGAGTGCCGGCAGGATGCGCTTCATCACAAGCCCTGTTCAAGCATCAGCTTTTCAATGACTGCGGCGACGTCGCCGAGCGTGCGAATCGACTTGAAGTCCTCGGCCTTCACCTTGAGATGCGTCTGGTTCTGAAGCCGCACGATCAGGTCCACCGCGTCAATGCTGTCGAGGTCGAGGTCTTCGTAAAGCCGCGCCTCCGGCACGAGATCCGCCGGCTTGCACTCGAACTCGCTCACGAGAACGCCCTTGATTTCCTCCAATATCTCCGCTTTTGTCTTCATTTTCAATCCTCTATGGCAATTCCTGCATTCGCGGCGATGAAGTCCGCAAGCGAGGCAATCGTCCGGAAATGGACGCGGTTCTCGCTGGAATTCGCCTTGAACTTGACCTGATATTTCTTGCGGAGCGCGGCTCCGATCTCGAGTGCATCGATGCTGTCGAGACCGATTCCGTCCCCAAAGAGCGGCTGGTCGGCCGCCAAGTCCGCCGCCGTCAGCCCATCGACCTCAACGGACGACAGGATGACCTGGCGAATCTGCTCCTCCAATTCACTTCGTTTCATGGACGGGTATTATACCAAAAACGGGACCGCTACGGCGGCTCGCTCGGCTGTTGCCCGATCCGTCGCTGCGCGGCGATTTCAGACATGATTGGGGCACAACCAACCACCTCTCAAATCCTGACAACCTGTCAAAAAAACGACTCCTCACTCGGCGAACTCTGCGGCTCTGCGTGGGAACAAAGTGCCGCGATCTCCACAAGCAGGAGCAGGGACGGAATCCAGAGGAGGCGCGGCAGGGCCGTCGAAAGATGCCAATCGAAGTCCGGCGCACGGCTCAGCGAAAGGACATAGACAAACGCCACTAACGCGGAACATGCGGCGACCGCCGCCGCACGGAGTCCGCGTTCATCCGCACATTTTGCCGCAAAAAGCCGCCGAAACGGAGCAAAAGCCAGCAGAAGTGCCGCGAAGCGTCCCGGGAAGCGGGACGCGAGGGCGTAGACTCCATTCCCGCCGAAGGAAAGACCCGTTGCGTAGAGGCGGTTGGTGTCCACGGGTGGATGAGCACAAGACGCGACGACCGCATCCACTGCGGACATCAAGAGGCCCTGGTCGGCAGTCGGATGCCCCGGCACTCCGCCGAGGAGCGTAGTCACGCCCTCCGGCGGGGAGAGCGCGAGAAAGTGGCACGGATGATTCATTTGGAACACAGGCGAGCATACGCGCTCAAAAATCGTCCGCTGGGAAAACTGCCGCGAGAGGTCTGTTCCAACTTCACCAGACCCCGGGAGGTAAAGGAGGAGCGGGAGCGGTGCCGGGCGCGACACCTTCGCGCGGCGGAAGAGAAACGAGACCCGCCGCCCGTCCGGCGCAGAGTAGACGCCCGCCTCCAGCCCGTATCGGTGCAGATCGGTGCGGATGCCCCGCACATCCGGATACCGACCGATTCGCCCCGACATCGGCACGGCAAACGTGTTAATAGAGTGCAGGACGATTATGAAAAGGAGTGACAATCTCATCGCGGCTACTTCCCCGTCCGCTTCCACTTCCACAGGTCGGCAGACCCCTTGAATCCTGGGGCCTGGCGCGGCAGTTCGTACGCCTTCTTGTTCTCCTCCCACCAGTCGAGAAGCGTCCGGCGGTCAAACGCCTTGGGATCCGCATCCAACCCCTTTCTCCATCTGGAACGCCACCCGACAGACTCAAGTAGGTTGATGACATCGTCATGACCAGCCTGAAGTTCGTTGAACAGAGTCGAAAACGAGAACAGCCCAAGCGAGGCTATCACACCCTTCGCCCGACAGACATCATTCGTCCGATTCTCTTCACGAGCCA
>CAVFWY010000085.1:0-7982 GCA_963626175.1 Gemmiger sp.
CCCTTCTGGACGCGCTGACGGAACGCTTCCGTCATCTTCGGATAGTCCTCGTCGGAAAAGCCCTTCGCCTGATATTCCTCTTCAATTCGGTTGATTTCACGAACGACCGGCCACAACTTCTTCAGTTCGCGGTCGTTTTTCGTTCCTAACAGACATTTCAACAGATTCATACGGACATATTATACCAAAAAAGCCGATTGATTTTCACCGTTCAACCGTTCAACTACCGCGGGTAGATCTTCGCAACGAACTTCTCGCCATCGCCCGCCGCACTCCGAAATTCAAGCGGACGGGCGAGAAGGCGGGAGGCTTCGCGGGCGAAGTCGCGGTCGTTCGTGCGCACATCGATTCGGGAAAGTTCGCCGCGAAAGCGTGCCATGCGCAGGAAGTCACAGATGAAACGGTCGGCTCGGTGAAGCCCCGTGCCGCCCGTGTAGGAGATGCGCAACCGCCCCTCAAGGCACGCGTTCTCACGCGGCCCGTCAAAGACAATCCACACGAAGTCCGACGGATGCGCCGCGAGATGCTCCTTCATGCGGGCGATCAGTCCGCCCGGATTCGTAGTCTTGCGCTCGGAGCCAAGGACGAGATTCCAGCCGTCCACGATGATGAAGCGTCCGTCTTCCGGCAGATTGCGCAAGTCCTCCGCCGCAAGAATGGCGAGATCGAAGTGATGCGCGAGCGATTCGTTCTCCGCCTTGAGACGGTGGTTCTCCTCCTTCAGCCGCGCAACCTCCGTGCGCAGTTCGCGCACGTGGATGAGGCGCGAATCCATCATCACCTGTTGGGCGTTCATGCGACAACCCCTCCCGACGGACGCCGCCGCCGGCGTAGAAACCCGCGCAATCTGCCGCGATGCAAAAAAACGGACGCGAGCGCATACGAAAGGCCGCCGACCCCAACGAGAGCGATGAGCGAAAGGACGGCGTTCCGACCGCCGAACAGCGGACGGGCGAACCAAACCGCCGCGCCCATGACAAGAGAGGCGAGCGCCATCTTGCCCAGCGTCGGCAGTTCCGCCGCGAAGCCGAGTGCACCGTTCTTCCGCCGAGCGAAGGCGATCAGCAGGGCGCACCCGACCGCCGCGCAGAGAACGGTCGAAACCGCCAGCCCCACGTGCCGCCATTCGACAGGCAGGCAGAAGACGGCGATCAAGTTCAGCGCAGCGTTCAGACAGACCGTGGCGAGCGACACGCGAAGCGGCGTTTTCATGTCGTTCTGCGCCTGAAACCACGGGACCATCGTCTTCTGGAAGCCGAAGAACCCAAGGCCGAGCGCGTAGACCGCAAGCGCACGGGAGACGCGAAGCGTCGCCAGCGCGTCGAAATCGCCGCCCTCGTAGATGACTCGCGTCGTTTCAGGAGCGAGGATGCACAGCCCCACGGCCGACGGCAACATGACGAACATGAGGGAGTTGACGGACGAGACGAGCGCCGTCCGCGCACCCTGCTCGTCCTTCCGTGCGAAGCAGCCCGCGAACGTCGGCAGAAGGACCGTGCCGAACGCCACGCCGATCACACCGAGCGGCAAATCCATCAGCCGTTCGGCATACCCGATCACGCCCGCCGCCCAGGGACTTGCCCACTGGGCGAGAAACTGGTCGAGCATATAGTTCACCTGTATCGCACCCGCGCCAAACGCCGCGATGCCGAGATTCCGCCAGACGAGCCGCGTCTTCTCGTCGCGCCAGCCGACCCAAGTCAGCCACGGACGCACCCCCGCCCGGTTCATGCAGACGAGCATGAACACCATCTGCACCGCCCCGGCGGCAAGAATCGCCCAGGCGACGACCTTCACGCGCTCGCGGGGCGTAAGATCCGGGAAGAAGAGAAGTCCGACCAGCGTTGCAATCCACAGCACGTTCAGGAGGGCCGGCATCAGCCCCGCCGCCCGAAACTTGCCAAGCGCATTCAGCACACCCATCCCAAACGCCGCGCCACAGATGAAGAGCATATAAGGAAGAAGCGTCTCGACCAGCGAAACAATCAGCTCGGCGCGGGAACTCAGCGCGGCAAAATGCGCCCAGACGCCGAGCGCACCGCAGGCGAGAGCCGTCAGCGCGGCAAGCGCGGCGAAAACCGTCGTCATCACGGCACGGGCGAGCCGTCCCGCCCGTTCCACGCCGACCGCCTCGACTTCGCCGCGAAAGATCGGCACGAACGCCGCCGTCAAAGCCCCCTCGCCAAAGAGCTTGCGCATCATGTTCGGGAGGGCGAACGCCAGCGTGAACGCCGACTGTTCGACGCCCGCCCCAATCAGGCGGGACTGCAGCATCTCGCGGACAAGACCGAGAACGCGGCTCAACGCCGTCAGCGCACCGACGAGAAACGCATTGCCAAGAACGCCCTTCGCCACGGGAAGCCGCTCACTTCCCCGCAACGAGCCGCTTCTGCACGGCTTCCGTCACGAATGGCGCGGTATCGCCGCCGTAGCGGGCGATTTCGCGAACCGTCGAGGCCGTCACGTAGGAGAGGTGTTCGCTCGGCATCATGAAGAGCGTCTCGATTTCGGGTGCCATCCGACGGTTCGTCAGCGCCATCTGAAACTCATACTCGAAGTCGCTGTAGACACGAACGCCGCGAATGACGACCCGCGCACCCTCGCGTCGGCAGAAGTCCACGAGAAGCGTGTCGAGCACCTTCACCGTCACGTTCTTCAGCCCGAAGTTCTCCACGTCCTCGCGAATCATCGCAAGGCGTTCGTCGCCGGAAAACATCGCCCCGGCCTTCGCGCTCGTCGCGGCAACGGCGACAATCAGGCGATCGTAAAGCGTCGCCGCCCGGACGATGAGGTCGAAATGACCTTTCGTCATCGGGTCGAACGTTCCGGGATAAACGGCAATCTTTTCCGCCATCGCAACAGCCCTCAACCGAGTTTCGACTTGATTTCCTTCACCTCGGCGCGAAGTTTCGCCACCATCTTCGGAAGCAGAACGCGGCCGCCGAACTCCTTCATGCTCTCCGCCGGTGCGCCGAGCACGTATTTCACCGAACCGTCGAGCGACTGCGGAACGCCCGCCTGCGGCCCGACCTGAACGCCGTCGGCTATCTTGATGTGACCAGAAATGCCGGCCTGCGCCCAGATGAGGCATCCGTAGCCAATCTCCGTCGACCCAGCCACGCCGGACTGCGCAATCAGCCCCGAATAGCCCTTCACCTTCACGTTGTGCCCGATTTGAACGAGATTGTCGATCTTCGTCATCGGTCCGATGTAGGTGCGGCCGATGCGCGCACGGTCAATCGTCGTATTGGAGCCGATCTCAACGCCATCCCCGATTTCGACGATACCGAGTTGGGGAATCTTCTCGATGAAGACGCTCCCGTCCTCGCGGCGGCCGTTGTTGAAGCCGTAGCCGTCGCCGCCTAGCCGAACGCCGCAGTGGATGATGCACTCGCGCCCGACAATCGTCCCCTCGCGGAGCGTGACCTGCGGATAGACGTGAGTCCCCGCGCCAATCTTGCAGCCCTCGCCAATGAAAACCTGCGCCTCAATCACAGTTCCGTCGCCGATTTCAGCCCCCTTCTCAATCACCGTGAAGGGACCGACATGGACATCCTTGCCAAGTTTCACGGAGACATCGACAATCGCGGACGGGTGGATGCCCGGTGCACGGACGGGTTCGGGCGGCGCAAAGAGTTTCGCCGCCGCCATACAGGCGTGATTCGGGTCCGTCACGTGGATGACGGCGCAGGGCGCACCGTGATTCCAGTCCAACGGCAGAAGCACCGCGCTCGCCTTCGTCGCCTGGACGAGTCTGACGTGCTTCGGATCCTTGCAGAAACTCAAGTCACCCGGACGAGCCTCCTCAAGACCGCCGCAGGCGACCAGCTCGACGTCCGCGCCCTCAAGCGTACCGCCGAGGACTCTTGCCAGTTCACTTGCCTTCATCGTCTTTCGCCACCTTGTCGGGATCGACGCCAAGAGCCTTGAGAATCGCCGGCGTCACGTCATAATCGGTCTTCGCGAAGGGAATCGCATTCGAATCGAGGATGAAGTCATAGCCGTTCTTCTTCGCATATTCGTCAATCTTGGCGCGAATCTGGTCGGTCGTCGCCTTCATGAACTTGCTTTCCATCTCCTGGAGCGTCCGCTGCGACTGCATCGCCTCGTTGCGAAGGTTCTGCTGACCGCGCATGAACTTCTCCTGAATGCCCATCAGATCCTTTTCTATCTTCGCCTTGGCGGTCGCCGCCAGCATCGGACTGCGAAGCTGTTCGGCGAGCCCCTGTCCTTCCTTTTGGATTGCCTCGAGATCGGACTTCATCGCGTCGAGTTTCTTGGTGTGTTCCTTCTCGGTGTCGGAAAGCATCGTCTTGTCGGTTTCGTAGCGCGGATGATTCCGCACGAGTTTCAGCAAATCGACCGTGCCGATTTTCATCTCGCCAAACGCGGCGGACGCAACCGCCAAGACAGCAACAACAATCAGTTTCTTCATTTGTTCAACCTTTCAGTAAAGTAAAAACAGGCAGATTGGGTAGTGTTAGAAATCGTAGCCGACGGAGAACGAAAATGCCTCTTCCTCCGCATGTTCGGGCTTCTCGATCGGTGTCGCGAAGTCGAGGCGGATCGGGAACATCGGAATGTCGATGCGGAATCCGAGACCGACCGTCCAGGCGTAGGTATCCGTGAAGTCGAGGTCGAAGGTGTCCGGACCGACGGAGCCGAGATCCGAGAAAACCGCCATGCGCAGCATCTTCACGATCGGAACGGTATACTCGAAATTCATGCAGAAGAGCGTCTTGCCGCCCCACGGCATCTCGTCGTTCGCCCGCGTCGCAAACGGGGCGACGTTACGGTAGCGGACGCCGCGAATGGTGCGCGGCCCGCCGAGGAACATACGGTCGTAAATCGGCACTTCGTCCGAAATCGCGTCAATCGTCTCGGCGCGAAGTCCCACCATGAACACGTGGTTGTAGCGCTTCCAGACGGGGAAATACTGGCGGTGGTTGACGCCCGCGCGCCAATACTCGTTGTCGCCGCCCGCCGTGATGTCGAAGAAGATCTGCGAACGCCCGCCCTTCGTCGGCATGCGGAAGTTGTCGCGTCCGTCGCGGCTCCAGAAGAACCTCACGACCGATTCCCAGTTGTCACCGTAGAGACGGTCTTCGTCGTCCAGCGAGACATCCTTGCCATCGTATTTCCACAGACCGCTTTCAATGTCATCGAAGTTGACGTATTCGAGCGTATAACGCATGCCGAAGCGACCAAACGCATCCCATGTCGGCCAGAACTTGACCGGATAGCTCAGCGTTGCCGCCGCACCCGTGCGGTAGAGGTCGTAGTCGTCGTACCACCGTCCACGGCGATAGCCCTCGACCGTCAGTTCGAGCAGGCGGTCGAAGAGATGCGGTTCCGTCACGCTCGCCTCATACGTCTGGATGCGCGGACCCCACTGGACGAATGCGCGACCCTTTTGCCCTGCGCCGCGGAAAAGCTTGCCCGGCGCGAACAAGTCGAAGTTCGATTGCGAGACTTCAGCCGAAAGGAAGACCGAATCGACCGAACTCGCGCCGAGACCGACCATGAACGAACCCGTGTTCTTCTCCTCCACCTCGTAGACGAGATTGCGGTATTCCGCGCCGTTCGCATCCGTGCCGCGTCCGGTCTCTTCCAGATAATAGCGCACGCGCTCGAAATAGTTGAGGTTTTCCAGACGCCGCTGGCTGCGTTCGGCACGGTCTTCCAGCATGCGGTCGCCCGGACCGAGCGCAATCTCGCGGCGAATCACCTTGTCCTTCGTGTAATCATTGCCGCGGATGACGATGTCGTCAATCACGACCGGCACGCCTTCGGTCACCTGAAAGACGACATCAACAACCGCCGAATCGCCCTCGCGGGGAATGCGCCTCACCTCGACGCGCGTATCAGCCAGACCCGAATCGCCCGAACCGACCGCCACCTGAATGCGGTGCGCGGCATCCGCGAGTTCCTTCTCCCCGGCGACCGAACCCGAACGCGGCAAGGCGCTCCGGCTACGCACGGCTTCCACGGGATAGCGCGTGACGCCGCGAATTTCCATCGTTCCAAGGCTGTAGCGCGGGCCTTCGACAATCTTGAATACGACGTCGCTCTTCTCCGGGTCTTCGCAGGGAATGCGTTCGGGAAACGCGACCTTCACATCCAGATAGCCGTGATTGCGGTAGACTTCCTCCAGTTTTGCCGCGCACTGAGCCTGCATCTCAACCGTGACGGGCGCATCCGTGAACCAGCCGATCGGATTCCACCAGGCGTAGTCGTTGATCGCCTCACGGAGCTCAGCCTCGTCGAAACACCCTTCCGCAGGCTCCCACCAGGCAGGATTCCACCACGGGCGAACCGAGACGTGGTTCGCGCCGTCAAAGATGAAGTTCCTGAACTTCTGCCGCCGACCTTCGTCCACGATGAAGGTAATCGTGCAGTTGTTCCCCGCCCCGGCGATGGGTTCGACGAGCGGCGTGACCTTCGCATCGAGATAGTATTTCTTCTGGTAGGCAAGCCGCACCTTCGCCGCCGCTGTCGCGAGGTCGCCTTCGCCATAGAGAAAGCCATCCTTCAACTCGGACTCCTTCGCCACGCGAGATTCGCTGAAATAGTCGCACCCCTTGACGATCAGCGGGGACTGGAAGCGGAATTTGCGCTTCACGAAGAACGTCACCTCCACGCCGTCAGCCAGCCGTCGGGCATCCGCCTCAATTTCCGCAAATTCCCCCGAATCCTTCAGCGAAGTGACGTCACGGGATACCGTGACGGGATCGTAGACCGCACCGACCTTTGTCTGACACCGGGTGATGACTGAACCCGTATCTCCGCCAAAGCCGTCGAGAACCTTAACCTTGACTTCCACAACGTCCGCCGCATAGGCGGAGGCGCAGAAAAGAGCCACAAGGGCGACTAGTTTTTTCATGGCGGTTATTTTACCATATTTATGGCCTGCTTCATAGCCCCCCGGTCGGGCGCGGCCTCGATCTCGAACCTGCCAAGCCCCGTCGGGATCGCAATCGCCTCGCTCCCTTCCGAAAGCGCCCAGGCATCGAGACCGTGAAGAATGTTGTCGGGCTGCGTGAGGATGTGACGGCTGTGAGCGACGCCGTCGAGCGCGCCGCACGCGGTAAGCGCGCCGAGAATCACCTCGCGATCCTTTTCCGACAGCCTGCCCTTCAGCACCGCATAGTTCGAATCGATGGCGATGCCGATAGCGACGGCATAGCCGTGCGGCAGTTTGTATCCGCTCATCGCCTCCAGGCGCAGGGCGCTCCACAGAGCGAAGCCCGAATCGCCCTTCTTCATCCGCGTCGCCACGCAGGAATCGACGACCAACTCAAGCGCCTTCTCGTCACGATTCCGAAATGCCTCCGCGCTTGCCGCCAGTTTCTTCATCAGAGCCGCGTCCGAGACGGCCGCAAGACGCACCGCCTCGGCATAGCCGCCGCGCCACACGCCGTCGAGAATCGACTTCGTGAAGGTCTTGTCGATCACGATTGCCGCCGGTGAACTCGGAATGCGCAGGGCATCCTTCACGCTCTCGATGTCCACGGCCGCCGTTTCGGCGAATGCCGCGTCAATCATCGCCGCGATGGTCGTCGGGATGCGCACGACCTTCACGCCGCCGCGAACCTGCGCCGCCGCGTAGCCGGCGACGTCAAGCAGCGTCCCGCCGCCAATCGCCAGCAGACAGTCGCTCGCACCGACCTTCGCCGCGAGTGCCGACGAGATGATGCTCATCACGCTCTGCAGCCCGTCGCTCTTGATCTTCTCGCCCCCGGCAATCACAACGGGGCTGTCGGCCAGCGTGATTCCGTGCGTCTGCACGTAGCGCCCGATTTTCGTTCCGAGGCCTTCGACGTGCTGCACGACGTTCAAGTCGGCGACAATCATCACCCGCGGATGGGCGACGCCGGTCACCGTCTGCAGGACGCCCGCAAGCGTTTCGTTCTCCGCGTCAAACGCATCTTCCGCGAATTCAACAGGATAGGGATAGGAGTTCTTCCGCATGTTTTCTCACC
>CAVFWY010000086.1:0-3534 GCA_963626175.1 Gemmiger sp.
TTCAACTTCGTCTTCGCCTGACCAAACCGCGCCTCCGCCCGCAGGAGCGCGAGATTCAGCGCGGGCAGAAGCCGCCCGTGCGCACGGTCGAGCCGCGTTGCCGCACGGTCGCCGGCGGCGGATAGCGAAGTGAACAGCGCGTCCGACAGATGGTCAAGGTGCTGGGCATACCATTCGCCGCGTGTGCGCAGGCTCGTGGCAAGCGACTGCGCACAGTCCGCCAGCCGCTTGCGCAGGTCATCCAGAAGCGGCACGGCCATTTCCGCCGCGATGGAGGGCGTGCCAGCCCGGCAGTCCGCCGCGAAGTCGCAGAGCGAGAAGTCCGTCTCGTGACCGACCGCCGAAACCGTCGGGATGCGCGAGGCCGCCACGGCACGCACAAGCCCCTCGTCGTTGAAACAGAACAAATCCTCGAAACTGCCGCCGCCGCGAGCGATGATGAGCAGGTCGGGCTGCCAGTCCGTCAGACCGTTGAAATAGTCGACACCCGCCATCAGCGTCTTCGGGGCCTCCGCACCCTGCACGAGCGACGGATAAAGGCGGATTTCGAGATTCGGAAAGCGCCGCGTGAGCACCGTGCACATGTCGTGGATGACCGCCCCCGCCTCGCTCGTCACGATGCCAATGCGACGCGGCAGAAAGGGAAGCCGCCGTTTCTTCGCCGGGCTGAACAGCCCCTCCGCCTCCAGTTTCGCCTTGAGTTCGAGGTAGCGGCGCATCAAATCGCCTTCGCCCACGAGTTTCGCGGCAAGGACGACGAGCTGGTAGTTGCCGCGCTGGGGATAGACCGAGACGTTGCCGTAGACGAGAACCTTCGCCCCGTCGCGCAAATCGTTCAGAATGCCCGGATGCTTCGCCTCGCACCGCTTCAGGGACGAATCGAACATCACGGCCTGGATCTGCGCACCCGAATCCTTGAGCGTGAAGTAGGCGTGACCCGACGGATACCGCTTCCACCCGCCGATTTCCGCCTCGACGGTGATTTTCGAGAAGCGTCCCTCCAGCGTCTCCTTCAGACGCTGGGTGAGGACTGAAACCGTGTAGGCGGGGGCGGCTTCCATCTTTACCTCATCAGAACCGACGGACGCAGCGTGCGCTTGCGGTCGCGGTAGGAGTGAATGCCGACCGAAAGAATCGTCCCGACGGCGAAGAACGCACTGAGCAGATTCGTGCCGCCGTAGCTGAAGAACGGCAACGCCATGCCTTTCGTCGGCAACGCCTCGCACACGACCCCGATGTTGAACGTCGCCTGAAAAAAGATGATGAACGCCATGCCCATCACGAGATAGCGGCCGAAGCGATCCGATGCGTGAATCGCAATGTAGACGGAAAGGGCGAAAAACGCGAGAAAGAGAAGAACCACCGCCACCGAGAAGCACAGGCCGAGTTCTTCCGCGCCAATCGCGAAGATGAAGTCCGTATGGGCTTCGGGAAGGTAGTATTGCTTCTGCATCGACTCGTTCAGTCCCACGCCCCACAGCCCGCCGTTCTTGATGGCGACGAGCGCCATCTTCGCCTGATGCGCGGCGCGTTCGGCCGCCGCGTCATTCGAACCGCCGCCGAGAAAGGCCGCGATGCGGGCCATTCGGTTCGCGTTCATCGCGACAAGCGTCCCGACGCCGACAAGGGCGAATCCGAAGAGCGGCAACAGGTGAAGAATCCGCACCCCGGCGATGAGCATCAGAAAGAGGCTCGCGCTCGAAAGCACCATCACCGCCCCGAAGTCCGGCTCCTTGAGGATCGGCAGGGCAAGCCCGGCGATGAACACCGCCGGCCAGAGCGCACCCCGCTTGAACAGTTCGATGCGCCACCCCGCCCGGTCAAGCCAGACGGAAAGCGCAATCACGATCACGAGTTTCGCAAGTTCGCTCGGCTGAAGCCGAAGCGGACCGAAGCCAATCCAGCGGTAAGACCCGTTGATCGGACGAAACCCGAACACCGCGCACAGCAAGACGAAGACGACCGCATAGAAGAGGACGACGAGAAACCAGTTCTCGCGCCACCGGCGGTAGTCAAACCACGCGACAAGGACGGCAACGACAACGCCCGCCACAAGGTAGGCGAACTGCCGCTTCATGAAGAAGTAGGCGTCCTTGTGCAGACGGACGCCGTTCGCCTCGCTCGCGCTCGACAAAATGACAAGGCCCAGCGCCACGAGTGCCGTGACAACCAGGCCGAATCCGAATAGTGCGGACTTGCGCACCGCCGATTACTGCTGAGCCTCAGCAGGAAGTTTGATGACCTGACCCGGCTTGACCTGGTCGTTGTCGCCAAGGTTGTTGAGTTCGCGAATCGCCGCAGAGGACACGCCAAAGGCAATCGAAATGCCCGTCACGTCATCGCCTTCCTGCACGACGTAGGTGGTCGTTCCCGCAGGGGCGGGGGCTTCGGCAGCTTCCGCCGGCTGGGTGACCGCGGCATCCTTCTCGGCGGGCTTCACGACATCGGCCGGTGCTTCCGCCTTCTGTTCGGCGGGAGCCGCCTTCGTCTCGACCGGCTTCGCAGGCTTGTCGGCCGCGGGCTTCGCCGTCGAAGCCTTCGCCTGAACCTTCTCCGCCGGAATCTTCAGCTTCTGCCCGACGCGCACCATGTCGCTCGAAAGTCCGTTGAGTTCCTTGAGCTGGCGGACGTTGATTCCGTTGCCATAGGCAATCGCACCGAGCGTATCGCCCGACTTGACGACATACTCCTTCGTCGCGCCCGTATACGGCTTGTAGGCCGCAGTCTTGCGGGGAGCGGCGGTCTTCGCCGCCGTCGGCGCGGGCTGCGCACCGACCTCGACCTTGCCGGGCAGTTTCAGCTTCTGACCGACGCGAATCATGTCGGAATTCTTGAGGGACGGGTTGAGTTCGCGAATCGCGGCAATCGTGATGTTGTAGCGCTTCGAGATCTTCGCGAGGTAGTCGCCGCTGCGCACGACGTAAATCGTGTATTCGGGTTCTGCGGGCGGGGGCGGAGGCAGGGGCTTCTCGACGACGCACTGGCAGTCCGCCGCACCGCATCCGCACGGCTCGGCGTGCTTCGTGCCGGCCGGGCACGTGCAGACGGCTTCCTCGACCTTCTCCGTCGGCTTCTGCGTCTCGACCTTCGCGGGCGTCGTCGCCTCGCTCGCCGGAACGCTCTTCACCTCATTCTGCGGCTCGTGCGAACCGCGACCGACGTAGTCGGGGTCCTTGCAGCCCGTGATTGTCGCGACCGCCGCGACGCCCAACACAATACCGAGTTTCTTCATGACTTCTTTTGTCCTTCTTTTTTGACGAGCTCCGCGAAGACGTCCCCGCGTTGCCCGAAACTTTCAAATTGATCAAAACTCGCCGTTCCCGGTGAAAGCAAGAGCGTTTCACCTTTCGCGGCTTCGCGCAGCGCGCTCCCGACCGCCCGCGCCATCGTGCCGCAGACCTCGCAATCCACCGCATCCGACCAGGCTGCCGAAAACACTTCCGCACACCGCCCTATAAGATACACTTTTTTGACCCGTTTCGTCAAGACCCCAAGGACACTTTTCGGGTCATCGCCCTTGGGAAGTCCGCCCGC
>CAVFWY010000086.1:4288-7919 GCA_963626175.1 Gemmiger sp.
CCACGACCGAGAACGAGCGCCTTCACCTTCCTACTTGACTTCGCGGACGGTGTCGCGCCCGTCGTATTCCGGCGGAACGTAACCGTGTTCCGAACCCTGAACCCAGAGAATCTTCTTGTTGCCAGGAATGTTGTTCCACAACTTGGCGAGTCCCATCGGCGGACAGCAGTAGTCACCGATGCCCGCCCGCGTGATGAAGGTGTAGCAACTCGTCGGAATGCGCTTCGCGAAATTCGCCGCGTCGTAGTAGCCCATCGCCTCCGTCCACGGAATATACCAACCGTCGCTCGCGAGCTTGAGCGAACGATCAAGGCGAAGTTTTCCAGACGTATACATGTCGCAGCACCAGGTGATGCCGCTCTCGGCCCGCGTCACACCCTCGCCGCAGGCCGCCGCCCAAATCGTCTGAAGCCCGCCCTGACTGCCGCCGGAGGCGATGAGGTCTTTCCCGTTCCACCCCTCGACCGTCTTCAGATACTGAAGGGCGCGTTTGACGCGGAGCACCATTCCGTTGAAGTAGGCCGTCTCGCCATCCTCGTTCTGCTTCGGGTCGAACGCATACGACCAGTCATGCGAACGGATCTCCCACCGCAGAGCCTTCGTATCCGCGTCGGTTGCACCGAACGCGGGGAGTTTCAGCCCGTGCGCGTTGATGTTGAGAATAATCTCGTTGTCGCGCGCCCAAGTCGGCGCGGCATGCACGCAGCGGTCGCCGCTGTAGCCGTGCGTCTCGAGCCTCGCGGCGAACTTCTTCCCGTCCGCAACGGCGGTCGGAATCGACAGGTAGCCCGTGACGGGACGAAGCCCCGCGCAGCGGATTTCAATCGCGTAGATTTTCGCCTTCTTGTTCGAGCAGGGGATCTCGATGCGCTCGGCCTTGAGCGGCACGCGGTCAAGGCGAGCGAACTGCCGCGCCCAGAATGCGTCGAAGTCCTTCGGCTCAGAATACGTCACGAGGGACTCGATGTCCGCGCCCGCGCCGCCGTCGAAGAAGACCTCCTTCTTCGACCGCTCGAAGTCGTTCATCGCCCGCCTGCCCTCCGGCGTCGTCGCGTCGCCCGTGAACCGCTTGACGTAGCGCTTGCCGTCCTTGCCGACGACCGCCGCGTAGAGCCGCACGAAGCCTGGCTTCTCAATCTTCGTCGAGTAGGTGAACGGAGTCTTGCCGTCGAACGGCTCGCGCCCCTTCTCCTCGATGCCGTCGTCGCCCGTGCGCTTCCAGTCGAGAAACCACTCACCCGCCGCGAGTTCGCCGACTTCCATCGGGGTAACCGTGAACGACATCTTCTCGCCGACCTCATAGTCAATCGGCGTCTTGTCGGTCGTTCCCTTCAGCCACGCCTTGTCGAGCGGACCCGCCCAAAGCTGCGCCGCCGCGAGTGCAAGGCCAACGATCATCAGTCGTTTCATGTTTCTTCCTCCTCTATTCTTTTCCGTGTTTATGTTTGCGATTGCCTCAGAAGTCGAGATTGCGGACGTTGAGCGCGTTCTCCTCGATGAACTTGCGGCGCGGCTCGACCTCGTCGCCCATCAGCAGCGAGAACATCCGATCCGCCGCGACCGCGTCGCTCAGCTTCACGCGCAGCATGTGCCGCTTCTCCGGGTTCATCGTCGTGTCGAAGAGTTCGTCCGCGTCCATTTCGCCGAGACCCTTGAAGCGGTAGATTGAAAGCCCCACGCGCCCGTGCGCCCGCACGTCGTCGAGGAGTTTCTTGAGCGTGCCGCCGAAGTAGTCCGCCGCCGTGAAGCCGTAGGCGCTGAGCGACGAGAACTCCTTCTTCAGCATCGAAGCCCCGCCGCCCTGCGCGGATTCGTCCGCGACAAGTTCCTCCGGCTTGTAGCCGCGCTCCTCAACCATCTTGCACGTCGCCTCGATTTCGGCGAGCAGCGTCATCAGCCCCTTCGCCTTCTCCTTCTCAAAGACCGCGCCGTCCTTGCCCTTCACCTCGAAGTCGTCAAGACCGAGCGTGAGCAGTTTGGTCGTCAGTTCCCCGTCCGTCAGCACGTATTCGATGTTCTTCTTGCGCTCCACCTTGTAGAGCGGCGGCTGGGCGAGGTAGACGTAGCCCTTCTCGATCAGTTCGGGCATCTTGCGGTAGAAGAAGGTAAGCAGGAGCGTGCGGATGTGCGCACCGTCCACGTCGGCATCGGTCATGATGACGATCTTGTGATAGCGCGCTTTCGAGATGTCCCACTCCTCCCCGAAGCCGCACCCGATCGCCGTGATGAGCGTGCGGATTTCCGTGTTCGCGAGCATGCGGTCGATTCGCGCCTTCTCGACGTTCAGCACCTTGCCGCGCAAGGGAAGGATCGCCTGGGTCGCGCGGTCGCGCCCGGTCTGCGCCGAGCCGCCGGCGGAGTCACCCTCGACGAGATAGAGTTCGGTCTTCGCCGGGTCGCGCTCGGAGCAGTCGCGCAACTTGCCCGGCAGCGAAAGCCCGTCCATCACGCCCTTGCGCCGCGTCGATTCGCGCGCCGCCCGCGCCGCCTCACGCGCCCGGCAGGCGAGCAGCGTCTTCTCGATGATGACCTTCGCCACCGCCGGGTTCTCGTCGAAGAACGTCATCAGCTTGTCCGCGACGATGGACGACACGATGCCGTCCACCTCCCCGTTGCCGAGTTTCGTCTTCGTCTGCCCCTCGAACTGCGGCTGGGGGACCTTCACGCTCACGATGACCGTCAGGCCCTCGCGCATGTCGTCGCCCGTCAGCGAATCCTTCGCCTTGATCAGCCCGTTGTCCGTCCCGTACTTGTTGATGGTCGCCGTCAGTGCGCGGCGGAAGCCGGAGAGGTGAGTTCCGCCCTCGACCGTATGGATGTTGTTGCAGTAGGTCTGCTCGAGCGTCGAGTAGCAGTCGGTATACTGCATCGACACTTCCGCCTGCACCATGCCCGTCAGCCCCTCGCGCTCGCCCTCGAAGTGAATCACGGGCGAAAGCGGCTTCTTGTTCGCGTTGAGATACGCGACGAACTCGTCGATGCCGCCGTCGTAGTGGAACGTCTCCTCGTGGTGCTGGTCGCCCTCGTCGTCGCGGAAGTGAATCGTCACGCCCTTGTTGAGGAACGCGAGTTCCCGCATGCGGTTGCAGAGCGTCTCCCACTTGAAGGCGCGGCAGGTGAAGATCGTGTGGTCGGGGAAGAACGTCACCTTCGTGCCGGTCTCCTCGCCGCATTCGCCGACGACCTCAAGAGGCTTCGTCACGTGTCCGCGGGAGAACTCGATGTGGTGAATCTTTCCGCCGCGCTTCACCTCGACCTTCATCCAGTCCGAGAGGGCGTTCACGCAACTCACGCCCACGCCGTGCAACCCGCCCGAAACCTTGTAGTTCGAGCCGTCGAACTTGCCGCCCGCGTGGAGCACGGTCAGCACGACCTCGATGGCCGGACGGTGCTGGGTCGGGTGCATATCGACGGGAATGCCGCGCCCGTTGTCCTGCACCGAAATCGACCCGTCGGGGTTGATGACGACGTCAATCTGCGAGCAATACCCGGCGAGAGCCTCGTCAATCGAATTGTCCACCACCTCGTAGACGAGATGGTGATACCCGCGCTCGCCCGTGTCGCCGATATACATCGCGGGACGCTTGCGCACCGCCTCCATGCCTTCCAAAACCTGAATGTTCTCGGCGTT
>CAVFWY010000087.1:0-7890 GCA_963626175.1 Gemmiger sp.
AGCAGATTTACAGTCTGCCCTCGTTGACCGCTTGAGTATCCCACCGAAGCAGTGGGGCATAGTATATCAAAATTGCGGGTTCCGCGTCAATGGGGTTTCCGCCGCTTTTTTCAGCCCAACTTACTTTTGTGCGATGCCTTCCTTACGGGAGCGAGCCTTGAGGAAGATGCGCAGCGGTGCACCCTCCAGCCCGAAGCGTTCGCGGATTCGCCGCTCGATGTAGGAGAGGTAGGCGGGCGTGACGAGTTTCGGGTCGTTCACGAAGAGCCGAATCGTCTGCGGATTCGTTGAAACCTGAAGCCCGTAGTAGATTTTGAGCCGTTTGCCCTTGATCATCGGGGAGAGGGTCTTTTTCGTCGCCGTCTCAATGACGCGGTTCAGCATGCCCGTCGGCAGTTTCATCGAGGCCGAGGCCGCCGCCGTGTCGATTGCGTCCACCGTCCGGCGGATGTTGTAGCCCGACTTGTTCGAGCAGAAGACGACGGGTGCGAAGGAGAGGAACGGCATCATCGCCCGCAGGGCGGGGACGGCCTTCGTCTCGGTCATGCCCTTCTCCTGGGCGAGATCCCACTTGTTCATGAGGATGACGCAGGCGCGGTTCGCGTCCAGAATCTTCCCCGCGATGCGCTTGTCCTGCATGGTGGGGCCGAGCATCGGGTCGAGCACGAGCAGCACGACGTCCGCCTCCTCGATCGCCGCCTCGGAGCGGAAGAGCGAAAAGTTGTCCACCGATGTCTTCGACATCTTCGTATGCGGCTTCATTCCCGCCGTATCGACGAGCATGTAGTGCCGCGCTTCCGGACCCGAACCGATGGCGAACGGGACTTCGACCGCGTCGCGTGTCGTGCCGGGGATTTCCGAGACGATCACACGCGGCGCATTGAGGAGGCGGTTGACGTAGGAACTCTTGCCGGCGTTCGGCCGCCCCACGATGGCGACGCGCAGGGGACGCGCCGACTTCTCCTCCTCGCTCACGGGGGCGAGTTTGGCGGTGATGTCCTTCAGCAAATCCTCAATGCCGCGCCCGTGCTCCGCCGAAATGGCGAATACGGGAAGGCCGAAGCGCTCGAATTCCGCCGCGCGCCAGTCGTCCAGCGACGTATCGCACTTGTTGGCGGCGATGACGCACGGAACGCCCGACTCGCGCACACGCTTGATGACCTCCGTGTCGAGCGGCATGATGCCCGCGCGCGCATCGACGACAATCACGCAGACGGCGGAATCCTCGACGGCGAGTTCGGCCTGCGAACGCGTCTCGCTGTCGAGCGGGTCGTTCGTCACCCCCTTGTCGAAGGCGATGCCGCCCGTATCGACGAGCATCACGCGCCGCCCGAGAATCTCGACCTCGCGGGTGACGCGGTCGCGGGTGACGCCGGGCTGGTCGAAGACGATGGCCACGCGCTTGCGGGCAATCCGGTTGAAGAGCGCACTCTTGCCCGTGTTGGGGCGGCCGACGAGCGAAACGAGGTTGCGTACGGCGTGTGTTTCGATATCCATTCAAGTCCCTTTCTTCACTGTCAGAGCGTGGGGTCTTCCGCGAACTCGCCCTGCTCCGGCGGCGGTTCGGAGGTCGTGTAGTTCGACTCGTCGTCCCTCGGGATCTCGCGGTCGCCGAAGCGCGTGAACTCGCGCAGGAAGTTCACCCTCACCTCGCCCGTCTCGCCGTTGCGGTTTTTCGCCACGTCGATGATGGCCAGGTTCTCGTCCTTCGAGTCAGGGTCGGTCGGCGTCCGCGACGGGCGGCGCAGGAGGAATACGACGTCCGCATCCTGTTCGATGGCGCCCGAATCGCGCAAGTCCGAGAGTTTCGGACGCTCGAACTTGTCGCCCCGCTGCTCGTTCGCACGGCTGAGCTGGGAAAGCACGATGACGGGAATCTTGAGTTCCTTCGCCATCGCCTTGATCTGCTGGGAGATCATCGAGACTTCGATCTGCCGGCTCGCCTGCCGCGCCGCCTCGCGGCACACGCAGAGCTGAAGGTAGTCGATGACAATCAGTTCGATTCCGTGCGCCTTCTTCGCCCGCCGCGCCCGTGCGCGGAGATCCATCACGTCCAGCGAGGCCGTGTCGTCCACGTAGATCGGCGCGTTCTTCAGTTCGCCCGCCGCAATCGTCAGGTTGTTGACGAGCATCTTCTTCTCGCGGGCCGGGCAGAGTCCCCGGTTGAGCCGCCAGGTGTTCACGTGGGCGCGACCGGCGATCATTCGCTTCGTCAACGCCTCGACCGGCATTTCAAGCGAGAAGATCATCACGGGATGCCGCTTGCCGCCGTCGGTCTTCACGGGCACGTTGTTCATGTCCAGCCCGAGCGCACAACTCTCGGCGATGTTCATCGCGAGCGAGGTCTTGCCAACGGAAGGACGCGCCGCGATGACGATCATTTCGGCGGGCTTGAGCCCCTGCAGCTTCTCGTCAAGGTGCGTCAGCCCCGTCGAAAGCCCCTCCAGCGTCTTCCCGTTCGAGCTGAACATGCGGTCGATTCGGTCGAAGCTGTTCTGCACCGCCTCCGACCACGGCATCGTCGCCGTGCCGCGAAGACCGATTTCGAGGAAGTCCTTCTCCGCTTCGCCGAGCACCGCCTGCGCATCGGGGTTCTTCGCCTCGTCGAAACAGTTGCCGATCGTCTTCATCGCACGGTCGATCAGCGTCCGCCGCAGTTGCTTCGCACGGATGATGGAAAGGTAATACTCGGCGTTCGCCGTCGTCTGAACCTGGTCGATGAGCGACTGCACGTAGGCCGCACCGCCGACGGCCTCGACCTTCTTGGCGACGCGCAGTTCCTCCATCAGCGTAATCGCGTCGAGCGGCTTCGACTTGCGGTTCATGTCGAGCATCGTCGCGTAAATCGTCCTGTTGCGCGGATCGAAGAACGTCTCGGCCGAAACGCCGTTCGTCAGGCACACGTCCATCACGCGGTCGCCGCCGCGCCCCACCGCATCCATCAGAATCGAGCCGAGCACGGCGCGTTCGGCCTCCACGTTGTTCGGCGGGATTCTCATCTCTTCAATCTGATTCACGTCTACTGCTCCTCCGTGACGCGCATGATCTCCTTGACGCTCGTCACGCCCTTGAATACCTTCGCCCATCCGTCCTCGCGAAGCGTCTTCATTCCCTTTGAAAGCGACAGGTTGCGAATCTGCGTCGCGTTCTCGCGGCGGACGATTGCGCTTTCGATGTCCTCGTCAACCTCCAGCACCTCGAAGAGGGCGCGGCGTCCCCGATAGCCCGTGCGCGTGCAGGCGTCGCACCCGACCGGTTCGTAGACGACATCGCCTTCCGGCGGACGGTCGAGCGTGTAATACTTGCGGTCGAGCGGCACTTCCCTCATGCACTTCGGGCAGAGCCGACGGCAGAGCCGCTGCCCCATCACCCCTGCCACGGCGGACGCAATCAGAAACGGCTCGACCCCCATGTCGATGAGGCGCGGGAACGCACCCGCCGCGTCGTTCGTGTGCAACGTCGAGAACACCATATGCCCCGTCAGCGAGGCGTTGATGGCGATTTCCGCCGTTTCACGGTCGCGAATTTCGCCGACCATGATGATGTCGGGGTCCTGACGCAGGAAGGCGCGAAGCGCACGGGCGAACGTCATGCCGATATCCGACTGCATCTGAACCTGGTTGATGCCCGCCATGTGATACTCGATCGGGTCTTCCGCCGTCATGATGCGCACGTCGATCTTGTTCACCTCCGACAGGAACGAGTAGAGCGAGGTCGACTTGCCCGAACCCGTCGGACCCGTCACGAGGAAGATGCCGTTCGGACGGTGGATGATCTTGTTCACCACGGCGAAGTCGCGGTCGTTGAAACCGAGGTCGCACATCTTCACGAAACTGCCGCTCTTCGCAAGCAGACGCAGCGAAACCGATTCGCCGTAGGCGGCGGGCATCGTCGAAACGCGGATGTCGATGTCCTGTCCACCGATTCTAATGCCGATTCGCCCGTCCATCGGCAAACGCTTCTCGGCGATGTCGAGGTTCGCCATCACCTTGATGCGCGAGATGATCGCCGACTTCAGTCGGTTCAGTTGCGGTGGAACGTCCACCTTGTGCAGCATGCCGTCAATGCGGTAGCGGATGCGCAGTTCCGTCTCCTGCGGCTCGATGTGGATGTCCGTCGCGCCCTGGCGGTCGGCTTCGGCGATGATCTGGTTCACGAACTTGACGATCGAGGCCTCCTCGCCCATCTCGTTCACGTCGATCTTCGTCATCGACCCGGCGTCTTCGTCCACCGAGTAGCGACCGTCCTCGATCATCTTCTCAATTGCGTCAGCACCGACGCCGTAATACTTCTTGACGGCCTTCTCGACCTCCTCCTTCGGGGCGAGCATCGTGCGAACCGCGCACCCGACAATCAGTCGCAACCCGTCCGCCGCTGTCGTGTCGAACGGGTCGCTCGTCACAATCGTCAGCGAAGTGTCGTCCGTCTGGAATGGCAGAACGTTATACTGATAGACGGCGGATGCGGGGAGGCGCGTCAGCGCATTCGGGTTCGGCGGACGCTTCTCGATGTCGACGACCTCCAGGTCAAGCACCTTCCCGATTGCCGCGAGGAACTCCGGCTCCTTCACGCCGCCGAACTTCACAGCCGCCTCGGCAAGCCCCATGCCGGGATTCGCCGCCCTGTTCTCAGCGATGCGCGAAAGCTGTTCGCCGGAGTAGATTCCGGCGGACTTCAGGATGAGGTTCGCAAGTGATGTCGTCGTTGCCATTGCCACATATTGTATCATATCCGCCGTGAAGTTTGGGGCAGAATTCCGTTCCGTGCGGTATTGCACGGTATTGTGTCGTCAAAGAGTCTTACCGGACATCACTCCGCCGACTTCTCGAAAGTCCGACTTCCGCGAGAGCCGAACGGAGTCGTTCGCCGGAGGCGGCGAGCGCGTTCTGCTCGTCTTCCGCGAGTTTCGCACCGAGAATGCGCCGAACGCCGCCGCGCCCGACGACGCAGGGCACGGAGAGCGCGACACCCTCCAGTCCGTATTCGCCGCGCAATTCGACGGAAACGGGCATCACGGCGTGCTCGTCGCGCAAAATGGCCTTCGCGATGCGGCAGACCGCAAGACCGACGGCGTAGTAGGTCGATCCCTTGTCCGCAATGATCTCATAGGCGGAATCGCGCACTCGCTGGAGGATGTTCCGCTGGATCACGCCGGGCGAATCCCCCTTCTCGCAGTTCGGACACGCGGTGCAGAACGAGAGGGGCGACTGCCCCGCAATCGTCGTGAGCGACCACGCGGCGAATTCGCTGTCTCCGTGTTCGCCGAGAATGTAACCGTGCACGTTCCGCGCATCAATGCCGGCGCACGCGGCGAGCGCGTGGCGAAACCGCGCCGTGTCAAGCACCGTGCCCGAACCGATGACGCGCTCCCGTGGCCAGCCCGACACGTCCGCCGCGATTTTCGTCAGGATGTCCACGGGATTCGACACAAGCAGCATCACGCCCTTCGATCCGGACGCGGCGACCTTGCGCACGATGTCGGAGATGATGCCCGCATTGCGCCGCAGAAGGTCGATGCGCGTCTCGCCGGGGGTCTGCTTGGCGCCCGCCGTGATGACGATGAGGTCGGAATCGGCGTAGTCCGCGTCAGTCCCGACGTGAATGTCCACCTCCGGCACGAAGGCCTTGCCCTGCGATAGATCGAGAACCTGTCCCCTCGCGAACTTTTCCGATGCGTCCATCAGGACGATTTCCTCCGCATCGCCCGACTGCATGAGGGCATAGGCGAAACTCGCCCCGACATTGCCCGCGCCGACGATTGTCACCTTGCGTGTCTTGTTCATGGGTAGTCCTCCTTGATGAAACAGGCCTTTCGTAATGTTTATGACGCATAGTATACCACAATTCCGCTCTTCCCGGCGACCGGGCCTGAAAAGGTCCCGGTCGGCCGACTCACCCCCTATGAACGCGAAAGATCGGGTGGTCTCACGCCTTTCGGGCGATGCGGGCGATGATTCGCGAAGCCCCGAGGTTCTTGAAGCCGAGCGCCAGCAGAATCTTGCCGAACAAGTGCCGCGATTCGGCGCGGACTTCGCGAATCTCGATGCCCTCCGCCTCGCAGAGCGCACGAAAGTCCTTCAAGGTGATGCAGTGGATGTTCGGCGTGTCGTACCACTGGAACGGCAGTTGCTTCGAGACGGGCAGACGGCCCGTCAGGCCCAGCGTCAGGCGGATGCGATACGCGGCGAAGTTCGGGAAGGTGACGATCGCCTCGTCGGCGATGCGCAGAGCCTCGTGAAGGAGTCCGCGGGGGTTCTTCACCTCCTGAAGCGTATCCGAGATGATGGCAATGTCGTAGTGACCGTCCGGCACGACGGCAATGCCCTCGTCCGCGTCCTCCCAATAGAGGTTGTTGCCGTCCGCAAGAGCCTCCTCGAATCGCTCCACGTCAATCTCGATGCCATCGCCCTTCGTGTTCTTCTTCTTGCGCAACACGTTCAGCAGCGTTCCGTCGCCGCAGCCGACGTCGATGACGCGGGCGTTCGGCCGCACCATGCGCTCGACGTTGGCATAGAGGCGTTCCTGCCATTTCATCACCTTCGGCTCGCGTCCGCCAAGAAAGCCGCCCACGAGTTTCGAAAGGTCGTCGATGTCCGTCAGGAAGGAGTCGTGACCCGTGCCGCTCTCAAGGTGGCAATACGACACGTCCTTGCCGTTCTTCAGGAGTGAGGCCGTTATCTCCCGACTCTGCCACTCCGTGAAGAGGATGTCGCCCTGATAGGAGACGATGAGGCACTTCGCCTTCACCCGCGCACACGCCGCGTCAAGCGTCCCCCAGCGGTCGCAGGGGTCGTAGAGATCCATCGAGCGCGTGATGTGCAGGTAACTGTTCGCGTCGAAGCGGCGCACGAACTTCATCGCCTGGTAGTCGAGATAACTCTCGATCTGAAAGTAGGTCTTGAAGAGACGGTCGCGCTCGCGGCGTTCCGCCTCGGGCGCATTCACGAAGTTCTCCTGCAGCCGACGCGCGAACTTCTTCTGCAGGAGTTCGCGGGAAAGGTAGGTGATGTGCGCGAGCTGTCGCGCCGCCGCCAGCCCCGCCTTCGGACCCTTGCCGTCGCCCTCAAGGTAGTAGTCGCCGCCCTTCCAGTTCGGGTCGTCCGTAATCGAGTTGCGGCTCACCACACTGAAGGCGATCGCCTGCGTGTTCAACGAGGCGGAAGTCGCAATCAGGCACGCCTTCTCCATCTCGTCCGGCCAGCGCGTCATCCAGTCCATCACCATGATGCCGCCGTAACTGCCGCCGATGAGCGCGGCGAGCTTCTTCACGCCCAATTGCCGCAGAAGCATCCGGTAGACGTCCACCGCATCCGCGAACGCATATTGGGGGAAGGTCGAACCGTAGGGCTTGCCCGTGTCGGGGTTGACGGACATCGGGCCCGTCGTGCCGCTGCACCCGCCGAGCACGTTCGCACAAATCACGTGAAAGCGGTTGGTGTCAATGGCACGACCAGGACCGACCATCCCCTCCCACCAGCCGCTCGGCTTCTCCTCGCCCGGGCGAATCCCCGCCACGTGCGAATCGCCCGTCAGGGCGTGGCAGATGAAGACGGCGTTATCCGCCGCGAGGAGGGCACCGCACTCCTCATAGGCAACCTCTATCTTCTTGAGAACGCCGCCGTACGAAAGCCTGAACCCGCCTTCCGGCAGGTTCAGTTCCATTTTCTTCAGTTCAACGATTCCAACACCTTCATCCATACGTGCGCATATTATACCACGATTATGGCGTTCCGTGCGGCTGAAGGGGCATCACTCGACAATCGACAAGGGGCGAAATTGAGTGGATACGCCTTACACCTCTTCGCAGAGCGCGACGTCGCCGCCGTGGAAGACGAGGACGATGCGGTGGAGCGTGACGGGGCCGCCGTTCTCCTTCAGGTTCCAGAGCCG
>CAVFWY010000088.1:0-7879 GCA_963626175.1 Gemmiger sp.
TCCATGATGTCCGTCGCGAAGAAGATCGGCACGAACGGCATGACGCGGATGCTGATGAGGGCGCGGAAGTCGATCGGACAGGAAATCATCGCGGCAGACGGGGCGTTCCGCCCGCTGATGAAAGGAATCAAGGAAGGCAAGTCCCTCGGACTGCTCGTCGATCAGTCGGTCGATCCGGAGAAGGGAGGCATGTGGATTCGCTTCTTCGGCAAGCCCATTCCCGTTTCCGCCGCGCCGGCGTTCTTCGCGGCAAAGGCGAAAGTGCCGATTGCCGTCGCGTGGTCGCGTCCGCTGAAGAACGGACACTACCGTTGCGAGGTGGTGGACGTGATTTCGCCGGGCGAGGCGCGGGACATCTGGGGCACGACCCAGCGGTGCGCCCGCGACCTTGAGCGCATCATCCGCCGCCATCCGTCCTGCTGGGTGCTGAATTACAATTTCTACAGCAACATACCGAGTCAGGACGACCTTCTACAGCTCGCGGCACGCGAGAAGGAATAGGAAGAACCCCGCGAATGGCGTAAGGCGTGAAAAAGGAAGCGGACGGAAATTCTCCCGTCCGCTCTCTTTTTGCGCTTGCCTTCACGCTCAGTCGGCGAGCGAAACCGCCGGCGCGAGCTTCTCGAAGAGTCCGACGGGGGCGGTGTAGCCGCTCGTCGCCTTCTCGAGTTCCGCACGAACCGTCGGGAAGCGCGTCGCCATCCAGTAGTCGAGCGCGACTTCCTTCGCGCTTTCGGGCAGTTTCGCCGCGAAGCGGATGAGAAGCGCCGCGACAATCACGGCAATCGCCGCGTCCACGAGCTTGCGGGCGTGGAGGTCGTGGTAGGCCTTGCCGTCGGAGTGACCGTGGACATACTGAACCGCCGCTTCGAGTTCGCCGTTGAGTTTCTCGACTTCGGCGAGTTTGCCCTTGAGCTGTTCGCCGAGGTCGACGCCCTCGAGAATGTCGGCGACGACGTCCTTCACGAGTCCGCCCATCACGCCGGCAATCGCGGCAATCACCTGAAGTTGCGAAGTTCCTTCGTAAATCGTGGTGATTCGCGCATCGCGCAGATACCGCTCGACGGGGTAGTCCTTCATGTAGCCCGAACCGCCGAGCACGGCGACCGCGCCGTTCGAGACGCGCATGGACATCTCGGAGGCGTAATACTTCGCCATCGGCGTGAGCATCTTGTTGAAGGCGGAATAGCGCTTCATGCGCGTGCGCACCGCCGGGGCTTCGGGCGAACCCTTCAGACCCTCGAACTTGCGCGTCAGACCCGTCTCCATATCCACGCACTTCGACGAATAGTAGGCGAGCGCACGGGCCGCCTGCAGGTCGACGGACATGTCGGAGAGGAGTTCGCGGAGCGCCGGGAAGCAGTCGATCGTCTGACCGAACTGGCGGCGGCTCGCGGCGTAGTCGCGTGCCGCGCGGTAGGCGGCCTCGCCAATGCCCGTGCCCTGCGCGGAAATGCCGACGCGCGCACCGTTCATGAGCGCCATCACGTAGGTGATCAGTCCGCGCTTGCGCTGGCCGATCAGCTTCGCCGGGGCGTTGTTGAAGACGAGTTCGCAGGTCGGCGAGCCGTTGATGCCGAGCTTGTGCTCAAGGCGGCGAACCTTCACCTGCGGACACTTCTCGACGAGCAGACAGCTCAGTCCGCGTCCGTCGGAGAACTCCGGCTCGGTGCGGGCCAGCACGAGAAGCACGTCGCCGCAGCCGTTCGTGATGAAGCGCTTCACGCCGTTCACGAACCAGTTGCCGTTCTCGTCCTGGTAGGCCATCGTCTTGACGCTCTGCAGGTCGGAGCCGGCGTCCGGCTCGGTGAGCACCATCGCGCCCGTATACTCGCCCGAAACGAGTTTCGGAATATACTGCTTCTTGATGTCCTCGGAGGCGAACATGTTGATCGTCTCGGCGATGCCCTGAAGGCCGAACATGTTCATCAGCGACGCATCCGCGCGGGAGACGATGTCGTTCGCGGCGGTGAGGATCGTGCAGGGCATGTTGAGTCCGCCCAGGTAGTAGGGGATCGTCACGCCGAGAATGCCCGTCTTGCCGTAGAGCCTGATGGCGAGGTCGATGCCCGGCGCGTAGGTCACGCTGCCGTCCTCGTTGAGGACGTTGCCGACCTTGTCGGTCTCCTCGGCGGTCGCCGCGATGCGGTTGCCCGCCACGTCGCCGCACACGTCAAGCGCGCGCTTGTAGTTGTCGATTGCGTCCGCCGAATCGACGGGGGCGAAATCGTAGTCCTTCGTGAAGCGGAAGCCCTCTTCGAAGAGTTCGGCGACTTCGCTCAGGTCGAGCGCGTCAATCGTCGCGGCGATGTCCGCATTGTCCTTGTAGAAATTACTCATCTTACTGGGCCTTTCCCTTGATGGCCTTGATCATTTTCGGAATGACGACGTTCAGGTCGCCGACGATGCCGTAGTGCGCGACCTTGAAGATCGGCGCGTCCTTGTCGGTGTTGATGGCGATGATCTTCGCCGAATCCTGCATGCCCGCGAGGTGCTGAACCGCACCCGAAATGCCGCAGCTGATGAAGAGCGCGGGGCGAACGGTGACGCCGGTCTGCCCGATCTGGCGCTCGTGCTCGCAATAGCCGAGGTCGACCGCCGCACGGCTGCCGCCGACGGCCCCGCCCAGCGCGTCCGCGAGGTCGTGGAGGAGCTTGAAGTTCTCCTTCGAGCCGACGCCCGCGCCGCCCGCGACGATGATGCGCGAACCCTTCAGGTTGACGGACGAATGGCGGCGCACGATGTCGAGCACCTCAACGGGGATTTCGACGCCCGCGAGATGCGAATCGTGGCGGACGACTTCGCCCGTCGCGCCCGGCTTCGGGTCGAGGGGCTTCATCACGCCCTCGCGCACGGTCGCCATCTGCGGCCAGTGGCGGGCGTTCACGATCGTGGCAATGATGTTGCCGCCGAACGCCGGACGAATCTGCTGGAGGACGTTGTGGAAGGTCTCCTTCGTCTTGCGGTCCTCGTAGTCGCCGATCTGCAGGTCGGTGCAGTCGGCCGTCAGTCCGCAGCGAAGCGCGGAGGCGACGGCCGGCGCGAGGTCGCGGCCCATGTGGGTCGCGCCGAAGATGACGATCTGCGGCGAACATTCCTTGATGAGTTCCACGAATGCGTGGCGATACGCCTTGCCGCGGAAGACCGCGAGCTTCGGGTCTTCGACGAGATGCACCTTGTCCGCCCCCGCCTCGAACAGCTGCGCGGCGAGGCCTTCGACCCCGTTGCCCAGCAGAACCGCCGCGAGCTTCACGCCCAGCTTGTCGGCGAGTTCGCGCCCCTTCCCGAGCAGTTCGCGCGGAACGTCGCTCAGCTTGCCGTCTTCCTGTTCGGCAAATACCCAGACTTCACCTTGTGCTCTATCCATAAACTCCACTCCTTATCCAATGGTGTGGTCGGCGATGAGTTCGCCCACCAGCGCGTTGACCCCCGCGTCATCGGCGGAATATTCCTTGTAATCGCCGCCCGCGAGAACGACCGACACGATCTTGTTCACGCTCGTCGGACTTCCCGCGAAACCGCAGCGGTCGGCCTCCGCGCCGATGTCGTCGCACGAAAGCTGACCGATCGCGAGGTCGCCCTCGGGCGCCGTGCCGCCGTTCTCGACGGCCGCCTTCGCCTTCTTGTACTTCATCACGCGCTTCACGTCGAACGGACGCAGTTCGCCGAACTTCTCGGTCACGGTGAAGAGCGCGGGCAGTTTCACGCGGTCTTTCTCGATGCCCGTGCCGATGTCGCGCGTCGCGATCGCGCAGTCCCCGTCGAGCTCAAGCCCCTCGAGGTAGGTAATCGCGGCGAAATCGAGTTTCTCGGCAATCTGCGGACCCACCTGGGCGGTGTCGCCGTCAATCGCCTGACGCCCGCAGAAGACGAGGTCGGGGTTGAACTTCTTCACGGCCTGGGAGAGGATGTAGCTCGTCGCCAGCGTGTCGGACCCGGCCGCCTTGCGGTCGGTCACGAGATACGCCTTGTCCGCGCCGCACATCAGGGCCTCGCGGAGGATCGCGCACGCGGCGGGAAGCCCCATCGCAATCGCCGTCACGGTTCCGCCGTAGGTTTCCTTCACGCGAAGAGCCGCCTCGAGGGCGTTGCGGTCTTCAGGGTTGAAAATTGCGGGCAATGCCGCACGGTTGATCGTGCCATCGGCCTTCATGGCCTCGCCCGTCACCTTCTTCGTATCGGGTACCTGCTTGATGCAGACCACGCAGTTGTAGCCGCCTTCGCGACCTGAATTGCTCATTTTCATGGCGATATTATACCATATTTGCGGGCCATGTTGTCGGGAGTCATTTGCGCGACGTAATGGGTGCGCGGCAGGAAAACCAATCCTGGTCGCTACGGCGGCTTGGTCGGGTGTCGCCCGATCCGTCGCTGCGCGGCCTCGTACCGCCTTCCGCACGTAGACAAGGAACTTCGTTCAGTCAGCCCTGCCTCGACCAGGTCGGTGGTTGCAGACATCGCCTCTCCTACGGCGGCGAGCCGCTCCGCTCCTTTCGTGCAACCCCCGCCCTCACCGCCTTCGCCTGAAGAACTGGTAGACCGCCACACAGGCAATGCCCAGCGGCAGACGCAAACATCCAGTTGAAGTTGAAGATGAAGTTGAAGAATGGAATGATTATCCTCCATTGACAAGAAAGGACGGGGGTGAGGAGCGGGCGGGGTCAGCGAGGTTGCCGCCCGCCGTGCCGCACGTTGTCAGGCACAAAGACAACAGAGGAAAGAAAGTCAAGAACCACAAACAGCGAAGTAGCGGTACAGTTTGCAAACGGCTTGAGCAACCGACCCTCCGACTAACCCATTGTAGGCGAATTGTGAATCGCGGCGCAACCGAAACCGCCTTTTTGGTATAATATGCGGGCAAAGGTTAAGATATGACGGCGATTGTAGATTATGGAGCGGGCAACCTGACGAGCGTGAAGAACGCTTTCGCCGTTCTCGGCGCGAAGGCGGTCGTCACGCGGTCGGCGGACGAGATTCGCGCGGCAGAGCGCGTCGTGTTCCCCGGCGTGGGCGCGGCGAAAAGCGCGATGTCGAACTTGCGCGCCCTCGGGCTGGACGCGGCGGTTCGCGAGGCGGCGTCTTCGGGGCGGCCCTTTCTCGGCATCTGCCTCGGCATGCAGATTCTCTTCGAGCATTCCGAGGAAGATGGCGGCGTGGACTTGCTCGGCATCCTGCCCGGCAGGGTGAGGCGGTTTCCCGACGCGCCGGGCTTCAAGGTCCCCGAAATCGGCTGGAATCAGGTGAACGGCAAGACGGACTACTATTTCGTCCATTCCTATTATGTCGAAAAGGGCGAATACACCGTGGGAACGACGGAATACGCGGGCGTTGAGTTCACGAGTGCGGTGAAGAAGGGCAATCTCGTGGCGTATCAGTTCCATCCCGAGAAGTCGGGGAAGGCGGGGCTCGCCCTGCTGAAGGAGTTCCTCACATGCTGACGAAGCGGGTGATACCGTGCCTCGACGTGCGCCAGGGGCGCGTGACGAAGGGCGTGAAGTTCAAGAATAACGTCGATCTGGGCGATCCGGTCGAGATGGCAGTCGCCTATTCCGAAGGCGGCGCGGACGAGCTCGTGGTCTACGACATCACGGCTTCCGCCGAGCGGCGGCCGATTGACATCGGGATGGTCGAGGCGGTGGCGAAGGCCGTGCGCATTCCGTTCGCGGTCGGGGGCGGCATTTCGTGCGTCGCCGACATGGAGCGCGTCATCCTGGCGGGTGCGGAGAAAATTTCGGTGAATTCGCTTGCGGTGCGCAATCCGCAGATTATCGCGGAAGGGGCGAAGGCGTTCGGGCGGCAATGCGTGGTGCTGGGAATGGACCCCGTGCGGAGCGAGAAGTGTCCGAGCGGCTACGAGATTACGACGCGGGGCTTCCGCGAGTTCACGGGCATGGACGCGGTGGAGTGGGCGAAGCGCGCCGCCGACCTCGGTGCGGGCGAAATCGTCGTCAACTCGGTGGATGCGGACGGCACGCGGGCGGGGTTCGAGCTGACGATTACGCGGCTCATTGCGGACGCGGTGGGCGTTCCCGTCGTCGCGTCCGGCGGCGCGGGCAAGCCAGAGCACCTCGTGGCGGCGTTCAATGAGGGGCATGCGGACGCGGCGATTGTCGCCGGGATGATTCACGGCGGCGACTACACGATTACGGAGATCAAGCGCGTGATGGCGGCTTCGGGCGTGCCGACGCGGCTCAGTTACTGACATTTAACCATTCAACACCCATTCTTAAGGAAATTACGACGATTATGAGCAGACAGTGGATTGCGATTCTTGACTACGGTTCCCAATACACCCAGCTGATTGCGCGGCGAATCCGCGAACAGCAGGTCTATTCCGAAATCATCCGCTTCGATACGACGGCGGCGAAACTGCGCGAGAATCCCCCGTCCGGCATCATCCTTTCGGGCGGACCGAACAGCGTCTTCGAGGAGGGTGCGCCGGGAATCGACCCGGAGATCTTCAACCTCGGCATTCCCGTGCTGGGCGTGTGCTACGGAATGCAGCTCATGAGCCAGCGGCTCGGCGGCTCGGTCGCCCCCGGCGAATCCCGCGAATACGGCAAGACCGAGATGACGACGACCCCCGACAACGTGCTTTTCGCGGGTCTTCCCGAGAAGTTCGTCGTCTGGATGAGCCACGGCGACCGCGTCGCTTCCATCCCGGCGGGCTTCCAGGTCTCGGCGACGAGCGCGAACTGTCCCTACGCGGCGATTCGCGACGAGAAGCGCAAGTTCTACGCCATCCAGTTCCACCCCGAAGTCGTGCACACCCAGCACGGCAACCAGATCCTCGGCAACTTCCTCTTCAAGGTCTGCGGCTGCAGGGCGGACTGGAAGCTCTCGAGTTGGATTGACGAGACGGTGGAGAAGATCAAGGCGCAGGTCGGGGACGAGGAGGTCGTGCTCGGCCTTTCGGGCGGCGTCGATTCGTCCGTCGTCGCGGTGCTCCTGCATCGGGCGATCGGGCCGCGCCTCCACTGCATTTTCGTCGATAACGGACTTCTCCGCTACAACGAGGACAAGCAGGTCGAGGAGATGTTCCATGCGAAACTCGGACTCGACCTCTACGTCGCCCACGCCGCGCAGCACTTCTACGCCGCGCTGAAGGGCGTTTCCGACCCCGAGCAGAAGCGCAAGATCATCGGTCGCGAGTTCATCAACGTCTTCGCCGACTGCGCCCGCAAGTATAAGAACTGCAAGTTCCTCGGTCAGGGCACGATCTACCCCGACGTCATCGAGAGTTCCCACGCCCTGAAAGGCCCGTCGCAGACGATCAAGAGCCACCACAACGTGGGCGGACTGCCCCCCGACCTCAAGTTCGAACTCGTCGAGCCGCTCCGCGACCTCTTCAAGGACGAGGTTCGCGCCGTCGGGCGGGTGCTGGGGATGGACTCGGAACTCCTCGACCGCCAGCCGTTCCCCGGACCCGGTCTCGGCGTCCGCATCCTCGGTGAAGTGACCGAGGAGAAGGTGAAGCTTCTCCAGCAGGCTGACCTGCGCGTACAGGAGGAAGTGAAGAAACTCCCCGACTACAAGACGATCTGGCAGACCTTCGCGGTGCTTCTGCCGGTGAAGTCCGTCGGCGTGATGGGCGACCAGCGCACTTACGAATACACCTGCGCCATCCGCTCGGTCAACTCGATTGACGCGATGACGGCGGACTGGACGCACCTGCCCTACGAGACGCTCGCAACGATGTCGAACCGCATCATCAACGAGGTGCGCGGCATCAACCGCGTCGTCTACGACATCTCGTCCAAGCCGCCCGCCACCATCGAGTGGGAATGACGGCGGGCACTTATTTGCCCGTCTTATTTGAACTGCTCGAGCCAGGATTCGGCGAGGGCGGGCCAGGCGTCGGTCGGGCAGCCGAGCGTGC
>CAVFWY010000089.1:0-6173 GCA_963626175.1 Gemmiger sp.
AGGATCGAACTGCCCTCCGGCCACTGAACGCCCATCAGGGAGAAGAACTCCTTCCAGTCGCGCTCCTGGTTTTCCTCGCCCTCATCGCTCCGGGAGGAACTGCTGCCGAAGCTGCTCGACGTCTTCAGTTCCTTGATGTCGGAGGTCGCACTGCCGATACGCTCGAGGAAGGCCGCGACGACGGGATAGCTGCGCGTGACCATTTCGTCCGTGGACATGTTCTTCGGCATGACCATCACAATCGGGCCCTGCACCTTGAACTTGTATTCCACCGACTCGCAGACGAGTTTCAGCGCGTCATAGAACGTGATGTTGCTCGCGGTAATCATCGGGATCACGGGAACGCCCGTCTGGCCGGACTGCGAACTGTCATCGACATCCGAACCGAAGCCCGAATCATCCACCGCCGCTTCGGCGACCTTCGCGTGAAGGGTGTTGGGCGTCTTCAGGACGAAGTTGAAGCCGCGCTGGTCAAGCGGAAGGTCGGGACGGTCGAAGTCCTTCGACGCGCCGCGGAAGTATTCCACCGCGTCGATGATCGTCGCCGGCGGCTTGAAGGAAATCGTCGGAAGGCGCATCTCGCGCATCCGCTGGACGATGCTCTGCTCGAGCGAACGCTCCGGATCGTCACCGAGGCTCTTCTTGACGGTCGTGCTGGCAACGTCGTCGATCTGCCGCGCATTGGGGGCGTAAACGGGCCGCCACGCCTTCGTGACATCCGCAATGTAGCCATCGCGCGTCGAGTCGAACTCCTGCTTCAGAATCGTCTGACGCTTTTTCTGAATCGCATTGCGCAGACGGATTGCCTCCTGATTATACGGGTCGCTCACGAGGACGAGTTCGCACTCGTCGAGCGCCCGGTCGATTTCGCGGGTCGAGAGCAACTGCCGCGCACGACGCAGGTGAGAATGGACTTTCGTCCGCGCATCCTTATAGTCCTGCTCGTTGTGCCGATGCGTGATTTCCGACATGTCCGTTTTCTGCGCCGAGGGGTCGCCCTCCTTCAGCCACGCCTCGAGCTGACGGCGCGCCTTCGGGTGACGCATGTCAATCGCCTGTTCGATCAGTTCGATTGCGCGGGCGCGGCGACCCGTCTTCTCTTCCAGAAGCGCCGCACGGTAAAGGGCCTCCGCCATTCCCTGTTCGCATTCGCGGCGGAGTTTCGCCGAACCCGGGCGGTCGTTCAGCAGACGATACGCCAGGCGGTAGTGCTTCTCGGCATCCACGTATTCATCCGCTTCCATGCACTGCCGCGCCTCGGCAACCTCGCGACGCGCTTGGGAATCGAACGCCTTGCGACGCAACTGCTCCATCGCGCTGATATCCGCCAGCAACTCGGCATCCGCCGCGCTCGCCGCCGGCTTCTCGGACTTCGGCTCTTCGAGTTCCTCCAACGCCGCATCCTCTTCCGGCTCTTCCGCTTCGACGACGGATTCCTCGGCCTTCGGTTCTTCGGCAGCTTCCGGTGCGGCGACGTCTTCGGCGTTCGCCTTCTCGACAGGTTCGGCCGCCGGCGCGGGCGCGGGCGATTCGGCGGCGCCGGGTGTTGCCGCGGCGGACTCCGGGGCTTCGGCCTGTTCGGCCGTCACGTCACTCTCGAGATCCTTCAGAAGGTCGTCAAGGTCATCCTGCGCGAACGCAGACGAACCGACGGCCACGAGAGCCACGGTCGCACCGATTGCTGTCAAAACTTTCAAGTTCGTCATATCGAAACCTATTCCTTAGATTTTCAGTTGTGTATTATAACCTAATTCCGCTCACGGTTCAAGTGCTTCGAGTGTGCGGGACTTGCCGCCCTCGACTTGCTCGAGCGTAACCGACGCACCCTTCCCCTTGCCGCGAATCGCCCTGACGGCGTATTTCTCGCCATAGAGGGAAATCGTATCGCCGGGCACGACCGAGAACTCCTCGACCCGCGTGTTGCGCGTGAAGACGAGTTTCGCCTGCACGTCCACCGGCTTGCGCTGCTCGTCCTTCTGAAGGACGATCTCCTTCTTGTCAGACTTGCGCACAAGCAGAACGCTTGAGACATCCACCGACTTTTCCATGCCGGCGCCGCCGCCGCTGATCTTCTGCTTCTTGATCTTGTGCTCGTATTTCTTCGCGACATAACCCGTGTCGCCGATGTCCGCACCCTCCATCACCGAATAGCGGTAGCCCGGCGTGCCATAGTCGCTCTTCCGCTTCGGATCGAAGAACTCAAGGCGCATGCCGTTCGGCGTTTTCATCGCCGTGCGGAAGTAGAACGGCAGGCACGTCTCCTTCAGCGGCAACTCGATCTTCAGCGAGTCGAGGTAGTCGGGATGACTCTTCGCATTCGTCGGGTCAGTCCCCGCCTGATACTCCTCAAGGTTGGTGAAGCCGTCGCCGTCCCTGTCGAGATTCGCATCGCCCGCGTCGTCGGGGTTCAGCCCGAAACGCTTCTCCCAGTCATCCGGCATGCCGTCGCCGTCCGAATCCAGCGCAACGACCTTCTCCTCGGGCTGCTCCTTCTTGCAGTCCCAGCAGGTCTTCGCGCCAAACGGAATCGGCTCGAGGCAGAAGCGGCAGGCGACGCGCTTTTCCGCCGCGAGGAAACTCGCCTCCGTTCCCTTGATTTCACGGACTAGCGCCTTGGCGGGATCGCGGACGAACCCCGCCGCGAGATTGTATTCCCGCAACTCGACGGGCGTCACGCCCTTGCCGTCGCGATTTCGGATGTCCAGCCGTTGAACGGCATCCGCCGCCGCCGCATCCGGCTCAACGCCGAATTCGCTTGCAAAGTAGACAATCGCCGCAACGAGCGCGAGGACGGCGACGCCGACGGCAATCCACTCGTAGTGGGCAACAAAGAAATTACCGTTCCTTGACTTCATTTCCCTTCTCCCTTCCCTTTCTCATCCGAACTTGTTTCTTGCCGCGTGCGGAAGTCATAGACGGAGAACGTCATCGAGACCTTCAGAAGCGAAGCCCGCGCCGGATCGGTGACGATTCCGCCCGCGACGAGTCCCTTCGGCTGTTCGTCGTCTTCGGCCTCCGATTCGGCGAACCTGTTTCTTCGCCGCGACGAACGGCGCGACGGCGCGTTTTCCTTCTTCGTCTCGCCGCTCAGCAGATTCGCGAGTTCGTCCTCCTCGCGGGCGAAACTCATCTCGTCAACCACGATGAAGCGGTCGGAGGAGACGATGGCGTTGACGGCATTCACGAGCCCCTGCGGCTTTGCGCGGAAGACGACGGTGAAGGTCGACACGAGCGGGGCCTTCGCGGCGGCCTCTTCCTCGGCCTTCGCATTCCGACGCTTCTTCGCCTTGCGCGCGGCGGCGGCGTCCTGCTCTTCCGGCACGGGGGCCTTCGTCTGCCGCACGACGTCCGCGATCTCGACGACACCCGTCACGGCGAGCGCCTTGACGACCGTCGAGATGTCATACCATTCGCGCTGAAGATTCGCAAGGTCGGCGTCGGCGGGCATCTTGTCCTCGGTGATATACGAACTGAAACCGAAGGCAAAGCCCGGCTTGACGAGCTTGCCTTCAACGCCGCCCGGCAGTTCGGCGAGACGGTGCGCGTCCTCGACGAGAAACGACTTGAACGCGGGTGCTGTCGTCTTCTCGAACGAACGGTCGCCCTGCGCGGCGAGTTCACGCGCGGAAGCGCTCCACGCCGCGTATTCCACACGATTCGACTCCAGCGCCTTCACGCCCTTCGGACCGGGATAGACCGGCTTCGCCATCAGGGTGTTGGCGGAAGACGTCGCGGCGTTCAGATCGTCGGACTTCTCCGCCCGACCCGACGCCTCGCTCCAAATCAGGATACCGAGCGCCAGGGATACCAGCGCAATCACTCCGCCAACGGCGGCCAGGACAATCTTCGGCTTGCTCATTTGAACTTCAACTCCACTGTGAATTGCTCGATACTCTTGCCAATCGTCTTCATGCCGGAAATCTTGACGCTTTCCGAGTCAACGAACGGGGAGTTCTTCAGACGGTTGGCGACGAGTTCGGAGGCGATTGCCTGCGTGCCGCCCTGTTTCTTCTCGAACTCCTGCAGGCAGTCCTTCCAGCCGCGGACGGTGATGCGCCCGGACTCCCACTTTTCAATCCACATCCCCGGCGCAAGCGCCTTTGAGACCGCGTTCAGACGAAGCGCGACGGACGAACGGGCCGAGAGCAGCTTCCGATAGTTCTCCGCCTCGTCGGATGACTTCTCGATCGCCGTCGTGACGGTCTTGACCTTGCTGTCGAAACTGCGTAGCGACTGAACCTTTCCGTCCACGCGCTCGTAGACGGACTCCGTCACTTCCGAGGCGTGCCGAACGCCGAGGAGACCCAGCACGAGGGCGACGACCAGCACGACGCCCGCGCCGGCGACGACGGGAATCTTCGCCTTCTCGGCGCGCTCGGCGACAATCGCGGGCGGCAGAAGATTGATGGCGAACCGCGCCGCGCCGGAAAGATGGAGCGCAACGCCCGCCGTCGCGGCGAGAAGCGCACCGTCCGACCCGAACGCCTCGGCATCGATTGAAGGCGCGACGCCAATCGCCTCGAACGGATTGAAGAACTCGACCTCGAGGCGGAGGTTCTCCGCAAAGAACTCGTCTAGTCGCGGCAGAAGCGCCGTGCCGCCCGTCAGGTAGAGGCGAACCGGGGCGGAACCGCCCTGCTGCGAACGGTAGAAGTTGATGCTGCGCGAAATCTCGGCCTGAAGGCGCGTCATCACGGCGCGGCAGACCTTCGAGACGCGGTCGACCGTCGGGTCTTCGTCCTCCGCCACGCCGCCGGCGGCGACATACGCCCGCTCGCGCTTGATGACCTCGGCCTCCTCCGGAGAACAGCCGAGCGTCTGCGCAATCTCGCGCGTGATGTTGTTGCCCGCGATCGGAATCGACCGGTTGTAGACCTTGTCGCCCTCGACAATCACGAGCGACGTCGTCTTCGCCCCGATGTCCAGCAGCACGACACAGGCGGAATCGTCCGGGCGGACGAGCTTCAGCGCGTTCGTCAGCGCGATGGGCGCGACATCCACGAGTTCGGGACGGAAGCCCGCCGACGCAACGGCCGTCGTAATCGGTTCAATCTGGTCAATCTTGGCCGAGACAATCATCACGGATTTGTCGCCGCCCTCCGTCTCGCCAAGCACCTGACGGTCGCTCACCATCTCGTCAATCGGGAACGGCACGTTCTGCTCGATTTCATAACGGACGAGCTGCTCGAACTTCTCCTCGCCACCGGCATTGGGAATCGCGGCAAAGCGATAGAACGCCATCTGTCCCGAGACGGAAATCGCCACGGGACCGGGCTTGATGCCCGCCGTCCGCGCACATTCCATCAGTGCCGGGACGAGAATCGTCTGCGCATCGCCCGAATCGAGCGAAGCCGCCAGCGGCGCACAGCCGTAGCGCATCAGCGTAAGCCCGCCCCCCGAGCCCGCCTCGTATTCGGCGAGAGCGACAGTCGCCGCCCCGATGTCAAGTGCCAAGAACTTTTTAGCCATTACTGCACCACCATTTCGTAGTCATTCGGGTTCACAAGCGACCAAATCGTCTTCGAGCGATCCTGCAACCCCTGACGGCGCTCGATCATCGGCTCGCCGCCCTGCGTCGTGGCGTTCATGATGTCGTTGTTGTTCCAGAACGCCTGGTCAAGCGTCTTCGGATGGGTCGGGATGCCCTTGATCTCGCTCTCGCAGTCGCCCGCCAGAACCGTGCCATCCTTGTTCGCAATCACGAGACCAATCGCCTTCGGCTCGCCGTACCGCTCGAGATAGGAGGGATGCAGACAGACGCTCGCCGCGTGCGAACCCTTCGGAATGTTCGCGTAGGTGACGGACGTCGAGAAATACGAATAGGGCGGAAGCTTGTCCGTCTTGTCCTTCTCCGTCGCGCTCTTCGTCTCGAGCAGCACGTGCCAGGTGAAGGTCAGCTGATCCTGCCAGCGGGCGTAGGTCGTGTATTTCGACTCGAGCACGATCCACTTGCGCGGCTTCGTGAAGCACTGGCCGATGATCGTCGCGCCGGAGAGGGAGGGGGCCATCAGCGTCGAGGCGCGTCCCGTCTTCGGGAACTGGTCAATCGTAATCTTCGCATCGACGCCCGAAACCGGCGCTTCTTCCGCCGAGACGTCCGCCTTCGCATTGCGCGCGGACTTCCGCGTCGGCGCGGCAACCGCCACGGTCACCGAGAGAACTGTTGTCAGGAG
>CAVFWY010000089.1:6492-7823 GCA_963626175.1 Gemmiger sp.
GCCGAGCCGGACTGCGCCTTCGTCATGGCGAGCAGGGCTTCCATCACCGTCGCCGTCGGCGCGACGCGCGCGAGCCGCTCGCCCGTGCGCATCACGTCCGGCACCTTCATGACGAGCGCACGGCCAATCGCGCCCGCCGGGTGGTTCATCGCGTAGTTCTCAATCGGGAACTTCTGCGCGTCGATCATCACCATCGCGAGCGCGTCGCCCATCGCCATCGTCGCCGTCGTCGAATTCGTGGGGGCCATGCCGAACGGACACGCCTCGCGCCCGCACGGAATCTCCACGTGGACGTCGCTCATCTTCGCCAGCGTCGAAGCGGGATTGCCCGTCAGCGAGACGACCTTCAGCCCGTGCCGGCGAATCGCCGGTATGAGGCGGATGACCTCGTCCGACTCGCCGCTGAACGAAAGGGCCAGCAGCAAATCGCGCGGCGAAACCATACCAAGGTCGCCATGCATCGCCTGGACGGGATTCAGCACGATCGAGCGCGTGCCCGTCGAGGCGAAGATCGCGCTCATCTTCTCGGCGATGTGCAGATTCTTGCCCACCCCCGTGACGACGACGACGCCCTCGTTCGAGACGACCTTCAGCATCAGTTCGACCGCATCGGTGAAACTCTTCCCGATGGAGTCGCGTGTCCGCCGAAGTCCCTCGATTTCAACGTCGAAGACTTCCTGCGCCCGCCTGATCTGTTCGTTTGCCGTCATTCGCTTTTCTTATTTCGTCGTACTCTGAAGGAGGGTGACGCAAATCGTGCCGACGATGTCCTCGGCGTAGCACCCCCGCGAGAGGTCGTTCATCGCCTTCGCGAGTCCCTGGAGATTCGGACCGATTGCCGTCGCGCCGCCGAGACGCTGAGCGATCTTGTAACCGATGTTGCCCGCCTGAAGGTCGGGGAAGATGAAGACGTTCGCATTGCCCTGAATCGTGCCGTCGGGATTCTTCAAACGGCCGACAGCGGGGGCGATCGCCGCGTCGAACTGCAGTTCGCCGTCCATGGGGATGCCCTTCTCGGCGAAACGCGGCTTCGCGAGTTCGACGGCCTTCTGAACCTTCTCGACGAGTTCGCCCGCCGCGCTCCCCTTCGTCGAGAAACTCAGGTAGGCGACGCGCGGTTCGCACCCCGTCAGTTCGCGATAGGTCTGCGCCGTGGCAAGGCCGATATCCACGAGCTGCTCCGCCGTCGGATTGGGTATGACGGCGCAGTCGCCGAACGCCAGCACGCTGTCGCCCGACGGCGTGGGGTTCTTGAGGTCGAGCAGGAAGCAGGAACTCGCCGTCTTCACGCCCTTCTGCGTCCCCAGCGTGTGGAACGCCGCCCGCAGCAT
>CAVFWY010000090.1:0-7815 GCA_963626175.1 Gemmiger sp.
TCTCGCGTGGACAGATTACGCAGTCGCTCATCGCCCTCTACAAGGCGCTCGGCGGCGGTCTCGCCATTGCGGAATGAGCCGCGCCTGATTTGTGGTTAACAGTTGCGCAGACACGTCGTGTCTGCGCTTTTTGTTGACCCAAGACCCAAAGGAACGGGGGTTTAGAAGGAGGAGGCGAGCATCGGTATGGCGCGTTCGAAACTCACGCCGTACCAGTGGTCGGGTTCGGTGGCCTCAATGGACGCGCAGACGACGTCCGCCGCGAGGGCGGCCGATTCGAGCGCGGTTTTGCCGCGCAGCAGCGCACCCGCGAAGACGGACGCGAAGACGTCCCCCGTGCCGTGGCTCATGCGGTCGAGGCGCGGGTTGAAGTCGTAGGCGACCGTTGCGCCATCGCTCACCGCCGTGCCGAGCGCGGCGGGATCGAACGAAACGCCCGTGAGGACGACGTTCTTCGCGCCGAGCGCGTGGAGTTTCGCAATCAACGTTTCGATTTCCGCCTTCGTGTAGCCGCTCAACTTCGGGGTTTCGCCCACGAGGAACGCCGCTTCGGTCAGGTTGGGGAGAATGTAGTCCGCCCCCTTGCAGAGCCGCGCCATCTTCGAGGGGAAGTCCGCCGCGAAACCCGCGTAGAGCTTGCCGTTGTCGGCCATTGCGGGATCGACGATGCGAAGGGCGTCGGGATTCGCGCAACTCGCCATGATGGAGAGAATCGGGTCGATCTGGCTCTCGCACACGTAGCCCGTGTAGAAGGCGTCGAACCTGATGCCGAGTTCGTTCCACTTGCGCTCGACGTTCGTCAGTTCGGGCGTGAGGTCGGCGAAAGTCCAGCTCTTGAAGCCGCCCGTGTGGTTCGAGAGCACCGCGCTCGGCAGAATCGCGCACTCGACCCCGCAGGCGGAGACGAGCGGCAGTGCAACCGTCGTCGAGCATTGCCCGACGCACGAAATGTCCTGAATGGTCAGAAGTCTTTTCATCATCTATTCTCTCGTCAAATCAGCGACAGGAACTCCTGCCGAACCTTTTCATCCGTTCTGAAGGAGCCGAGCACGGCGGAGGTCGTCATCTCGCTGTTGCGCTTCTCCACGCCGCGCATCATCATGCAGAGGTGCTTCGCTCGAATGACGACGCCAACGCCCTCCGCGCCCGATTCGCGCATCACCGCCTCGGCGATCTCCTCGGTCATGCGTTCCTGGATCTGAAGCCGCCGCGCGAACATGTCCACGATGCGGGCGAGTTTCGAGACGCCGAGCACCTTGCCCTGCGAGATGTAGCCGATGGAGCACGAGCCGTAGAACGGCAGCATGTGGTGCTCGCACAGCGAATACATCTCGATGTCCTTCAGAATCACCATGTGGTTCGTGCCGCTCGCGAAGCGGGCGTTGTTCACGACCTCCTTCAGGTTCTGGCGGTAGCCCCGCGTCAGGAACGCGAGGGACTTCGCCACGCGCGCGGGCGTCTTCTTCAGTCCGTCCCGCGCCGGGTCTTCGCCCAGTTCGACGAGAAGTTCGCGCACGAGCGCGGCAATCCTCTTTTCATTCGGTTGTTTCAATCCGTCATTCCTCATTCGTAGTCAAAGAGCGCCGAGACGGTCGCGTCCGCGTCGCTCGTGAGCCGCGCCCAGTAGCCGCCGAAGGCGCGGGGGAAGTCCTTGCGGAAGCAGGTTCCGGCGGCGAGTTTGAACGAGTCTGCCTTCACCCAGGTGCCCCAGCCGTCGATGTCGATTTCGAGCGTCACCGTGCAGGGTGCGTCGGCGCAGAGCGTGAGGGACTTCCTGTCGAATCCGTTCATGAGGTAGGGGTCGGAGGGTTCGCCCGCCTTCACCGCCGTTTCGCACCAGGGTCCACCGCACCCGACCGCCTTGCCGACCTTCCACATGTCGTCGATCGCCATCACCTTGAGCGCGCCCGGAACGGACACGACGAACAGTCCGCGCCAGCTCGCGTAATCGTAGATCGGCGCGTTGTGCGTCGTCACCGGGCGCACGCCCGCGAAGCCGTGCGCGTTCTCCGCCGGGAGTTCGTAGTAGATGCCGCCCGCGTTGAAGTGGTCGCGCTCCGTGCAGACTTCGCGGCAGACGCGCCCGCCGCCGTCCTTGAAGCCTTCCTTGCCGTAAGGCAGCCGCCACCGATTGCCGCCGTCGTCCACGTAGAGAACCGACCCCGCGTCGAACGCCAGCACGTCCGCCGCGAGCGGAGCCGCCGCCCGAACCGCCGTGCCGACTTCTTCCGAGGCGGGCGCGAGCGCAAGCGTCTCGTCCAGCGCATACGCGGCGCTTTCCGACGCGACGGCCAGTTTCCCGGGGACGGTCGCGTTGACGTGCAGGAGCGCCTCCTCATCCTTGTTCAGCGGAATCGTGCGAAGCGCCGCGAACGCATCCGCCGCCGCCTTCGTCCGTTCGTCCGCGTTGCGGTAGACGAGCACGGCGGAAGCCTCCGCCGCATCCTCCCTGGCGACGAGCCGCAGCCATTCGCCCGCGAGATCCGAGAGATCCGTCCCCGCCGCGGAAACCTCGCGAACCTTCGTCCACTTGCCCGAACCGTCCGCGTCGATCTCGACGTCATACGCCCCGCCCGTCAGCCAGAGCCACTTCATGTCGTAGCCCGCGCAGAGGTAGGGTGCGGAAACGTCACCCTTCTTCACCGCCTCGCGGTTGAAGACGAACGCCGTGCCCGTCGCGGGACCGAATCCGTCCAGGTCGCCCGGCTTCACGAACCAGAGGTTGGACTGGCTGCGCTCGGGACCCTGCAGCGCACCCTTCGCCCGACGCTTGTTCAGGAACTCGTTCGCGGCGGAATCGTCACAGCCGAAGACGACGCGGTCGCCCCAGCGGCAGAAGTCGCCGATGATCTTCAGGTAGGTCGAGCGCGGACGAATCCCCCTCGCGTTCCCCGGCGCGAACGTCGCGGGGAAGCGCCAGAACGTGCCGTGCATCGTCGCGAGGAAGTCGTCGCCCTCGCCGATTTCGCGGATGCGCGGCCATTCGGTGTTCCAGCCGTGCGCCCCGTCGTAGGAGTGCGAGGCCTTCGGCAGGCGGTAGTCCGTCCACGTCGTGCCGTCCGCCGTCATCGTCAGGATCACGCTCTTCGCGTCCCAGCCCATCGCCCAGATGACGTTCGTGTCGGGGTGTTCGTTGCCGTAGACGCCGTCGCGGGTCGTCACTTCGGTGAACTGGTTCGTGCGGATGAGATGCCACTGCTTCTCGCCCGGCTCCCAGCTCGCGAGCGCGCCGGACGGGGTGCGCGGCTCAACCATCGCTTCCTTGTTGAAGATGCCGTTGTTGGCGTAGAACACCTTCCCGAACCCGCTGCACGTGCCCTTGCCGTGGTAGCCGAAGAGGTCGGAATCCTCCGCCTCGTCCCACCCGGCGGGCGGCTGCGCCCCGACCTTCTCGAAATACTGCGCGAACGCCTTCGCATTGTGTCCGTCGCGAATCAGCGTCCGCGTGGCGAGCGTGTGGACGTCGAGTTCGTAGAGGGCTTCCTCCATGTCCGTCACGTAAATCTTGTTCGCGGGGTCGGTCAAGTGCCGCGCCGCGCCCGTCAGACGCCCCGGCATCGCGGCAATCGGCACCGTCCGCACGCTCCCGTCCTCCCCGATGAGGTAGGTGCCGATGAGGGCCTGACCCGATTCGCGGTGAATCAGGCGGTCGGCGGGCGTTCCGCCCACGGACTCGGGACGCTCAATCAGCCGGAAGTCTTCCGTGACCTGATAGAGTTTGTCGGAACTGCCGACCGGGCAGTGCGGGCCGTAGGTGACGAGCCAGAGACTGCCGCCCCACGGCACGAGCGCACCCGTCCCGCATTCGCCTTCCTTATTATAGTAGGCGAGCGACGGGCGGACGCCGCCAATCTCAACCGCCGTTTCGCGGCAACCACCCAGCAGCACGGCAAGCGCCGCGCCGAAAATGCAACTTTCGAACCTCATCACCGATGTTCCCCCTTCGTTTCGTGTTGTTTTGTCTTGCTTTTTATGGAGCCGGGTAAGGGACTCGAACCCCTGGTAATTCCTCATTACAAATGAGGCGCAGTCGCCACTGTGCCAACCCGGCCTGATAGCCGCATATTCTACCACACCTTCCGTTCCGCCGCAAGGGGGGTGTCGGCCGCGCGCAATTGGCGTCAGGTTGGTTTGCGGTTCCCGACTTTCTCTTTCTTTGTCGTCTTGTGCCTGACAACGCGTCCGCCCGTCTCACTCCGCTCAACGCTCGCCCGCCCCTCCCGCTCCTCACCCCCGCCTATTTGTATTTGTCTGCCGCCGCAAGCGACACCCCACTCCCCTTTGTCCCTCCGCTGGGCATTGCTTGTGTGACGGTCGACTAGTTCCTTAAGCGTAGGCGGTGAGGGCGGGGGTTGCACGAGAGGAGCGGAGCGGCTCGCCGCCGTAGGAGAGGCGATGTCCGCAACCACAGACCTTGTCGAGGCAGGGCTGACTGAACGAAGTTCCTTGTCTACGCGCGAAAGGCGGTACGAGGCCGCGCAGCGACGGATCGGGCGACACCCGACCAAGCCACCCCAAGCCGCCGGAGCGCCCCTCGACCCCTTGCGCGGGCGGTCGATGTTGTGGTATAATGCGCACAACACTTGATTAGAGGATATCGTAGATGGCGACATTCCAGTACATTGCGAAGGACTCCGCGGGCAACGAAACCCGCGGGCAGGTTGAGGCCGGCGACCGCGCTTCCGCGATCGCGGCGGTTCGTGCGCAGGGGCTTTTCCCGACCGCGCTCGGCGAGGTGAAGTCCGCCGCGCCGGCGGCTGCCGCGCCGAAGGCGGCGGCGAAGAATGCGAAGAAGGCGGCCGCGCCGAAGGCGAAGAAGGGCGGTGCGCTCAACAAGGAAATCAAGATCACGATGCCGTCGTGGATGCGCGGGCGCGTGAAGACGAAAGTCCTCACGCAGTTCACGCGCCAGCTGGCGACGCTGGTGAACGCGGGGCTGCCGCTCATGCGCGGCCTCGAGGTGCTGAAGCGCCAGATGAAGGACCCGCAGATGAACGAGGCCCTGACGGGCATCGCCGACAACATCGCGGCGGGCGGCACGTTCTCCGAGTCGCTCACGCAGTATCCGAAGATCTTCGACAACCTCTACGTGAACATGGTGAAGGCCGGCGAGGCGGGCGGCGTGCTGGAAGTCGTGCTCGGCCGTCTCGCCGAGTTCGCCGAGAAGTCCGAGCGAATCAAGAACAAGGTGAAGGGCGCGATGATCTACCCGATTGTCGTGCTCGTCGCGGCAATCGGCATCACGGCGTTCCTTCTCGTGGCGGTGATTCCGAAGTTCAAGCAGGTCTTCAACGACATGCTCGGCGGCGCGTCCCTCCCGGCGATTACGGAATACGTGATGCAGGCCTCGGAGTTCGTCCAGCACAACGGTCTGCAGATCGCCGCGTTCGTCTTCGCGCTCTGGGTCATCAAGAAAATCATCGGTCGCACGGAGAAGGGGGCTTACTTCTTCGACGTCTGCTCGCTCAAGATGCCCGTCACGGGGACGCTCGTGCAGCGCACGGCGGTTTCGCGCGTGACGCGCACGCTCGGCACGCTTCTCGCCTCGGGCGTCCCGATCCTGCAGTCGCTCGTGATCGTGCGCGACACGACGGGCAACCGCGTCGTCTCGAAGGCCCTTCAGAACGTGCATGACGCGGTGAAGGAGGGCGAGGGCATGACCCAGCCGCTCTCGCAGTGTCCCGTGTTCCCGCCGATGGTGACCTCGATGGTGGAGGTCGGCGAGGAGACGGGTGCGCTCGCCGACATGCTCACGCGCATCGCGAACACCTACGACGACGAGGTCGACAACGCCGTCGCGGGCATGACCGCCGCGATCGAGCCCGCGCTCATCATTGTCCTCGCCGTCGTGGTCGGCACGATCGTCATTGCCATGTTCCTGCCGATGATCAAGATCATTTCCTCGGTTTCGGGAGGCGTCGCCTGATGCGCAAGGCCTTCACGCTCGTCGAGATGCTGATCGTCACGGTCGTCATCGTGACGCTGATGACGATTGTCTTCCGCCTCGCGGGGCTGGGCAGCAGCGCGGAGGCGAGAAACCTGACGATTTCGCGCATGCAGCGGCTCGAGAACTGCATCTCGGGCTACTACGCCGCGTTCGGGAGCTATCCCCCCGTGAAACTGCACGGCAGCCGCAACTTCTACTATGAGGTGAACAGGCGCGGCATTCAGCAGGTGGATAGCAACCCGGTCAGCAGTTTCAGGTCAACGGACGAGATGTGGAAGCAGGTGGAGGCCGCCTGCCGCAGCCAGCCCGTCGCCATGAAGTATCCCTACGCGAGCGACATGCGGGATTACGTGAAGACCGTCTCCGAAGCCCTCACCGAACTCCACAACAATGAGCCGGATAGCGATTACGGGAAGAATGCCGACCTCGCCTATCTCTTCGACGCGCTCAACGAGCCGACTTCGCTCAGTGGCAAACAGGGCGAAGCGGACTGGACGGAGGTTCAGGTCTTTGAGTTCGGGCTGATGAGTTACCTTCTGCCGCGCTTTCTCGTGATGATGGGGCATGACAAATCCACGATTTACAGCAATTTCGCCCAGTGGTGCAACAACAACGAACTGCCGTGCAAGTTCGACGACGGCACGCCCTACAGCAGCTGGAGCGAACTGAACAAGCTGGTCAAGGTGTCCGACAGCGGCGCAAAGGACTCGGATCGGTGGAAGGTCGAACTTCTTCCCTCCCAGTCGGTGACGGCGCGGTGGATGGCGAACCTCGAGGGGCAGTTGACCTGCGAACGGAACTCGCTGAAGATCTACGGTGTCAACCTGGCGGCGACGGATTCCGTCAGCGTGGGGTGCAACGTGAGCGTGAACAACCCCAATCCCGTCCTCTATTCCGCGGGGAACAGCCAGGGCGGGACGAGCAGCGGGTACTCCCAGTTGTATGCGCTCGATGGCATCACCTGCAAAGACGGCTGGGGGCACGACTTCTACTACTATTCGCCGGCTCCCTACCAGAGTTATCGCCTGTGGAGCGCGGGGCCGAACGGGAAGACCTTCCCGCCGTGGGTTTCCGCCGAGGAAATCAATGGCGATTCCACGCTGAGCAAGTACAAGACCGCAATCATGAACTGGGTGGCGGATGACATCGTCCAAATGAGCAACTGATATGAAGAAAGCCTTTACACTAGTCGAAATGCTGGTCGTCATCGGGATTGTCGCCACGCTGGCGGCGGCGTCGCTCGTCGGGTTCAAGAGCGTCGTGGCGAAGGCGCAGGATGCGAAGGCGCAGGAACTCGTCCACGAGGTGGCGACCGCGCTGACTGCCGTTCTCCAGAAGGAGGGCGCGTGGCCGCGCACGATCCTGAGCGAGGGCTCGAGCGGGAACGGCGAGATGACGCCGGAGGCGGGTGCGGCGCTGGCGCGGCGCGGCGCGATGTCGCTTTCCTACAAGACGACGACGGACGACCAGGGTACGACGCGCTACCAGTTGTATGGGCTTGACCAGTGTGGCATCGTCTCGCCGTGGGCGCAGGATGTCGTGAAGCGGCTCGCGGCGCGGGGTACGGTCGCCCTCAGCACCAAGGTGCCGACCGGCGGCACGATTCAGGATCACCGCCTGCGCTTCGCGATTGACAAAGACCAGGACGGCATCGTCGATGCCAGTCCCGAGGGCTATGGGGCCGTAAAGGTGCGGGCGAGCGCCATCGTCTGGTGCGCGGGGCGCGACGGCAAGTTCGGCACGAAGGACGACCTTCGCAGCTGGGCGAAGGGACAGGAGGAATAACCGATGAAGAAGAAGGCCTTTACCCTCCTTGAACTGATGATGGTGGTGGCGGTGATTTCCGTCCTCATCGGCATCGTCTCGGT
>CAVFWY010000091.1:0-7783 GCA_963626175.1 Gemmiger sp.
ACGGCTTCCGCATAGTTCACCCACGGGAAGTCCGTGGCGAAGAGGATGCGATCCGTCGGCCAGCCGCGCAGGAGGCGAACCTCCTCGTCGCGGTGCCAGTCGCGGTGGAGGGCGGACGTGTCGATGTAGCAGCCGAGCTCCAGCAGTTCGTCCGTCGCGTGCGCGGGATAGCCCGCACAGCCGCCGAGATGCGCCGCGATGAACTTCAGCCCCTTCACGTTGCGGAGGAGCGTCGCGATTTCGGCGGGTCCGCACGCATCCGCCCGGTCGGGATAGCCGAGGTCGAGTCCGGCGTGGCATTCCACGACAAGCCCGAGGTCGGCAACCGAACGGAACATCGGCCACACGGCGGGATCGGCGAGCGAGAAGTCCTGATAGTAGGGATGGAACTTGACGCCGCGAATCCCGGCGGCGGCGATGGCGCGCAGGTGCGAAATCAGTTCGGGGTCCTTCGGATGAACGGACGCGAACGGAATGATCCGCCGCCGGGCGCGTTCGCCGAGTTCGCCGCTTGCAATCTGCAGAGCCGTGCGGAGAATCACGTTGAACTGGGCGGGCTTCGTGGCAATCGGGCACATCACCGCCCTGTCCACCCCGGCGAGTTCCATGCTGTCGAGCTGGTTCTCGAGCGTCCCGTCCCCAACGGGCCAGAGCACTCCCTCCGTCGCACGGCTCATCTGCGCAATGGCTCGCGCCGCCACAATCCGGGGGAAATTGTGCGAATGAACGTCGATAATCATATTGCCTTACGCGAGGGAGAGGTAGAGTTTCTCAATATCCTTCACCGAGCAGTCGCGGGGATTGCCGGGGCGGCACGCATCGGCATACGCCGATTCGGCGAGGAACTTCACGTCTTCCTTCTTCAGCACGCCCTTCAGGTTCGTCGGAATTCCAACGTCCTTCGACAGTTTCTCAACCGCCGCGATGGCGGCCTTGCGGGCTTCGGTGAGCGACATCTTCTCCACGCCCTTCACGCCCATCGCCGTTGCAATCGCACGATACTTGCTGCCCGTCTTCGGGGCGTTGAACTTCATCGCCGTCGGCAGCAGAATCGCACACGCCTTGCCGTGCGGCATGTCGTAGAGGGCCGAAAGGCCGTGCGCCATCGAATGGTCGATGCCAAGCCCCACGTTCGAGAAGCCCATGCCCGCGACATACTGGCCGAGCGCCATGCCCTCGCGACCGGACGGCTTGTTCGCCACCGCGTCGCGCAGGTGAAGTGAAATCAGGCGAATCGCCTCGAGGTGCATGAAGTCCGTCATCGGACACGCCGCCTTGGTGATGTAGCCCTCGATCGCGTGGGTCAGCGCGTCCATGCCCGTGAACGCCGTCAGTCCCTTCGGCATCGACGCCATCATCTCGGGATCGACGAAGGCGACGACGGGGATGTCGTGCGGATCGACGCAGACGAACTTGCGGTGCTTCTCGACGTCGGTGATGACGTAGTTGATCGTCACTTCCGCCGCCGTGCCGGCCGTCGTCGGGACGGCGAGAATCGGCTTCGACGGCTTCGTCGTCGCCGCGCACCCCTCGAGCGAGCGTACGTCCGCGAACTTCGGGTTCGCCATGATGATGCCGACCGCCTTCGCCGTATCCATCGAACTGCCGCCGCCAATGGCAATGATCGAATCAGCCTTCGCCTTCCTGAACGCCTTCACGCCGTCCTTCACGTTCTGGATGGTCGGGTTCGGCTTGATTTCGGAATAAACCGCATACGCGACCTTCGCCTTGTCGAGAAGCGAAGTCACCTTCTTCGTCACGCCGAACTTGATGAGGTCGGAATCCGAGAAGACAATCGGCTTCTTCAGTCCCCGCGCCGCGAGTTCGGTGACGATTGCCGCAATCGCGCCCGCACCGTGATAGGCGGTTTCGTTGAGGATGATTCGATTCATTTGCTTATTCCTTTCGTTTGGTTAAAAGACAAGCCAGACCAGCAGCCAGTTGACCGCCAGCGAGTAGAGATTGGCGAGAAAGTCGTCAATCACAATGCCGCGCCCGCCGGGGATGGACTGCAACTGCCGCGCCGGCGGCGGCTTGACGATGTCCATCGCACGGACGACGCAAAAGAACACCAGCATCGACCACCACGGGAGCGAAAGAAGCGGAATGCCGACGAACGAAATCGGGTAAAGCATCCATTCGTCCGCCGTAATCCGCCCGTCGTCCTTGATGCCGAGGGTCTTTTCGGCACGATCGCAGATCGGAATCGCCGCGAGGGTGAGCAGAAGGCAGAGCGGTATCTGCGCCCACGCCGGGAGGAACGCAAGCGCATAGGCGAGCGCAACACCCGGCAGGCTGCCGAACGTCCCGGGCGCGAACGGGGCGACAAGCCCCAGCCCGAACCCGGACGCGACAAGCAGATTCAACTTCTCAAACTTCGTCCCACCCATTGGTCACTCGGTGATTTCGCCGTCCTTGAGACGCTTGAAGTAACTCCGCGTTTCCGCCACGACGACGCCCGAGAGGGCAATCAGGGCAATCATATTCGGCACGGCCATCAGTCCGTTGAAGATGTCCGCAATGCCCCAGACGGCGGAAATCGTCATGTAAGGCCCGATGAACACGGCGAGGATGTAGAGCCAGCGGTAGACGAACACGGGGCCCATCCGCCCGTTCGTCAGGTATTCGAGGCAACGTTCCGAATAATAGTCCCAGCCGAGAATCGTCGTGAAGCCGAAGAGAACGAGCGAAATCATCACGAGCGCGTCCGTGACGACCGCCGGGAGGAACGGAATGCCCACGGCGAACGCCTTCATCGTCGCCTCCGCCCCCGTCGCGGCGCTCGCGCAGTAGAGTTCGGAAACGCCCTTGAACGATTCCGCCGAAACGGGCTGGCTCGTCATGGTCAGCGCAAGCCCCGTCATCGAGCAGACGATGATCGTGTCGAGGAACGTGCCGGTCATGGAGACGAGACCCTGACGCACGCACTCCTTCGTCTGCGCCGCCGCCGCCGCGATTGGCGCGGAGCCGAGTCCCGCCTCGTTCGAGAAGATGCCGCGCGCGATGCCCTTCTGCATCGCCACGATGATTGCGCCGAGCATGCCGCCCGCGACCGCCTGCACGCCGAACGCACCCTTCACAATCGTCACGATTGCGGCAGGAATCTTCTCGACGTTGCTGAACACCAGCAGGAGGGCGAACACGACGTAGAGCACGACCATGAACGGAATCACCTTCTCGCTCACCTTCGCGATGCGCTTAAGCCCGCCGATAATCACCAGCCCGACGATGACCGCCAGCACGATCGACCCGCCGATGGTCGCGTAGGAATAGGAGTTGCCGAGGATTGTGCAGTTATACACATCCGCCGTATCGACATAACTCTTGAAGAATGCGTTGAACGAACCGCAGATCGAGTTCACCTGCGAGAACGTGCCGATGCCGAAGAGGCCGACGCAGCACCCGAAGAACGCGAAGATGCAGGCGAGCCACTTCCATCGCTTGCCCATGCCGCGCTCGATGTAGTAGAACGGCCCGCCGAGAACGTGCCCCGTCTCGGGGTCGTGGTCGCGGTATTTCACCGCGAGCAAGCCCTCGGCGTATTTCGTCGCCATGCCGAAGAGCGCGGCAACCCACATCCAGAACAGCGCACCGGGGCCGCCCGCCACGTACGCCGTCGCCACGCCCACGATGTTGCCCGTGCCGATTGTCGCCGAAAGCGCCGTGCAGAGCGCGCCGAAACTCGTCACCTCGCCCTTCGCGCCGTGCTCAACCTTCTCGTTCTTGAACATGTACTTGAGCGCACGCGGCAATTGGACGAATTGCATTCCGCCCAGTCTGATTGTCAGGAAGATTCCCCCGAAGAGAATCAGTATGATAAGGAGAGGAACAGGAAAACCCCCGACTTCAAATGAAGTCCCCCAAACCTTGTCGTCCACAAGATTCACGTAGTCCGTGAATCGATCCAGCCACGTCGCCGTCGCCAACATGAGTACTTTTACTACCTTTCCGTCCTTTTGCCTGAGAGATTGCCCGCGACCCTTTTCGCGAACTTACACCTTCGGCACCCGACACCATGTCGGGCTTCTCCGGACACCGCATTCGCGGCACTTGTCTAATATTATACCAAAAAACTGCCGAATTGCGCTACGACAGCGCCAACACGGCAGCGAACCGCGCCGTTCCACCCTTGGCAACCCTTGGCAAGAGCGATTCCAAATGGATTAGCCACGTCGGTTTGAATCAGCAGGGCAACTCAGCCAGTCTGCCGTCTTTCCAGAAACCCAAAAGCATCAAAAACGAACGCGGACAGGGGGATGCCCCGTCCGCGTTCGTTTCAGTTTCTCGCCGGTCTTTAACCGAGGAGGTCATCCGTCGTGCCGCCATCGGAAGACTGAACCAGTTCATCCGCCGTCTGCACGTCGGGGCTATCCGCCGAGACATCGCCCGTATCGACGACGAGCGGCATCTGAAGATCGTCTTCCTCGTCATCCTCTTCCTCGCCCGGAACGCCCGAAGTCGGGATTCCGTAGAGTTCCTCGTGGTGCTTGCGCTGTTCTTCGCGGAGTTTATCCATCTCGTCATCGGAAATGGTCTCGCACAGCGGGACAAGCTTGAGGTAGCGGTGAAGCGGGAAGCCCGTGCCGCCGGGGATGAGGTGACCAAGGATGACGTTCTCCTTGAAGCCGCGCAGCTCATCGACGCGCCCCATCGTGGCCGCCTCGGTGAGAACACGCGTCGTATCCTGGAAGGAGGCCGCCGAGATGAAGGAATCCGTCTCGAGAGCAGCCTTCGTGATGCCGAGCAACGCGGGCTGAGCCTCTGCCGGACGGCGGCCTTCGTTCATCATTTCCTCGTTGACACGAAGGAACGTCTGCCGCGTGACCTGCTCGCCCCACAGGAAGTCGGTGTCGCCGGGGTTCGTGATGCGGACCTTGCGAAGCATCTGGCGGACGATGATCTCAATGTGCTTGTCGTTGATCTCGACGCCCTGCAGACGGTAGACCTGCTGCACTTCGTTGACGAGATACTTCTCAAGTTCCTGCGGACCGGAAACCTCGAGGATTTCCTGCGGAATCACCGGGCCTTCGGTCAACTGCTGACCCTTCTTGACCCTGTCGCCCTTGAAGACGACGATCTGCTTGCCCATCGGAATGAGGTGTTCCTCGACAAGGCCGGTGACGCTGTCGACGACCTTCACGCACCGCTTGCCGCGCACGTTGTCGCCGAAGTCAATCACGCCCTCGATCTTCGCGATTTCCGCCGCGTCCTTGGGCTGGCGAGCCTCGAAGAGTTCCGCCACGCGCGGCAGACCGCCCGTGATGTCGCGGGTCTTCGCGGCCTCACGCGGTGTCTTCGCAAGCAGCATGCCGGGGGTCGCCTTCATGCCGTCGCGCACCATGACAATGGCGCCGGTCGGAATGTCGTGCGAGTCGAGCAGGATGTTCGCCTTGCCGTCCTTGCCCGCGCCGCGAATCTCGATGCGCGGATGCAGGTTCGATTCACGCGTGTCAAGCACGACGAGCGTCTTTGCACCGCTGGCGCGGTCGGTTTCGGTCTTGACGCTGACGTCTTCCTCGAAGTCAACGAACTGAACCGTACCGGCGGCCTCCGAAAGGACAGGCACGGAGTGGGGATCCCACGTCGCAACCTTCTGACCCTTCTTGACCGCCGCGCCGTTCTCGACGAACAGCACCGAACCCATCTGCAACTGATAGGTGTCGAGCTTGTTGCCGTTCTTCGACTCGATTTCCAGCGTGCCGTTCTTGTTGAGGACGACTTCCTGCCCCTCGTCGTTGCGCACCATGCGCACGTCAATGAGGCGGGCGATACCGTCGTTCTTGAGGACGATTTCCGGAACCTTCGCCGTCGCCGAGGCCGTGCCGCCGATGTGGAACGTGCGCATCGTGAGCTGGGTGCCGGGTTCGCCGATGGACTGCGCGGCGATGATGCCGACCGCCGTGCCGATCTCGACCTGCCTGCCGGTTGAAAGGTCGCGGCCGTAGCACTTCGCACACATGCCGTGCTCGGAATCGCAGGTCAGGCCCGAACGAATCCAGATCTTCTCAAGACCGCACTTGTTGATGCGAGCGCAGGCGTCTTCGTCGATGATCTCGTTCGCCGGAACGATGACGTCGTTCGTCTTCGGGTCGCGAATCTCGTAAAGCGCCGTGCGGCCGAGTACGCGGTCGCCGAGCGAAACCTTGACTTCGTCGCCCTCGACGATGGCCTCGACCTCGATGCCGTTCACCGTGTTGCAGTCTTCCTGCGTGATGATGACATCCTGCGAAACGTCGACGAGCTTGCGGGTCAGATAGCCCGCGTCCGCCGTCTTCAGAGCCGTATCCGCGAGACCCTTGCGGGCGCCGTGGGACGAAATGAAGTATTCGAGCACCGAGAGACCTTCGCGGAAGGACGCGGTAATCGGGCGTTCGATGATGTCGCCGGACGGGTTCGCCATCAGGCCGCGCATGCCGGCGAGCTGACGGATCTGGAGTTTCGAGCCACGAGCCTTCGAGTCGACGAACATGTAGACCGGGTTGAGCTCGGTCGGGTTCTTGCATTCGGGCGAGACGTTGCGGTCGATCGTCTTGTAAAGGTCGTCGCCGACCTTCTCGGTCGTCGCCGACCAGATGTCAACGATCTTGTTGTGACGCTCGCCGTCCGTGATGATGCCCTGCTGGAACTGCTGCTGAACCTTCTCGGCCTCGGCACGCGCCTTCGCAATCTCCGCATCCTTGTCGGCCGGGCGAATCATGTCCTTCAGGCCCATGGACGCACCGGAGACCGTGGCGAACTTGTAGCCCAGCGCCTTCAGCTTGTCAATCGCCGCGACGGTGACGTCGTGACCCGCAACCTTGTGGCAGTCGAGAATCAGATTGCCAATCGTGGACTTCGAGCACTTGTCGTTCCAGAAGCCCATCTCCTTCGGCCACACGTTGTTGAAAATCACGCGACCGGCCGTCGTCTCGATCGTGCGGCGATCCGTGACGCCGTGCGGACGCCCCGTCGTGCCGTAGTCGGGATTGCGCAGGCGAATGCGCGTATGGTAGCTGATTGCACCCTCGGCGATTCCGAGTTCGACGTCGGCGATGTCGTTGAAGAGCGGAAGATGCTCGGTCGAGCAGTCCGTCTTGCCGGCGATCTTGCCCGCGAGCTTGTCCTGCTGGGAGGGAACCGTGAGGAAGTAGAGACCGAGGCAGACATCCTGCGTCGGAGTCATGACCGACTTGCCGGAGGCCGGCGAGAAGATCGAAGTCGATGCGAGCATCATGAGCTTCGACTCCATCTGAGCCTCGATCGAGAGCGGCACGTGCACGGCCATCTGGTCGCCGTCGAAGTCGGCGTTGAACGGCGTGCAGACCATCGGGTGCAGGCGAATCGCCTTGCCTTCGACGAGCACCGGCTCGAACGCTTGAATCGACAGACGGTGGAGCGTCGGCGCGCGGTTCAGGAAGACCGTCTTGTCCTTCGTCACCTCTTCGAGGATGTCCCACACCTGCTCGTCATGGCGTTCGATCATCTTTCGCGCCGTGCGAACCGTGTGGCAGATGCCAAGTTCCTTCAGGCGGCGGATGATGAAAGGCTCGAAGAGCCGGAGAGCCATTTCCTTCGGAATGCCGCACTGCGGGAACTTCAGTTCAGGCCCGACGACGATCACGGAACGACCGGAGTAGTCCACGCGCTTGCCGAGCAGGTTCTGGCGGAAGCGACCCGTCTTGCCCTTCAGGATCTCGGAGAGCGACTTGAGCGGGCGGTTGCCGGGGCCCGTGACGGCGCGGCCGTGGCGGCCGTTGTCGAACACCGCGTCCACCGCCTCCTGCAGCATGCGCTTCTCGTTGCG
>CAVFWY010000092.1:0-7665 GCA_963626175.1 Gemmiger sp.
GCGTGGTTCTCCGTCGAGAAGATGAACGGCATCACGTGGTGGAACGTCGTCGATGACTGCGGTGCGCCGGGCGAACCTTCCATCAGCGGACTCTTCACGCGCGACATGCGCCCGAAGACGGTCTACTTCGCGATGGACGACCTCGTGAACCGCGAGTGGAAGACGAAGACGAGCGTCACGGCGGCGGACGGCAAGGTCGCGTTCCGCGGCTTTCGCGGCAAGTATCGCCTCTCATGGACGGACGCGGAAGGCAAGCCGCAGACGAAACTGGTCGAGGTGAAGTGACCCTGGTGCGGACGATTTGGCAAAGGTAAACCATGAACATCAACAAGATCAATCCGGCGACGCTGCGAATCACCGACATGCGCTTCGCCGACATCAACGGTGCGCCGAAGCGGTGCACGCTTCTCAAACTCTACACGAACCAAGGGCTCGTCGGCTACGGTGAGGTGCGCGACGCGAGTTCGCGCACCTACGCGGCGATGCTCAAGAGCCGCATCATCGGCGAAAACCCGTGCAACGTCGAGAAGGTGTTCCGCCGCATCAAGCAGTTCGGAGGCGATTCGCGGCAGGCGGGCGGCGTGTGCGCGATTGAACTCGCCTGCTGGGACATCTGCGGCAAGGCGTGGGGGCTGCCCGTGTGGCAGCTGCTCGGCGGCCGCTGGCGCGACCGCGTCCGCTGCTACTGCGACACGGACTCGGAGGGCGGCGGACGCGACATGGGCCGCGCCCTCCTCGACCGGATGGCGATGGGCTTCACCTTCCTCAAGATGGATCTCGGCATCGAACTGCTCATGGGCGTGAAGGACGCGCTCATCGCGCCGCTCGGCTACCTCGACTACATGCGCGAGATGAAGCACGTCATCCAGACGCCGCACGGCTCAATCGATCCCCGAGCCATGCGCGGCGAGGCCTACGACCTCTTCAACACGGCGCATCCGTTCACGGGCATCCACGTCACCGAGAAGGGGCTGGACTACCTTGAGAAGTATATGGCGGACGTGCGCGAGACGATTGGCTGGGAAGTGCCGATTGCCATCGACCACCTCGGTCACATCCCCTATGAGGACGCGGTTGCGCTCCTCCGCCGCCTTGAGAAATACCACCTCTCGTGGGCGGAGGACGTGCTGCCGTGGCAGATGACGGAGCAGTGGAAGCTCCTCCACGCGGCAACCGTGACACCGCTCGGCACGGGCGAGGACATCTACCTGAAGGAGAACTTCAAGCCGTTGCTCGAATCGGGAGCGCTCGCCGTCATCCATCCCGACCTGCTCACGGCGGGTGGCGTGCTGGAAACGAAGAAGATCGGCGACATGGCGGAAGAGTGCGGCGTTCAGATGAACATCCACATGGCGGAATCGCCGATTGCCTGTCTCGCGGCAGTTCATGTCGCGGCGGCGACGCGCAATTTCATGGCGCTCGAACTCCATTCCGTGGACGTGCCGTGGTGGGGCGACCTCGTGAAGCCCGCGCTCTCCTACGAGGGCGGGTTCATTACCGTTCCCGAACGACCGGGTTTGGGCATTGACGAACTCAACGAAGACCTCATTACGGAACACGCCTGCGGGGAGTTTCCCGCGCCGTGGTCGCCGACCGATGCGTGGGACGGCGAATGGGCGAACGACCGCCGCTGGAGCTGATCCCTGCGGCAACCGAGTTTGAATTGAAACAAGTGTACTAAAAGGAGTAAAGAAAATGGCAGAGGAAAACCAACTGCAGAAGGAAGCGAAGATGATGAAACTCGAGAAGCTCATCCGCGAGCGCGAGACGGTGGAGATGACCCCGTTCCCGATTCCGGACGACGAACTTCTCTCCCGCTACGAGAAACTCTACGCCGGGTGCGTCTCGGACGTCCTGCGCGAGTTCTGCCGCCTTGACCAGGCGCTCCCGTGCGAGATCCACCCCCTGCGCGACTCGGATGTCGTCGCCGGGTTCGCCTTCACGGTGAAGTCCGCGCCCTGCTGCAAGATTACGGGTGAGATGAGTTTCCGCGGCAAGATGCTCGACGAGATGGGCAAGAACCACTTCGTGCTGTGGGATACGTCGGGCGACGTGGATGCGACGCTGTGGGGCGGCGTGATGACGGCGACCGCCTACGGCAAGGGCGTGAAGGCCGCCGCAATTGACGGCAACATCCGCGATACGAAGCAGATTCTCGAGAAGCCGTTCCCGATTTTCTACAAGCACCGCATGCCGAACGGCTCGCTCTCGCGCTGTCAGATCACGCACTACCAGATTCCGATCAAGATCGGCAAGTGCTTCATCAAGCCGGGCGACGTCGTGTTCGGCGACATCGACGGCGTCGTGGTGATTCCGCGCGAGATCGCCTACGACGTGCTTCTGCGGGCGGAGGAAATCGTCGCGAACGAGAAGAAGATCTTCTCGTGGGTCGCGAAGGGCGAGACCGTTGACCAGATTACGGCGAAAGGAGGGTATTTCTGATGTTGAAGGAGAAGTTCGATCTCACGGGTCGCACGGCGTTTGTCACGGGGTCGGCACGAGGCATCGGCCGCGCCATCGCGCTCGGGCTCGCCGAGTTCGGTGCGCACGTCATCGTGCACGGCTCTCGCGAATCCGCCCCGCTTGAGGAGGCGCTCGCCCTTGCGCGGCAGTTCGACCCGAATGCGGAGAAGGCGGTCACCGACCTTGGCGACCCCGAAGCCGTAGAGCACATCTTTGACGGACTCGCCGCGACGCCCGACATTCTCGTCTGCAATGCGTCCATCCAGTCGAATCTGAAGTGGTATGAAGTGCCGCGTGAGACGATGCTCGCGCAGATGCAGGTGAACTTCAACGCGACTTTCCGGATGTTCCAGCTCTGCTATCCGCGCATGAAGGCGCAGGGGTGGGGACGGCTCATCACGGTCGGGAGCGTGCAGGAGCGTCGTCCGCATCCCGAGATGCCGGTCTATTCCGCGTCGAAGTCCGCGCAGGAGAACCTCGTGCGGTCGGTTGCGCGGCAGATTGCCAGCGAGGGCATCACGGTGAACAACCTCTGTCCCGGCGTGTTCGCGACGGATCGCAACAAGGCCGCGCTCTCGAACCCCGTCTACAACGAGAAGGTGTTGAACGCGATCCCGATGCACCTCGCGGCAACGCCGGAGGATGCGGCGGGCGCGGCGGTTCTGCTCGCATCGGACGCAGGACGCTATATCACCGGCGCGACCATCATGGTTGACGGCGGACTTTGTCTCCCCGGCTGAGTGCCGCCGTCGGCAACGCAAGGAGTATGGAAGAGTAAGGAAGGGACGATGAAGATGAATCGGATGCGGATTGTGAAATTGTCGCTCGCGCTCGCCCTGTGCGCGGCGGGGTTCGTTGGTCGCGGCGAAACGCTGCCGAAGGACGGCGGCGTGTGGCCGGACGACAGGGGCGTTCATATCAACGCGCACGGCGGCGGCGTTCTCTTCGCCGAAGGCCGCTACTGGTGGTTCGGCGAGCACAAGGTCGCTGGCAAGGAGGGGAATCTCGCGATGGTCGGGGTTCATGCCTATTCCAGCGGCGATCTCGCGAACTGGAAGGACGAGGGCATTGCGCTCGCCGTCGAGGACAATCCGAAGTCCGACATCTTCAAGGGCTGCATTCTCGAACGCCCGAAGGTTGTGCGAATGCCCGCGACGGAGAAGTACGTCATGTATTTCCACCTCGAGAAGAATGCCGACTACACGTCCGCGCTCGTTGGAATCGCGATTTCCGACACGCCCGGCGGGCCTTATCGCTATGTGAAGTGTCTTCGCCCGAACGCGGGGCAGTTGCCCGCGAACGCGCGTCCCGAGGAACTGACGGCGGAAGTGTTTGCGGCCTCCGCGAAGGTCGGCGAACTGCCGGGCGGGCCGAACGAACGCGCTGCGGCGGCTGAAATCTGGCAGGGTCACGTGAAGGGCGGTCAGATGTGCCGCGACATGACGCTCTTCACCGATGATGACGGCAAGGTCTACCACATATTCGCCTCGGAACACAATTCGACCCTGCACGTGGCCGAACTCGCGGCGGACGGTCTCGGCTACACGGGCAAGTGGACGCGGTTCGCCGTGAAGGACTGGACGGAGGCTCCCGCCGTCCTGAAGCGGAACGGATGGTATTTCCTCGTCGGTTCGGGCTGCACGGGATGGGCGCCGAACGCGGCGCGCTACTATCGGGCGCGGAACATCCTCGGTCCGTGGGAGCGCGTCGGGAATCCCTGCGTGAGCGTGAACCCGGCGAACGGGTTCGGCCCTGAAAAGACGTGGGGCGGGCAGTCGACCTTCATCCTCAAGGTCGAGGGCAGGGACGAGTTCATCGCCATGTTCGACGTGTGGTGTCCGACGAACGCAATCGACGGACGCTACATCTGGCGGAAGGTCGAGTTCCCGGCGGACGGGCAGATCCGCATTCCGTTCGGCGGCGGCGAACCCGCGACGGTGCGCGAGATTGCGCAGGACTACAAGACCTATTCGTTCTCCGACCCCGACCCAACCCCGCACCCCGACACGAAGATCTATCCCTACGGCCGCTACAACGGCTATGCGGAAGAGGGGGCGACACAGGCGTGGAAGGTCGTGCGCCTTGAGAACAGGTACATTTGGGTCGATATTTTCCCAGATATCGGCGGAAAGGTCTGGAACGCACACGACAAGGTGAACGGCAAGGACTTTGTCTACAACAACCCCGTCGTGAAGTTCCGCGACATCGCCATGCGCGGCGCGTGGACGTCGGGCGGCATCGAGTTCAACTTCGGGCTCATCGGACACCAGCCCACGGTCGCCGCGCCGGTCGATTACCTCACGCGCACGAACGCGGACGGGTCGGCGAGTTGCTTCCTCTCGTCCTACGACTGGATGAACGGCACGTTCTGGTCGGTCGAAGTGCGTCTTGCGCCCGACCGCGCCGACTTCGAGACGGCGGTCTCGTGGTTCAACGCCTCGCCGCTCGAACAGCCCTACTATCAGTGGATGAACGCCGCCTACCGGGCGGGCGGCAACGCCGAATACGTCTTTCCCGGCAATGCGTTCATCGGGCACGGGACGGAACTCGACACGTGGCCGTTCGATGGCAAGGGGCACGATCTCCGCTTCTACGATAACTACGCCGCGTTCTCCGGCGATGCGTCCGAACACGTGCTCGGCCATTACAACGACTTCTACGGCGTCTACTACCACGCGGACGGCTTCGGGTCTGTTCACTACGCCGACTACGACGCGAAACTCGGGATGAAGATCTTTCTCTGGTCGCCCGGTCGCGACGGGGCGATTTGGGAGGACTTGCTCACCGACGGCGGCGGACAATACGTCGAGCTGCAGTCCGGACGCCTCTTCAACCAGCCTGCGTGGAGCAAGTGGACGAGTTACAAGTGCGGCGGCTTCTCGCCGATGATGACCGACCGCTGGACGGAACGCTGGTTCCCCGTCGCCGCAATTGGCGGCTTCGACAAGGCCTCCCCGCTCGGCGCATTGCGCGTGGAGCGCGAGAACGGCAATCTCGTCCTTTCCTTCTCCTCCCTTGCGGATGCACGGCGGACGGTTCGCGTCTTTGACGGCGAGCGGAAGGTGGCGGAGTTCGACGACTTCTTCAAGACGCTGACCCCGTGGACGCGGACGCTCGACGGTCTCGGCTCGATTGCCGACGGACGGCTGACCGTGACTGTGGACGGCGACGGTCTCGTCTACACCGAACGCCGCGAGGCGTTCGAGCTTTCGCGTCCGAAGAAGAGCACCTACGACTACGAGGGGACGGTTTACGGCAATTACGCCCTGGGCGTTCAGGGCATTCGCGAGAAGTCCTGGGCGTGGGCCGAGAAGAACTTCAAGAAGGCGCTTGAACTCGACGGGGACTACCTTCCGGCGGGAGTGAAACTCGCCGCGCTCTATGTCGGCGAGGGGCGCTACGAGGAGGCGATGCCCTATCTCGATCGGGCGGTGGCGTTCGACGCCTACGATGGTGAGGCGAATTACCTGCGCGCCCTCGCGAGCCGCGCCCTCGGTCGCACGGCGGACGCGAAGGACGGCTTCTCGCTCGCGACGCGGGACGGTGCGCTCCGCACGGCGGCGTTCGTCGGTCTTGCCGAAATGTTCGCGGCGGAAGGGAACTGGGCGAAGGTCGAAGGTTATGCGCGACGGGCGCTTGACTGCAATGCCGAGAACCTCCTTGCGCGGCAGATTCTCGCCATCGCCCTGCGCAAGCGGGGCGAGACGGCGGCGGCTCGCGAGCAGATCGCTCGCGCGCTTGAAGTCGCGCCGCTCTGGCACTTCGCACGGGCCGAATGCGCCTGGCTCGACGCGGGCGGACTTCGTGCGGGCGGCTTCCCCACGCTCGTCCGCTGCGAACTGCCGAACGAGGTCTACCGCGAAATCGCCCTCTGGTATCTGGGCATCGGGCTTTACGGCGAGGCGGACGAACTCCTTTCGCTTGCCGGGAATGACCCCCTCGCGCTTTACCTTCGCGGCTACGCGGCGTTCCGTCAGGGCAAGGCGGACGACGCGGTCGGGTTCGTCCGTCGGGCGAACGCGATTTCGCCGCTGAATGTCTTTCCCTACCGTCCGGAGATGCTCCCCGTCCTCGACTGGGCGGCGGGCGCGGCGGATTCGCCCGTGCTCGGCTACTACCGCGCACTCGTCCTCTGGCGCAACCAGCGGAAGGCGGATGCACTTGAAATGATGGAAAAGACGCGGGACTTCGACTTCGCGCCTTTCTATCTCGCACGGGCGGAACTCAAAGGTGAACTCAAGAAGCCGCGCAAGGACGACCTCCTCCGTGCGCTTTCCCTCGATCCGTCCTACCGCACGTATGCCGTGCTCGTTGACGAGGCCGAGGAGCGGGGCGACTGGAAGTCCGCCGTGGCGTGGGGCGAGAAGGGACTTGCGGCGCATCCGGGGAACTTCCAGCTCATCCTCAAGTTCGCGGGCAGCCTCTGTTCGGACGGACAGTACGAGCGGTGTCTCGCGGAACTCGCGGGGGTGCGTGTGATGCCGGCGGAAGGCTCGTGGCTCGGTCGTCATCTCTACCGGCTCGCGAACGTCCTGCGGGCGGTCGAACTCGCGAAGGCGAAGCAGCCTGACGAGGCGCGGCGGTTTCTTGACGTCTCCTACCTCTGGCCGGAGACCCTTGGCTCGGGCAAGCCGCAGGACTTCCGGCTCGACCTGCGCGTCGAGGAATATGCGGAAGCCCTCCTCGCCGACGTGCGAGGTGACGGTCAGGCGCGGCGGAAGTGGCTTGAGAAGATTGTGGCGCGGAAGTTCTCCGGTGAGTTCAACACGCTCAACTTCGTGAGCGTCCTTGCCATGCGCGACCTCGGGAAGGGGGACTGGGCGGATGCCGTCCTGCGGGGCTGGGAGAGCGACAAGTCGATCAAGGGTGCGGCGGCGAAGAGTCTCGCCTGTTGCCGGGCGCTCTATCGCGGCGACTGGGCGCGGGCGGCGGAACTCGTCTCGCCCGCACCTCGCGAGGACAACGCCGCGGCTTGGGAAACCCCCGTCCGCGACGTCAACATCCACATTCTGATGAAGATTCTCGAAGCGCGGCCGTGACGGTTGACCCGTTCCACCGCGTTTCTTTCTCGCCCGTTGCACTTGCAAACGGACGCACAAATGTAGTATAATTACAACAAACGCTCCAAGAGGTTGCGACCTCGCGGGGTTGACAATGAAAAAGAAAGACACTATGAACAAGTTAAAGAAGTCGTTTGTGGCT
>CAVFWY010000093.1:0-7602 GCA_963626175.1 Gemmiger sp.
GTTGACAATGAAAAAGAAAGACACTATGAACAAGTTAAAGAAGTCGTTTGTGGCTGCGGCCATTCTCGTTGGTTCGTGCGTGGCGCCTGTTGCCGCGTTCAATGCGTATGCTCAGGAGATTACGGATGCGAACGGCAATGTCGTCGAGGACAATGCGGCGAAGTCGACGAGTTCGGGCGGCGGTTTCTATGACATCGTGTTCGGTTCGGGTGTCGTCGGCTTCCTTCTCTGGTTCGCGCTTTTCGCCGACTTCGGCGCGGCGGCCTACTTCGCGGTGGACTGCTCGATCCTGATCAAGCCCGAGAAGCTGATGCCGAACAAGCTCATCAACGGCGTTCAGGCGGCGATGGGCGAGGGTGACGTCGTGAAGGCGATGCAGACGTGCGAATCGAATCCGTCGGCGATGAGCGCGATCGTGCTTGCGGCGTTCCAGCACATCGAGGAGGGTTTCGAGGCGATTCAGGAGGCCGTCAACGCCGCGTCCGACCTCGAGCAGGAAAAGATCCAGCAGCGTCTGAACTGGATTGCGGTGTGCGGCAACCTCGGTCCGTCGCTCGGCCTTCTCGGTACGGTGCAAGGCATGATCCTGACCTTCCAGGCTCTCGCGGCCGGTGCGGCGGGCGATGCCGCCGCACTCGCGAACTCGATTGGTCAGGCTCTCTGGACGACTGCCGCCGGTCTCTGCACGTCGATCCCCGCCATCACCGTCTTCTACATTCTCCGCAACAAGGCGAACCGCCTGATCCTGCGCATGACCGCACTGACGATGGAGCTCCTGAACGGACTGCGCAACGTCTCCGTTGACGAAGGCGCTGAAGCCGCTCCGACCGAGGAAGTCCCCGCCTAATCGGGAGACGCAATGGCGAGAAAAGAACAGGAAACTCCCGCCCTCGACATGACGCCGATGATCGACGTCGTGTTCGAGCTCATCATCTTCTTCGTCGTCACGCTGACCGAGGCGCAGAAGAAGGACGAGACGATCGAACTCGAGGACGGGCAGCACGGCATTGCGCTTACGCCGGAGGAACTGCCCCCGACGCACATGATGATCGACATCGGCCTGCGCAACAACAAGCCGCGCATCTCCATGGGCGACATCGAGATGTCCCCCGAGGAAATCGGGCGGCGCGTGAAGGATAAGTATCGCAAGATCGGCGAGTTCCCCGTGATGATTCGCGCGGACTACGCCGTGCCGCACTGGGCGGTCGCGAAGGTGATGAACGCCTGCACGGCGAACGGAATCTGGAAGATCTCCTTCGTCGCGATTGGCGAGGACAAAACGTCGAAGCCCGGCCGTCCGGCCCGCAAGCGGCTCAACGCCCTGAAGAGGAGGCAGTAGTCATGGGACGGAGAAAACAACAGGATGCGCCCGCCCTGGACATGACGCCGATGATTGACGTCGTGTTCGAGCTCATCATCTTCTTCGTGGTGACGATCAAGCAGGAGGACTTGTTCTCGAAACTGAACGCGAACCGTCCCGCTCCCTCTTCGGGTTCTGCCGAGTCGTCGAGCGATACGACCGTCACGATTGCCATCGGGCAGGGGCGGAACGCAAACGGCGTGTTCGTCTACAACCAGCGCGAAGTGCGGCTCTCGGACTTGGATCGCGACCTGAAGGAGGTCGCTCGGACGTCGAAGAAGACGCCGATCATCATCCGTTGCGCCGAGATGTCGCCGCACAAGGCGCTCATCGACGTGCTGGACGTCTGCTACAAGCACGGCCTCTTCAGCGTGAGTATCTTTACAATGTGATTTTGCCGAAGAAAGGAGTCCTGTCATGAGCGAGGAGACATACGACGAAGTTGGCGAAGGTGAGGAACTGACCAGCGAGGAGCTGTTCGAGCAGCGTAAGGCCGAGATTGACGCGCTCTTCGAGGAACGCGGCTTTTTCCGTCGGATGGGCGACATGTTCTCGGGTCTCGGCAAGCCCCGCAGTTCGCGTGAATACAAGATTGCCAAGACGGAACTCCAGCGTCTGATGGCGCCGATTGTCGCCATTCTCCTGCCGGTGATTGGCGTGGTGAGCCTGATTGTCATCACCGCCGTGACCGACCAGAACCGCGAAATCATCACGCTCGACATCGCGAAGGTTCAGGAGGAGGATACGCCCCTTGAGGAAGAGGCGGAACCCGAACCCGAACCGCCGCCGGAGCAGTTGCCGGACGAGGTGGTGGACGTTGTCGTCGATACCCCGGTCGTCGGGCCTGTCGCGGACATCGCGACCCCTGTTCCCGTCGCCGCGCCGTCGGGCCCCGTCTCGGTCAAGCCGGCGCAGGAGGATTCGGTGGCGATCATCAAGTCGCCTGTGAAGTTCAAGGGCATTCAGGGATCGCGCACACCCGGCATGATTGGCAAAATGACGCGTGGAGGCGCAGGTTACGGCGATGCGGCGACCGAGGCGGCCGTGCTGAAGGCCCTGCGCTGGTTCAAGCATACGCAGAGGCCGGACGGCAGTTGGCCGGGGCCGATTTCTAATACGGGGCTTGCCGTGCTCGCCTATCTGGCGCACGGCGAAACGCCGGGATCGAAGGAGTTCGGCACGACGGTCGAGAAGGCTTTGCAGCACATGATTCGGGCGCAGTATGTCGATAAGAACGGAACATGCCGGTTCAAGAATATGGACGGCAATGAATACGCCTTCCTGATTGCGACGTATGCGCTGTGCGAGGCGTATGGCATGACGCACAACCCGAACGTCAAGGAAGTCGCGATGAAGGCTCTGACGCGCATCGTCGAGAACCAAGGCCCGACGGGCGGCTACGACTACAAGATCAACAAGGAATCGACGCGAGACGACCTTTCGTTCGCCGGGTGGGCGCTTCAGGCTCTGAAGGCGGGCAAGATGGCGGGACTTCACCCGGAGGGGCTTGAGCCGTGCATCAAGAAGGCGATTAAGTACCTGAAGACGCGGGCGTTCGTGAACGGCGGCTTCGGCTACTGCGCGAAGCAGAACCCGACGGGGCTGACGGCGACGGGCTGTCTCGCCATGCAGCTTCTCGGCTACGGCGACCAGAAGGAAGTGGTCGAGTCCCTCGAGTCGATGCGCAAGTGGCTGCCCGTCTTCGAGTCGAAGGAGAAGTTCACGCCGGGCGGACCCTGTCCGGGGCAGAATGCCCAGTATTACTGCTATTACGCGGCGCAGTGCAAGTATCAAGCCGGCATGAAGCAGGGCGCGACTCAGGCGGACGTGAAGTCGTGGCAGGAGTGGAACCTGGCGATGAAGAAACTCTACCCCTCCTCCATCATCACGCTCGACAAGAAGATTGACGGTCCCGACGGCAAGCAGCACGCGATGGGCTACTGGAAGTATGCCGACCCGACCTGTCAGGGCGGCGGCACGACGATGGGCACCGCCCTTTGCGCCCTGCAGCTGATGGTCTATTACCGCTATCTGCCGACGACCCAGACGAAGGCCGGGGCAATCGAACGCGACGACGACGGCGCGAAGAGCAAGAAGTCCTCCCGTAAATCGAATGACGTGGATGTCGAGGTCGACATCTGATTAGCGTGTCCTTCCCCGTTTTTCTCGCCCTCAAGTACCTGAAGCCGAAGCGCTCCGTCGCTTCGGTCATCACCTGCGTGTCGGTTCTCGGCGTGATGCTGGGCGTTGCGGTCGTTATTATTGTGCGCAGCGTGATGACGGGGTTCGGGGACATCTGGGAAGAGAAGATTCTCGACTTCAAGCCCCATGTCTCGCTTGTGCCGCGTCTAGGGAACGTGATTTCGGACGAGGAGGAACTCTCCGAGCGGATGCGAAAACTCCCGGGTGTGACGTGCGTGACGCCCGAAATCGACACGCGCGTTCTGCTGGAGCACAAGGGGCGCGTTCTCGCCCCGGTCATCCTTGGCGTGGACGGCGATGACTTCATCCGCGCCTACAAGGTCGGTTCGCCGCGCGCGGGGGTCTATGACCTCGACGGCGATTCGCTCGTCCTTGGCATCCAGGCGGCGCGGCAACTCGGCGTGTGGGTCGGCGACGAAGTGACGGTCTATTCTCCGAAGACGATGGTCTCGCGGGACGAGGTCTATCTTCCCCTGAAATGGAAGGTGAAAGGCATCTTTTCGAGCGGACAGCATCAGTATGATTCGGGCTATGTCGTTGCCTCGCTGAACAACGTGCGCGACCTGATGGGGATGGAAAATGGGGTTTTTGCCATCCACGTGAAGACCGACCGCCCGACGGATGCCGTGGGCTTCGAGAAATTGGTGCGCGAACTCGCGGCAATCGCCCCCGGTCTTCGCCCCATCACCTGGCGCGAGGCTGACCGCGAAATCTTTAACGCGCTTGCAGTTGAGAAGAACATGACGGCTCTGCTCCTGATGCTGATTTCGCTCGTGGCGGTCTTCTGCGTGATGAACACCCTGCTCGTCCTGACCGTGCAGAAGACTCCCGAAATCGGACTCATGAAGGCCCTTGGCTTCGGCAAGCGGCAGATCATGGGCGTGTTCATGGTGCACGGGCTCATCCAGTGCGCGTTTGGCGTTGTGCTCGGTCTGCTGGCGAGTTGGGCGGTGCTAGCGAATCTCCAGCGCATCGTCGAGTGGCTGGCGCGGATGGGGCTGGAGGTCTTCCCCGCGTCCGTTTACGGGCTTGCCGCGATACCCCATCGCCTGATTGTCTCCGACGTGTTCTGGACGTGTGCGCTCGTCTTTGTCTTCGGGGCGTTGGCATCGCTGATTCCGGCGCTGTGCGCCGCCGCAAAGGATCCCGTAAGGGCGTTGAACGAATGATTGTGCTTGGAACGATAGACGTTCGGAAGCGTTTCCGCATTCCGGGTCAGAAGCCGATTGAGGTTCTCAAGGGCGTGAACTTCTCCGTCTATCCGGGCGAGAAGGTTGCGATTCTCGGTCGTTCAGGCGCGGGCAAGTCGACGCTTCTGAACATCCTCGGCGGACTCGAGCGGCCGACATCCGGCACGGTGACGCGGCCGAAGAACGTCGGTTTCGTCTTCCAGAGTTATCACCTGATGCCGGAACTGACGGTGCTTGAGAACGTCATCCTGCCGACGATGGCGCGGTCGTTTGATGCGCGGCGGATGAACGGCGATTCGCCGCGAACGCGGGCGAGTTCTCTGCTGGAGCGCGTCGGACTTGGCGACCGTCTCCATCACCTGCCGGCGGAACTTTCGGGCGGCGAAATGCAGCGCGTCGCATTGGCGCGGGCGCTTGTGACGAATCCCGAACTCGTGCTGGCGGACGAGCCGACTGGCAACCTTGACGCGCTGACCGGGGCGGAGATCCTCAAGATTCTCTCCGACCTCTCGGTGGGCGGCTCCGTTGCGCTCGTGATGGTGACGCACTCTCCTGCCGCCGCCGCGATTTGCGACCGGACTCTGACGCTGGAGAACGGCGTTCTCGTCAGGACTTCTTCAGTTTCCTGATCTGGTCGCGCAAATAGGCGGCGCGTTCGAACTCGAGCGCGTCGGCGGCTTCCAGCATCTCCCGCGTCAAATCGGCGATTAGGTCTTGTTTCCCCGTCAACGGCTGTGGCGTCTTCGGCGCGGGAGCGGTGCTTCTGAAGACATAGGTCGATTCGTTGATGGCGCGCTTTACCGACTTCGGCGTGATGCGGTGCGCCGTGTTGTAGGCAATCTGTTTCTCGCGATGGTTCTTCGTGATGCGCAGAAGATCGCGGATTGCGTCCGTTTCGTGGTCGGCATAGAGGATGACGCGCCCGTGCACGTGACGCGCCGTGCGCCCCGCCGTCTGCACGAGCGAAGTCGTCGAGCGCAGAAAGCCCTCCTTGTCCGCGTCGAGGATGGCGACGAGCGCGACTTCGGGCAGGTCAAGCCCCTCGCGCAGGAGGTTAATGCCGACGAGCACGTCGAACTCGCCCTTGCGCAGGCGCTGCAGGATCTCGACGCGCTCGATGGCGTCGATTCCCGAATGGAGGTATTCGACGCGGATGCCCGTTTCGTGCAGGTAGTGGGTGAGGTCTTCGGCACTGCGCTTCGTGAGTGTCGTCACGAACACGCGGTCTTTCTTCGCGGCAACGCGGTTGATTTCGCCGATGAGATCGTCAATCTGATTGGCGAGCGGGCGCATCTCGATTTCGGGGTCGAGAAGTCCTGTCGGGCGAATCACCTGTTCGGCGACGGTCTTCGCCTGTTCATACTCGTAGTCGCCGGGCGTCGCCGAGCAGTAGACGATTTGCCGCACCTTGGCGTTGAACTCGTCGAAGGTGAGCGGCCGGTTGTCCTTCGCGCTCGGCAGGCGAAAGCCGTAGTCCACGAGTTTCTGCTTGCGGGCCTGATCGCCGTTGTACATCGCCCGAATCTGCGGCACGGAGACGTGGGATTCGTCGATGATCGTCAGGAAGTCGTCGGGGAAGTAGTCGATCAGGCACTCCGGGGCGGAACCGGGCGCACGACCCGTGAGCGGGCGCGAGTAGTTCTCGATACCGTTGCAGTAGCCGAGTTCGCGCATCATCTCGATGTCGTATTCCGTGCGCTCGCGGATGCGCTGCGCCTCAATCAGCTTGCCCTTGGACTCGAAGTAGGCGAGTCGTTCCTTCAGTTCGGCTTCGATGCGGGCGAAGGCGGCCTCGAACTTGTCCTTCCCCATCACGAACTGCTTGGCGGGCGTGACGACGGCGGCGGGCATCGCCGCGCCGCACTTCCCCGTCAGCGGGTCGAGCGCACGGATCGCGTCGATTTCGTCGCCGAAGAACTCGACGCGAATCGCCTCCGTCTCATAGGCGGGGAAGATGTCGAGCGTGTCGCCGCGCACGCGGAACGTGCCGGGCGTGAAGTCGAAGTCGTTGCGCGCGTATTGCGCCTCGACGAGCCGGGCGACGAGCGAGGAGCGCGAGACCGCCTCGCCGACCTTGAAGCCGACGGCGAGGTCGCGGTATTCTTCCGACTCGCCGAGGCCGTAGATGCAACTGACGGACGAGACGACGATGACGTCCTTGCGGGCGATGAGCGCATTTGTCGCGGCGAGGCGGTAGCGTTCGATTTCCTTGTTGATGGAGGCATCCTTTTCGATGTAGGTGTCGGTCTGGGGAATGTAGGCCTCGGGCTGGTAGTAGTCGTAGTAGGAGATGAAGTATTCGACGGCGTTTTCGGGGAAGAACTCCTTCAGTTCGGCGAAGAGCTGGGCGGCCAATGTCTTGTTGTGGGAGAGAATCAGCGTCGGTCGCCCCCATTTCGCGATGAGGTTCGCCAGGGTGAAGGTCTTTCCCGAACCCGTCACGCCCTGAAGCACGAGACGGTCGTCCCCGCGCCTCAGGCCTTCGCAGAGCGCGGCAATCGCCTCCGGCTGGTCGCCGGTCGGTTTGAACTTCGATACAAGTTTGAATGGACTTTCCACGGCGGATAGTATAGCATTTTCCAACGCCCTGCGCAGATGTCGCCCCTGTCCGCGAAGCGTCGGGAAGATGCCTGCGCGTTCCGCCCCCGCTAGACTTCGGACGGCGTTTTTGGTATAATCACGCCCAATTTCCCCTCAACAGGGGAGGTAAACGAGGATAATACGATATGTCTAAGGATTCGGTCGCTCGAAACAATATGTGGAAATGGCTCGCATTGGCGTTCATTGCGGTCATATCAATCTATATTTGCAATCCGCCGGCGGAGAAGTTCCGCTTCGGTCTCGACCTGA
>CAVFWY010000094.1:0-7404 GCA_963626175.1 Gemmiger sp.
ATTCCGCGCAAGACCTCGGCTACTATTCGCGCGGAGACAGCCTGGCGCAACTTCCGGGAGGCATTCTCCAGGGGACTTTGGGTCGGGTCGTTTTCCCCGTTCTCGCCTCCATTCAAGACGATGAGCCGCGGCTTCGGGCGGCCTACAACAAGTATCTTCGGCTCGCGACTTCCGTTGTGGCCCCCGCGATGCTGCTGTTGGCGGCCTGTTCGCAGCCACTCGTGACGCTTCTCATTGGCGAGAAGTGGTTTCCGTGTGTGCCTTACCTGCAACTGCTGGCGATCGGGTGGATGGTTGATCCAATCATCGTGATCAACCTCAACATCCTCTATGTGAAAGGTCGGTCGGACATCGTGCTGCGCCTCGAGATCGTCAAGAAAATCATTGCGATCGTCATCGTCGTGACGGCCGTCCAGTTTGGCGTCATCTGGCTTTGCGCGGGGCGCGTACTTTACGGATTCATCGCGCTCTATCTTAATCTCCACGCCTGCGGCCCGTTCATCGGGATGACCTTCTCGCGGCAGCTCCGAGAAGTCGCGCCCGTCTATCTCGCGGCCTTTGCCGCCGCAGGACTCGCGTGGCTGTTGGTCAGAGGTTGCCTTGGCATCGTGTCGGGCGAGGAGCTTTTCGTTCGGAACTCACTGGCGTTGGTTGTCGGCGGCATCTGTGGTGCACTCGTCTACCTTGCACTGGCGTGGGTCTTTCGCTTCGACCTCGTTCAGGAGGGCAAACGGGCTCTCGCTCCAGCGTCACAGGCAGGCTGATTTGTCCGTCTTTCGACTTGAACGGCACCGCTTTCTCATTCACTTCAAGGCTTTTTCGTTGCGTCGATTCGACACCCATTCGCTGACTTCGACCCATCGACACCTCACCTCCAGTAGCAATAGTATATCATACCGAGAACGATCTCGCAGACGCAAAATCTGACTTCCAACATGGGTAGAATAGCGTAAATATGCATATTGACGCGGACGGAAATCGGAAATCTCATTTGGGTAAACTTTGGCGCGGCGGAATATGGTATAATAAGACCATGAAGAAGGTATTGGTTGACAAAGGCGTCTCATTCGGCGACGGCGGGCTGACGTTCATCGCGGGTCCGTGCGTGATCGAGTCGCGTGAAATGGCGCTGGATCTGGCGAAGCGGCTGACGGCTCTCGCGAAGAAGCTGAAGGCGAAGTTCGTCTTCAAGGCGAGTTTCGACAAGGCGAACCGCACGAGCGTCGATTCGTTTCGCGGCCCCGGGATTGACAAGGGGCTTGAGGTGCTGGCCGAAGTGCGTTCGACCTACGGCGTTCCCGTGCTGACGGACATTCACGAGCCGTGGCAGGCGAAGCCCGTGGCGGAAGTGTGCGACGTGCTGCAGATTCCGGCGTTTCTCGCGCGGCAGACCGACCTCGTCGTCGCGGCGGGCGAGACGGGTGCGGTCGTGAACGTGAAGAAGGGTCAGTTCATGGCCCCCGAGGACATGGCGCAGGTGATCCGCAAGATTGAATCGACGGGCAACCGGCGCATCGTGCTCTGCGAGCGCGGCGCGTCGTTCGGTTATCGCAATCTCGTGGCGGACATGCGCTCCCTGCTGATCATGCGCGAACTCGGCTATCCCGTGGTGATGGATGCGACGCACTCGGTGCAGCGTCCGGGCGGTCTCGGCACGGGGTCGGGCGGCGACGGCAAGTACGCCCCGGCGATTGCGCGCGCGGCGGTTGCGACGGGCGTGGACGGCGTGTTCATGGAAACCCACCTGAACCCGAAGGTCGCGAAAAGCGACGCGGCGAACGCAATCAAGTTTTCGGAACTCGAAAAACTCTGGAAGGTGCTTCTTCGAATTCATGCGGCTATTCACTGAAATACTGTTCATCGGCGCGGCGCTTCCGCTGTTCGCGGCGTTTGATTCGTCCGCCTGGATGGGCGACCGTTCGGCTCGCCTTCAGGAGGCGGCGCGGCTTCGCTCGGCCTACCTCAAGTGTACGGCGGCCGTGCAGGACCCGGCCGAGAACGTCACGGTTCCCGTGGAGAACTATCCCGACGGCTCGGTGAAGACGAGCGTCGTCGCCGAGCGGGCGCAGATGTTCCTGAAGGACGGGCTGATCTGGTGCTCGGGCGTGAAGATCCGCCAGTTCCGTTCGGACGGTTCGGTCGAGTCGGAGATTGACGCGGCGAATTGCGTGGTTGACCGCGAGGCTCGAAGCGGGTGGGCGGAAGGCGCGGCGAAAGCGACCTATCGCGGCGAAACGGACCTCTCGGGCGCGGACGTCTATTTCTCGGCGACGGACGAGTATGTGATGATTGCGACGAACGTCTGCCTGACGGCGGACGGGAACGTGCTTCGCGCACGGTCGGCGGACTATGACCGGAAGGCGGGCATCGCGATGTTCGACGGCGACGTCTCGGTGCGTCACGTCGAGAAGGGGAAGGTCTGCGACCTTTTCTGCGACCAGGCCTTCGCGTTCATCGAGGGGACGAACGACGTGCGGCGGATCGTCGCGTTCGGGAACGTGCGCGTGTCGAGCGAGGACAAGTCGGGCGCGTGCGACCGAGCCGTTTACGCGAAGGTGAACGGCGCGGCGCGGGTCACGATGTTCGGCGGCGTGACGAACGGTTTTGCACGGCTTTCCACGGCGGGCGACAGGCAGGGATCGGTCGAGGGGCGGCGGATTCGCTTCTGGCTCGATTCCGAACAGGTCGAGGTCTTGGACTCGCGCGTGACGGTCGAGACGAACGGGCTGCAGTTGCCGGGGGGTGTGAAATGACGAACGAAGATCCGGTATTGGGAGCGATGAAGGCCATGGCCGAAGAGAAGGCTGGCGCACGGCGCGAGCCTGACCTTCGCGCAACGGGGCTTGTGAAGGTCTACGGCGACCGGACGGTCGTGAACGGGATGTCGATGGAAGTCAGTTGCGGCGAGATCGTGGGGCTTCTCGGTCCGAACGGCGCGGGCAAGACGACGACCTTCTACATGATTGTCGGGCTGGTGCGCCCCGACGGCGGCAAGGTCGAGTTCCGTGGCAAGGACCTCACGCACATGCCGGTCTTCATGCGGGCGCGGAACGGGCTCGGCTATCTCGCGCAGGAGGCGAGCATCTTCCGCAAGCTTTCCGTCTGGGACAACGTGATGGCGATCCTCGAGACGCTGCCGCTGTCGCGGAAGGAGCGCGCGGCGCGGGCGGAGGAGCTGCTGACGCCGTTCGATCTCATGAAGGTCGCGAAGCAGCCGGCGTATACGCTGTCGGGCGGCGAGCGGCGCAAGCTCGAGATCGCGCGTTCGCTCGTGCGCAATCCGTCGATTCTGATGCTCGACGAACCCTTCGCGGGCGTCGATCCGCTGAGCGTGAACGAGATTCAGGACATCGTGCGGCGGCTGGCGCGGCAGGGGCTCGGCATCATCATCACCGACCACAACGTGCGCGAGACGCTTTCCGTCGTCGACCGCGCCTACATGGTCTACAACGGGCAGCTTCTCAAGTCGGGGACGGCGGCGGAACTCGTGAACGACCCCGACGTGCGGGCGCGGTATCTTGGCGACGCCTTCCGCATGTAAAGGATTTCTGGCGAACAAATACACACAAAAAAAAGGAGGACACAAGATGAGCATAGAAGTAACGATGAGACACAGTGACGTGCGGATTGAGTCGCTGAAGGACTACGCGGAAAAGCGCATGGCGAAACTCGCGGAGCGCTTTCCGAAGGTGACGAAGGTGGCCATTGTCATCGACGTCGACGCCAAGAAGCACATGTACATGGCCGAAGTCGTGGCGAACCGCCTCGGCGAGACGGCGGTTGGCGCGAAGGAGTTCTCCGAGAGCGCGAAGAGCGTGATCGATACGGCGGCGGCGCGCGCGGAGCGTCAGCTTCTGCGCATGCGCGTGAAGGCTCGCAAGGGCACGGTGCGCAAGCAGCGCGCGGCCTCGGTCAAGAACTGAGGGCGGGCGACGCATGAAAGCGGTTCCCTCCGGCAACAGCGCCAATGGCACGGACTTCACCGTGGCCGACTTCTTCGAAGACGGCCGCGAGGGGCTGTGCCTTGAACTCGTCGCCGGGGGGAAGAACCTGAACCGCCGGATCGAGGAGCCGATTGTCAATCGCCCCGGTTTGGCGCTGACGGGTTTTCACGCGCATTTCGCCTGGAAGCGCCTTCAGCTTCTGGGCAACGCCGAGGTCGCCTACCTGCACTCGCTGCCGGCCGAAACGCGGCTTTCGCGTCTGCAGGCCTTGCTCGACCTGAAGGCGTTCTGCTTCATCATTACGAACGGCAACAGGCTTCTGCCGGACGAGATCGAACTCGCCGAGCGGGCCGGAGCCGTGATCATGGCGACCACGCTGAAGACGAAGGTCTTCTCCCACCTGTGCGCATTCGTGCTCGAACGGCTGAGTGCGCCGCGCACGTCGATTTACGGGACGATGGTCGAGGTCTGTGGGCTCGGGGTGATGTTCGAGGGCGACCCCGGCCTCGGCAAGTCGGAAACCGCCCTCGGACTGATCCGCCGCGGCTATGCGCTCGTCGCCGACGACCTGACGTGCATCCGCCGAGGGGCGGATAGCGGCATTCTCTTCGGTTCGGCGGCGGATTCGACGGTCGGCTTCATGGAGATTCGCGGCATCGGCATTCTGCACGTTCCGAGCATTTTCGGGATTGGGGCGGTGCGCGGCGAAAAGCGACTGCAGCTCGTCATCACGTTCAAGCGGCTGAAGGACATTATCGGCGAGGTCGATCGCGTCGGGCAGACGCGGCGCGTGAAGACGATTCTCGGCGTGGACGTGCCGAACATCATCATTCCCGTTTCGGAGGGGCGCGATCTCGTGAATCTCGTCGAGACGGCCGCCCAGCAGCAGAAACTGATTCTTTCGGGCTACGACCCCGTCGAGGATTTGTCGGAACGGCTGCGCCGCAGGGCGGACGCGGCAAAATTGAGGAAATCAAAGGAAAAGGGGTGAACGCAATGGCAGAAACGATTACGAAAACACTGACGCTTGAGAACCGCTACGGAATGCACGTGCGTCCGGCGGGGCTTTTCGCCAAGACTGCCAGCCGCTATGACGCGGATGTCGAAGTCGAGAAGGACGGCACGGTCGTCTCGGGCAAGTCGATCATGGCGCTCATGACGCTTGAGGCCGGACACGGCGCGGTGCTGAAAGTCACGGCATCGGGTCCGCAGGCGAAGGAAGCCCTCGACGAACTGGAAGCGCTCGTGGCGCGCAAGTTCGACATCCCGGATGAGCAATAAGCCCGCCATGGTGACCGTTGCGGGGCTTGCGACGGCGCGCGGCTTTGCCGCGGGCCCCGTGTTCCTCTATCGGAGCGCCGAGGAAGTCCCCGTTCCCGAATACGTCGTCGAACTCGGTCGCGAGGGTGATGAGCTTCAGCGTCTGAAGCGGGCTGTCGCGAGCGTCAAGCGCGACCTGGAGGGCATCGTCGCCGCGTTGCGCGAGCGGGCGGGGCGCGAGGACGTGCGGGTGTTCGAGTGTCACCTGATGATTCTCGAAGACCCGATGATTGCCGCCGAGAACGAGCGGCGCATCGCCGTCGACCACGTGAATGCCGAAGCCGCCGTCAAGGCGACGGCGGCGCACTATCGCGAACGCTTCGCACGGATGAACGACCCCTACTTCCGTGAACGGGTGCGCGACCTTGACGACGTCGAGCGGCGCATGATGAAGGCCTTTTCGGGTTCGTCGCCGAGTCCGCTCGCGGAACTAAGAGCTCCTTCGATTGTCGTCGCGGACGACCTGACGCCGTCCGAAACCGTGCAAATGCCGCGTGAATTCCTGCTCGGCTTCGCGACGAACGGCGGCTCGACGACGAGTCACGTGGCGTTGCTCGCCCGTGCGATGGGCATTCCGGCAGTGACGGGGCTCGGGGACATCACCGAGCGCGTCAGCCCCGGTGCGACGGTGCTGCTGGACGGGACGAACGGCGCGGTTACCGTGAACCCGGACGAACGGACGGCTGCAGAGTTCAACGCCCTCATCCAGCGGCAGAAGGCAAACTCCGAGGCGGCGACGGAAGGCCCGCCGGCGGGAACGCTTGCGGACGGCGGCGAAGTCCTCATCTTCGCGAACGTGCATCCGGGCATTCCGATTGCGGGCGTGAAGGCGTTCGGTGCGCGTGGCATCGGGCTTTACCGGAGCGAATACCTCTGGCTCAACGGCGAACGCGAGCCGACGGAGGAGGAGCAGTTCGCGGCCTATCGCGACGCCGTCCGGTTCACCGCGTCCTTTTTCCCCGAAGCGTCCATCACCATCCGAACGCTGGATGTCGGCGGCGACAAGACCGTGCGCGGCATTTCGGCGAAAGAGGCGAATCCGTTCCTCGGCAACCGCTCCATCCGCTATTCGCTTTCCCACGCCGATTCCTTCCGCGCCCAGTTGCGGGCGATTCTCCGTGCGTCGGCCTTCGGGCGGGTGAAGATCATGTATCCGATGGTCAGTTGCATCGAGGAACTCCGCGACGCCTCCGTTCTGCTGGAGGATGTGAAGCGCGAGTTGGACGCGGCGGGAACGCCCTACGACCGCGACGTCGCCGTCGGCGCGATGATCGAGGTTCCCTCCGCCGCCATCAATGCGGACGCCCTGGCGCGGCACGTGGACTTCTTCTCGATCGGCACGAACGACCTCGTGCAGTACGTGATGGCGGCGGATCGCGGCAACGAGGCGGTGGCGAATCTCTACCAGCCGCTGAACCCGGCGATTCTCGAACTGATGCGCCGCACGATTGCCGCCGCGAAGAAGAACGGCATTCCTGTCGCCGTGTGCGGCGAGAGCGCGTCGGACCCCGTCGCCGGAATCCTCTGGGCGGGGATGGGCGTGGACGTCCTCTCGATGTCCGCACCCTACATTCCCGTGATTGCGAACATCCTGCGCCGACTGACGCGGGCGGATCTGGCGGAGTATGCGGCCTTTGCGCTTGGAATGGAGGCTGACCGTCCCGCGCAGGAGATCTTCGCGGATTGCCGCCGCTGGCTGACGAATCGCATCCCGGACTTTGACGATCTTCTGATATGATGATTTCGTGTCCTGAAGTTGTTGTGGAGGGCGTTTCCGCCGTCGTCGGCGAGCGGACGGTGGAGAACGCGGCGACGGTCAGGCCGGAGGTGATTGCGGCGACGGGTTTCCCCGTGCGGCGCACGGTTGCGGAGGGGACGACGCTCTTCGACCTCGCGCTTCGCGCGGCGCGGCAGTTGCCGGGCGCGGCGGATGCATTCGCGATCGGCGGCGTGATTGCCGCGACCTTTTCGCACGAGAACCGCTTCCCGTCGCTGGCCGTGCGCCTCGCCTCAAGCCTCGGGCTTGCGCCCGAAACCGCCGCGTTTGACGTGCAGATGGCGTGTAGCGCCTATCCCTACGCGCTCTATCTGGCGGGACGGCTCGCGGCGGATACGGGGAAGAAAGTCCTCGTGGTGGATG
>CAVFWY010000095.1:0-7388 GCA_963626175.1 Gemmiger sp.
GGCAGATGGGGGTCTCGACCTTCTTCGTCGAGGCCGTCGCCAAGGCCGTGGAGGGGGTGACCGTCTCGCCGGAGAACCTTGCGTGGGCGGAGGAGATGCGGGCGAAGGGGCGCGAGAACCACGCCATCGCCACGAGGGAACGCTGGGAGGAGCGCCGCGCCAAGCGGAGGTAGCGTCCGGGGTCGAAAAGACGAAACGGCCGGGTGTGCTACTTGCACACCCGGCCGTTTTTTCGTCATAAAAACTTCTCCCTTGCGCCTTGCGACGGAGAAAATCGGGGGTGTGACGAGGGGGTGTGACCTCGTCACACTCCTCCACCTCGTCACACTTTGGAGAAGTCTCCATGCGAGGGCGGGGGGCGAAAACACCTTGTTTATTGGGCTTTTTTCGCGTGTCGGCGGGCGAGACGAGACAAGGGGAGAAGCGGACTTCTCCCTTTCGGCAATTGCTGATGGTGGACGATGAGGGACTCGGACCCCCGACCTTGACCGTGTAAAGGTCCTGCTCTAACCAACTGAGCTAATCGTCCAAAGCGTCTAATGGTGGTTATTATAGCAAATATCGGGCACGGCGGAAAGGAGGCGGCGCGTATATTCGCTCTTCGGGTGCAAAAAGACTTCCGCCGCGTCGCCGACGTCGACGAAAAGTCCCTTTTCCATCACGCAGATGCGGTCGCAGACGTTCTTGACGACGGCGAGGTCGTGGGCGATCAGCAGAATGGAGAGCCCGAGGTCGCGGCGGAGATCGCGCAGAAGATTCAGCACGCGGGCCTGGACGGAAACGTCAAGCGCACTCACGGGCTCGTCCGCAATCAGCACACGCGGTTCGCAGGCGAGGGCACGGGCGATTGAGACGCGCTGGCACTGTCCGCCCGACATCTCACGCGGATACTGGTCGAGCACGGCGGCGGAAAGTCCGACGAGGTCGAGAAGCTGTTTCGGTTCGGAGAAGTTCGCGACGCGGCAGACCTTCAGCACTTCGGCGAGCGTCTGGCGGACGGTCATGCGCGGATTGAGGGACCCGACGGCATCCTGAAAGACCATCTGCACGGGAACGTCCGCTCGGATGATTTCCCCCTGCGAGGGAGTTTCGAGTCCGATGACAGTCTTCGCAATCGTGGACTTGCCCGAACCAGATTCCCCGACAATGCCGAGTATTTCGCCTTCGCGCAAGGTGAAGTTCACGCCCCGGACGGCCTCATACGAGCCGTAGCGGACGTGCAGATCGCGAACATCAAAGACATTCATGGCCGGATTACTTGAGGAGTGCCTTGCATTTCGCGTCCAACGTCGTCTGGCGGTTCGCGACGGACTTGGCGAGCGCGGCAAAACGCTTGCGATAGACCGCGCCGTCGATGCCACCCGTCGTGCCTTCGTGCGTCTTGGCGTTGACGGCCGTGTCGGGGTCTTCGTCGCCGAGGCGCTCCAGATGGTCGCGCACCTCGTGATAGGCGTCGCGCCAGGGCGTGCCCGCCGAAACCATGCGGAGCGCGACGTCCGTCGCGAACACGCCCGGCGTGAACGCGGCGCGGCACTTCTCGGCGTCGACCGAAAGCCCGGCGACGACCTTGGCGAGAATGCGGAGCGTCGTGCGGGTGATGTCCAGCCCTTTCATATAGAGTCCCTTGCAGTCCTGCAAGTCGCGGTTGTAGCCGCCCGGCATCGCATGGAGAAGCGAGAGCGCGGCGGTTTGGAGACCGAGCACCTGCGCCGCCTTCGAGCGCATGAGTTCCAGCACGTCGGGGTTGAACTTCTGCGGCATGATTGACGAGCCCGTGCAATACTCGCGCGGCAGTTTGAAGTAGGCGAACTCGGGCATCGAGAAGAGGATCAGGTCTTCCGCCAGCCGGGAGAGAACCGCCATCAGCTGTGCGAGCGCCGAGAGGAGCGACGCCTCGCATTCGCCGCGCGCCATCGATGCGCCGAAGCAGTTGTGAATCGTGCGCGAGAAGCCGAGCAGTTCGGTCGTGCGCCGGCGGTCGAGCGGAAGGGGAACGCCATAGCCCGCCGCGCTTCCCAGCGGATTCAGGTCTGCAAGTCGATAGGCGGATTCGAGATTCTCCAACTGGTCGGCAATCATTTCCGCGTGACCCGTCGCCCACATTTCAACCGTGGACGGCATGGCGGGCTGGAGGTGCGTACGCCCGACGAGGGGGATGCGCCCCGCCTTGCCGCCGAAACGGCAGAGCGTTTCGGCGAGGGCGAGGGCTTCGCCTTCGGTCTTCAGGATCTCGTCCTTCATGTGAAGGCGCACGTCAACGGCGACCTGGTCGTTGCGGGAGCGTCCCGTGTGGATCTTCTTGCCGAGGTCGCCGAGGCGTTCCGTGAGCATCCGCTCGACGGCCATGTGAACGTCCTGGTCGTCCTCGCGGATGGTGAACCGCCCGGCCTTCGCGGACGCGGCGATCTTGCCGAGTTCCTTGCGAACCTTCGCCGCCTCGGTCTTCGTGACGACGGGACGCTTCAACTTCATCTCCGAGAGCATCGTGACGTGCGCGGCGGTTCCCATGCAGTCCCAGACCGCGAGGCGCAAGTCCAGCACGGGGTCGTCGCCGACGGTGTAGGCGAGCACGTCCGGGTCGATGCGGTTGTCGGTAATCGTTTTCTTCGTGATCATTGCTGGGTCAGTCCTTTCAGTTTTTTGTCCGCTTCCGCGAGCAGAGCCGCGAGTTCCGTTTCCGTTTTCTCAAATCGAGCCAATTCAAGGAGGAATGCGGCGTAGGCATCCGCCGTCGCCGCGAGTTCGGGTCCGCGTCCGCCGCCGAAGACGGGGATTTGGCGGGACTTGACGAACGCCGCGAACCGGACGCTGGGGTCTTTCTTCGCCAGCAGAATCGCCTCGGCGAAGGTGCACGACTCATACTTCCCGCAGAAGGGCTGTGCGTAGTTCAGGGGGTAGAGCCGCAGACGCGAGGCAAAGGTGATCACGTCGTCCGTCGCGGCAACTCCCGGCTTCAGGATCTTGCGCTGGAGCAGAAGGTAGTCCTCGTCATCCCGCCCGTCCGCGTAAACGCCGCGTTCCCGCCAGTCGGCGAGTTCGGCGCGGTCTTCCGCAACGCGCAGGTCGGGGTTCGCGTCAATCAGGGCCGCGCGCGCCGCCGCCTCGCCGATCTCTCTCTTCTCGACCGCGAGGAAGTAGGCGCGGACGATGCCGAGCCGCAGGGCGTTCGTATCCGAGAATCCGGGCGCGGGCAAGTAGATCCTCGTGTAGCGTTCGCCGTCCGCACGGCGGTAGGTGCGCGTCACGACGTTTGTCACGTTCGTTCGGATGTCCCCGACGTGGATGAAGATTCCCGGTTCGGCGAAGCGCGGCGGCTTTGCCTGACGGACGGAGGAAAGCGTCCGGCACACGTCCGCCGCAAAGCCCGCCACCGAGGTCTGGTATTCGCGGCGCATGTCGGCGGGACAGTCCCCGATGACCTGGACGAGTCCGTCGCAGACCGTAATCGGCGTGGCGCGGAAGCGGTCGATGATTTCCGCCCGCGTCAGTGCGAGAAGGAGGATGGAGGCGAGAACCGGCATCAGCGAACCTTCACGAGAATCAGCAGCAGAAACGGCATGATGACAAGTTGCAGCAGGGTGAAGCGCATCAGCACCTGCGCGTTCGACCAGCCGAGGTTCTTCTTGCAGTGGTCGTGCAGGGGGAAGCGGATGCGCCGAATCGCCGCGTCCTCCCCGATGTCAAAGCCGGTTTTCTTGGCAAGGCGCAGAAGGACGAGCTTGCCCAGTCCGCCGCCGCCGTTCACCAGCACGACGGGGGCGAAGGCGAGGATGAGGAAGGGGTTGCCCGTCACGAGCACGGCCGTCCCGACGAGGATGCCGAGGAAGCGGCTGCCCGCGTCGCCCATCAGGATCTTGGACGGCTCGGCGTTGAACCAGAGGTAGCCGCCGACGCCGCCCGCCACCGTCATCACGAGAATCGCCCACCGCGCCGCCTCGGGGTTGCACGGCAGGAGGAAGTAGTGCGCGACCGGACGGTAGCCGATGACCACGTAGAGCATTACCGCGAGGAGCACGAGCGTGATCAGCGTCAGCGTCCCGGCGAGGCCGTCCACGCCGTCCGAGCAGTTCGTCGCGTTCATCGTGAACCACAGCATGAACCCGGCGCACGGCACGTAGAGCCACATCGGCACGACCCACATTCCCTTCACGAAGGGCAACCAGACGAGCGTCGAATGTCCGCGTGCGATGAAGTAGGCGATTGCGAGCGAAACGACCGCGTCCAGCAGACCCTTCCGCAATTCGCCCCACGGCACGGTGGCGCGGTCGTCGAGATAGCCGAAGAGCATTGCCGCGTAAAGCATGGCGACCGCCATCAGGTCCCAGAACGCGAGCGGGGTGAAGATGAGGATGACGGGAAGGGCGATCAGCGTCACGGGCATTCCCGCGCCCGTTGGCTTGCCCGCCGACTTCATGCCGTCCAAGTCCTTGCAGATCGTCTTGCCCCTGTCGCGGGGCAGCCGATTCCAGAGACGCGGCAGAAAGACGAACGTGAGCAGAGCCGCCGTGAACGCGCCGCCCGCCAGGAGGAGGGCGTGGGACTGCAACAGGCGGAACGGGCCCCAGTGGGGCGTGAGATAGAGAGAGAGATAGTAGAGCATCAGTAGAATACCTTCCAAAGAAAGAGACCGCGGCCGGGGGCCGTTTCGACGCGGGCCGTGCGGGGCGTCTTCGCCTCCAGCAATTCCTTCACGGCCTCCGGCCTTTCGTTCCCCTTGCCGACGGAGATGAGAAAACCGACCATCGAGCGCACCTGCTTGTAGAGGAAGCCGTCGCCGCGCACGATGAACGTGTAGCGATGCCCGGACTTCTTCACGACAAAGGAAAAGATCGTCCGCACCGTCGAGGCGAGTTCGCGGTTCGGATTCGCCGCGAACGAGACGAAGTCGTGCTGTCCCACGAAATGGGACGCGGCCGCCTGCATCGCCGCGAGGTCGAGCGGACGGTGGCAGAACGCCCAATACGGGGCGAGATGGGGCGGCAGGATGTCCGCCTGGTAGAGCTGATAGCGGTATTCCTTCCCCTTGGCGGAGAGCTGGGAGTTGAAGTCGGCTTTCGCGCGGCTCGCCCGCAGGATGCGGACATCCTGCGGCAGCTGCGAGTTCAGCGCCCTCACGAGGTTCTTCGGCGGAATCGGCTTCGTCAGGCAGAAGTTTCCGACGAATCCCTTCGCATGCACGCCCGCATCCGTCCGCGACGAGCCGTGAATCCGCACGGGCGCGCCCTCGACGTAGGCAAGCGCGTTCTCGACGACCTGCTGGATGCCGACGGCATTCGTCTGGAACTGCCAGCCGGAATACGCCGTCCCGTCGTAGGCGATGACGACCTTGTATTTCCGCTTCTTCGGACTCTCCGTCTTCGTGCTCACGCGAACAGTTTCTTCAATTCGCCGGCTCGCGCACGATCCACGACAAGCACGGCGTCCCTTGTCGAGACGACCACGAGGTTCTTCACGCCGAGGAGCGCGATCTTCGCCCCCCTGGCGATGCAGACGTTGTCCGAACAGTCGACCGCCCTCACGTCTCCGCTCATGACGTTGCCCTTGGCGTCGTGCGGATAGTAGCGGTCGAACGCGCCGTAGCCGCCGACGTCGTCCCAGCCGAAGTCGCCCGGCACGACGGCGACCGCATTCCATTTCTCCATCACCGCATAGTCAAAGGAGATGCACGGCAGTTCCGCGTAGACGCGACGCAGGCGCGAAAGGGGCGGATTCGGCTCGGCGAGCGCGAGGAGCGCGGGCGCGTGAGCCGCGAAGGCGGCGCGGAAGGTGGAAGCGCGCGCGATGAACATCCCGGCGTTCCAGAGAAAGCCCTTCTTCAGATAGCGTTTCGCCGTCGCTTCGTCCGGCTTCTCGACGAACTCGCCCGTCGCCGGGTTCACATAGCCGTAAGTCGTCGCGGGGAAGGTCGGCGCAATGCCGATTGTCACGATGACCCGTCTTTTTGCCGCGAGAGCCGCCGCCTTCCGCACGGCGGTGCGGAACGCGGCGGGCTTCGCTATCAGCTGATCGCTCGAGAACACGCCGACGACGGGGTCGCCCGCATCCGCCGCGACCCCCACGCCCAGCGCAACCGCCGCGCCCGTGTCGCGGCGCATCGGCTCGCCGACGACGTTGGCGGACGGAATCTCCGGCAGTTCGCGCTTCGTCGCCCGCACGAGCGCCCGCGCCGTCACGACGTGAACATCCTCCGGCGCACACAGTCCCTCAAGGCGTGTCAGGCTCTGCCGAATCAGGCTCCCCGTCCCAAAGACGTTGAGGAACTGCTTCGGTTTCGCCGCCGTCGAAAGAGGCCAGAAGCGTTCCCCGCTTCCGCCCGCAAGTATTACAGCCTTGAAGTTAGTCATGGGCGTATTATACCATAATTGCTGGCGGTAAATGTCCGCGCCAACCGCACAATCATATTGCGGGGAGGTGATGTTCCATCTTCCGCCACATAGGTCGCGTAGATGGCGAGCAGGTCGCCCGCCATCTCGGGCGCGGCGTCTTCGAGCGAAACCACGTCCGCCGCCATCGCCCACCCTCGGTCAGCGGTGTGCACACGCGGTAAACGTCCGCGCAAGGCGCATCGAGAAGCGCATCGGACGGTTCACCGCCCAGCCACAGGCGTTCAGGATCGCGCCGAGGTCGCGCTGGCGCAACTTGAACCACGTCAGGATGACGCTCGGCACCGAGACGATGGCGACAATTGCCGCGAGGGCGACGAGAACCTGCCACCAGACCATGCCCGAAACTGCCGCCATGATGCTCGCGCACGCCGCACCGACCATGCCAATCCCGATGCCGATTGCCGCAACTGAACTCGCCATCGCCGCGCCGCCCGCCTGCGGATTCGTCGTCGCCGGGGCGACCTTCTGCATCGATTCGGTCTGCTTGTCGCCAAGGAACTTCTTCGCCGCCTTCGCCACGCCCTCGCCCAGCTTGCGCCACGGCGCCCAGAACGCCTCCGCGAGCGAGACCTGGTTCTCGACCATCCGCGTCACGACCGCCTCCCAGTCCTTTCCGTCGCGGTCGTAGAAGACGCCGTTCCGTCCGACGTAAAGCCCCGCGACCGTCCCCGCCGTCACGACGGCGCAGATGGTGCGTTCCGCCTTTTCCGACGGGCGCGTCAGTTTCAGGTAGAGCACGCAGCACTTGGACTTCTCCGTCAGCGCGGCATGGGCCGCCTCGCCCGCCACGTGGAAGCAGAGTTTCAGTTCCTTCGCGTCAATCCGCAGCGTCCCTGTCTGGAAAATCGCGAGGTCGTCGAGCGAATAGAGACGCTTCATGTTCACGTAGTTCTCGAGGAACTCAAGGAGGTGCAGACGGTAGCGGACTTCGCGCTCCTCATCGTCCAGTTCGGACTTCGCGGCGGCGGAAACGACCGGTTTCGCGGCGACCCACGCCCGATA
>CAVFWY010000096.1:0-7332 GCA_963626175.1 Gemmiger sp.
TCCGAGAAGCCGCACGGATGCGAGAGTTCGGGCTTCACAAGGTAGACGCTCTTCATCGTCAGGTAGGCGCGAAGGTAGCCGTTGATACGTGCCTCGCCGTAAAGTCCGTCACGCGGCGAGCCGTTGTCACGGTATTTCTCCGCGAGGTAGGTCAGGAACTCGCGCCATTCGCCGTCCCATGCAAAGGCGTTGAACTTCTCAATAAACTCCGTCGTGTCCACCGCGTTCGGACGCAAGGCATACTGCGAACGCATGTACTCGAAAATCTGCCGTCGGACGCACTCGTTCGGAATGCGGAACATCAGGTCGCCGCGACGAAAACTCCCCATCGTGACGATGCCGTAGTAGTAGTAAAGCGACTTGAAGTTCTTCTCGTCGAGAATCTTCTCGATTGGGAACGACTCCACGAGGTCGAACGCCGTCTCGTCCGAATCCGCGAGTTCCTCGGTGAGCGGCAGGACGCCGTCGAACGTCTCGGCGTGGCGCTGCGCGGCAAGAATCATGTTCAGCTTGTTCCAGTCGCTTCGGATGTTGCCGTCAATCAGGTTGCGCGGCGGTTCGCCCGTCGCGACGAGCTTGCCGAGGTAGTAGAGAGCCATGTCGCAGTTGTAGAGCGACTCCCTGCCCACGCACGACTCCGAGAAGCAATAACTGTCGTACCATGCCTTGACGGTTGCGAGATGCGGTGCGGCATCGCCCGTGAACTTACCCGTGCCTTGGAAGTCCTCGAAGAGTCGCCGCGTCTCGTCCGCCGTGAAACCGACCATCGAGTGAAACTCGGCCTCCTGCGAGATGTTCGTCGCGATGTTGAAGCCGCTCGTCAGGTCGTCCATCGTCACGGGCGAGACGCCCGTCATGAAGATGCGGTCGCACGTCGCCTTGAAGTCCTTGAACCAACCCCGGTAGAAGCCCGTGCCGTGCGTGATTTCCTTGTAGGGAACTTTGCCCGCCGTCGAGACGATCTCGTTTGTGAAATTGTCATATTCATCAACAATCACGTAAATGCCAAAGCCGAGACGCTTCGCCGCCTCGACGATGGCCGTATACTTCTCGGAGGGACCGAAGCGATGGCGCACGTTTCTGATGTCGGGCATCTCGCCGATGAACGACTCGTGCGCGGAGATGAATGCGTCCATCTGCTGGTTCATGTAGGACGCGAACTTCTCCTCCCACGTCGCGCCCTCGCAGACGTTGACGCGCGAGAAGTCGAGCGAGAGAACGAAGTAGCGGTTTGCGTTCTTCGTCGGATCCTTGCCGATGTCGAGGCCGCCGAAGAGCCGCTCGAAGTTCCCCTTCTCCGCGACATCGTAGTAGCAGCGCAGCGTCTCGCAGAGAAGTGACTTACCGAACCGACGCGGACGCACGAAGAAAAGGAAGTCCGCGCGATTTTCCATCGTGCGGATGAACGCGGTCTTGTCGATGTAGTAGCGGTCTTCAAGGCGAATCCGCTTGAAGTCCTTCACGCCGTAAGGTATCTGTTCAGGTCTCATGGCGACTATTATACCAAAAACGAGAACGCTTCGGCGGTGCCGGAGTCTACCTGTTTTTGGCTGTGAGGCTGTTCGGGGAAATGCGACACCGTTGCTGGCGGCGTGAGCCGGGGTGCGCCGCGCAGGGCGGCCTGAACGCCGTCGGCGCCGCCAGCAACGGTGTCGCATTTCCCCGAACAGCCGAAGGAATTACCATCGAGGGAATAGCGTCCCGCTCGCCCGCAAGCCCTATCCTCCCAAGAAGCACAACTCTCACTTTTAATTAAAAGTGAGAACCGCATTGGCTTTACTTTCCAACCTCAATTGTGTAGAAGCCGCTTGTTCCGCCCGTGACGGAGAGCGTCGGCGTCCAGGCATTGCCGTCACCGACCTTGGTGACGCCAATCGTATCCGCCGACATTTCCTCAAGAGTCGCACCCTCCTTCAGGCGATAGACGAGGCCTTCCCGCGTCGGGCGGTCGTGAGCGAGAGCGTGCGCGGCGACGAGAAATCGACCTTCGCACCCTTCTCCGCATTGAACGGCTCTTTCGCGAACTCATCCTTAACCGCCGCCGCGACTCTCGTGCAATCCCCACCCTCACCGCCTACGCTTGAGAGACCGCTCTGCAAGCGATGTCTATCGCCGAAGCAAAGACATCGACCATAACAGGTCACCACATGATGGGATGCGAATCTTTCATCTCCTGTTGAGGGAGCTTCACGCCATCAAACAGTTGCTCGACGGAAACCAGTGCAATCGAATCTGGATCTTTTCCCCCTCCAAGATGAGCCAATGAATGGTGCGATAACGCAAACGCAGTCGCCAAAACAGGGAAAATCGAGTCGCGCACATAAAGTTTGGAATGGTTGATCAATTCCGACACCGACTTGCAATCCGTGAACCTGTAGCGAATTCCGCTCGTTCGCTCGATAGGCCTTTTCAAGTCGGGAAACATACTACCACCCCCTGAATAGCAAATCGGTCTACCGTCCAGCATCTGGGCGCACAGGTTTGAAAATGGCATAAGCACGGTTTTTCCGCACTGCTCGTACGCCTTTTTGAGAACCGCCATCATCTCGTCTACGGCACACATCAGATTCTCACGGAAACGGACGGCGGCTTCTCGTGTGATCTGACCATGACCAATCCTGACATTGTGGTCCCGATTGACATCCTGTCCCGTAATCAAATTCAACCCATAGGGGACGGAGTGATAATAGTAAAGACAGGGGCAATCCTTTCCGAGCGATTTGTCCATCTGGTTGGTGAAGAACGAAATGTCAACCGTTCCTCCGCCAATGTCAACGAACAGGCTGGGGCCGATCTTCGGCAACTTGCGGTCGTTAATCAACGGGATGAGGGCGGCATACGCTTCCGGAAAAACGAGAATCGGGAATCTCCTTCTCAATTCGCCTATGTCATGCGGGATCCGCTTTCTGCACTTCTCGACCATCTCCACCAGCCGTGCGCGTGATGTCCGAAGGAAGCGGTTCTGGTCTCCTTGAAACTCCTCTCGGACAATGAGCATCGCCGCCGCCATGACTTGCAGCGCCTGATGCTTGCAGAAATCATAACGCCCCGGGTCGGCACTCGTCGGCATTCCCATCTGGACAACATACCGAGGACCGTGGAATCTCGCGTCTAATTGAAAAAGGACGAATGCGAGATACAAAACCGCCCATCGTGTAGCGATCTCCCGCTCCCCTGTCGTCACTTCAGTCGAGAACATCTTTTGCTTGAAATACGCAACCGACTGTCCGCCCGTGCCGTCTGCGACAGCGTCGTGCCCATACCGCAACATCCCGTCCGCACAAAGGCGAATGAGGGACGGGAGCGTCCATTCCGCCTTTCCGTGCGGTGATGGAAACCTAAACATATCATAGAAGTATGTCCCATTCTCAATGCGCTCATAGCAGACCTTCGTCTGATGAGTGCCGAAATCAAGCCCTACGGTAACCATATCGCATGCCTCCCTATCTGATTACAATATAACAAACCGAAACTTCTTCACGGGTTATCGACACGTCCGACTTGTCGGCGAGCATGGCGAGTTTTGCGTCCCGTTCCTTCGTCAGCCGCGTGATTGTTCCACTGTAACCCGACATCTCTTTCTTGAGTTGCGTCGGATCAGAATCGCCGGGAAAGCCCCCGATGCCCCATTCACCACACTTCATCTGCCAGTTCAAGTCTCGTTCACGGCTTTTGATTTCCTTCTGATAATGCTCAATTTTTCCGTCGTAGAATTCCCGATACTCCTTGACCCAGCGTTCGCGCTCGGCATTATTCTGCTCATCGATTTCCCGCTTTCTTTCCTTGACCATCTCGTCACTGGTCTGCGTTGCCAGATTCTTGAACTTCGACACAAGTGCTGACGAACATTCCTCTGCCGTTGGCGACGGCGTATCTCGCCCAAGGTCTTGGGCGAGACTGCAAACCTCCGAAACCACCTCTTCATCGGAAACGACTTCCTCTCGCGCGATGTCGAATAGAATCGGGCAAAGTTCCTTAATCGAGTCCGCATTGCCCATAGAGACGCCCTTAAGCACCAGCCGGTATGTCAGAAGAAGATACCTGTCACCGGACTTCAGAACGCCACCGTCTCCCGGTTGCGGATGGAGTTCAAACCTGAACGCCTTGTTGATCCGGATGCCGGACTTCTTCCTAAACTCGTTGCAGGCAAGGACAAGCGGAGAGTAGTTGTTGACGAAGGCGATGCGGTGATTTTCGTTTGCCGCCGCCTGGTCGAACGTAATCACCAACTCATCCTTACCGTGAATGTCCTTGACAAACGCATCATACGCCTTCAGCGAATCAGAGTCCGTGGGACGATTCTGCCGAAGAAAATTCTCGAGGCATTCCCTGTCATCATAATTCTGCGGGATCTTGAGCCGCCAGATTCGCCCGTCCTCACGCGACCGCTCCAAGACGCACTGGCTGCATCCCGTCCCATCGGATTCGAGGACTCGCTGCAGCAGATTTCGCAGCTCGATGTCCGTCACATACGATTTTCGCTTCTGGATGATGTTAATCTGCTCGTCATAATAGGAATCCACGCTGATGGCGTTATTGCCCATTGCGCCGCTGAATTCCTCAATTGTCTTTCTCTGTTCCTCGATGGCCTGATTGATGCGTTCTTCCTCAAGAAGAGCCTGCTCCCTGGTAATCTCTTGCTTGTAATAGCGCAACTCCACGTTGTTGTGCGCCTCAAGGATGCTCTGCCCTTCTTTGTAGGGAGCGTTCAAAATCGGCTCAAGGTCACCAACTGTGCCCTTGAATATGTCTATTCGCTTCTCAAGCCGCGCATAGATGTCCTCGACAATCGAACCGGCGATGACAAAGTTGTAGATGTAAATATTCTCGGAGTTTTGTCCGATTCGGTCGATTCGGCCAATCCGCTGCTCCACGACCATCGGATTCCATGGCAAATCATAATTGACGATTGTGTCACAGAACTGCATGTCCAGACCTTCGCTTCCAACCTCCGAGGAAAGCAAAACGCGAATCTCGTCATCCGCCCTGAATCGGTCAATCACTTCCTGACGGTCAGACACACCTCCATCGATGAGGGCGCATTTGATCCCCGCTTTGGAGAGTCTAATCTTCAGATACCGGAGGGTGTTGATAAACACGGCAAAGACGATGACCTTGCGAATTTCGCGATGATTATTTGAGTTCGAGGGCCTGAGTATCTTTTCGAGCAGGACATCCACTTTCGCGTCAGGGCGATCCGCGTATTCGTCAAGCCCCATCTCCAGGTTTTCGAGCTTGTTGCAACGGCCATAGACGCTACTGGCCACCATACGCTGAATCTGCACCCGCCCCAGCCCATTGTCATGCTCGTTGATTATCCGGTCCGATTCTTTCTGCTCGTCAGGGTTCAGCCCAACCCTAATCGTGCAGGGAAAGCGCTCGTTGACTTTGCCCACCTCGACCATGACCTGCTTCTTGGTCGTTCGCGTGTATTCGTTTTGAATTGCGCTCATCTTCATCAGATTCCGCTTCAACTCGACTCTCGTCTTGGGCGTGTCAGGCGAATGAAACAAGTCCTTGATCCGTTTGTATATCGGGTCGTCAGAGAACGCTATGTCAACCGTCTCCTTCCTGAAGTCAGGGAAATCTTCTGAATTCGAGATGTCCCGCACGATTTCCGAATCGCAAAGGTCTTGCCATATCTGCTCAAGTTCCCTCCCTGCGGAAAGCGCACTCAATGCCAGTACGAAAGGACGCCCCTGCGCCATGCGGTTCTTGAAGACCAATTTGTTCGAATATTTCTCGGGACACAGCAAATGCATTTGATTATAGAGATTCTCCTCCTTGATCATCACTGGGGTCGCAGTCAGAAAGATGACCGCATTGGATTGTTCCAGCAAGGTCTCCGCCCCCCGGTAGCTCTGTGTGCTTTCGTTTCGCAGACGATGCGATTCGTCGCAGATTACGACGCTCTGCCGAATCTTGTTGTCACGCAAGAATTCAACCAGACTGGGCTTCTGTCTCGATTCCCCTTCCTCGTCCTTCTTTGGCTTCCTATCGCGAATTTGCTCATAGTTGACGATGGCGCGAACATCTTGCCCCGACCGATACCTGTCATAAAGATCTGCCCTTGACGGATACTTGTTCCCGTCGTTGTCCTCACCGCCGTAGATTGTGAAGTCAATGCCGAAGCGCAGGGACATTTCGCTCTTCCACTTCTCACGCAGGGACTTCGGACAGACGATGAGCGCGTTATGAAACTCCTTGCGCGCCTTCAATTCGAGGAGAATGTGCCCAGTCTCGATTGTCTTGCCAAGACCGACCTCGTCCGCAATGAGAATTCTTCTTTCCGGCGAAGCGAAGAACTTCAAAAGCGGCTTGAACTGATACGCCTTGAACTGCGTCCGAGACGCCCGCAATGTTGAAATCGTGCTGTTGTTGACATTGTCAATCTTAAACAGCGTGTTGACAATCATGTAGTCGTCATAATTCGCGAAGTTGCGATTTGTGCAAAGGTCGAATACGTTATTGGTGTCGAATTTGGGCTGAAGCGAATCTTCGATGAATGACGATTTGATTCCATTTGACAGGACGACTAAATATTGCGTGCCCATATATGCAAACTGAGGTTCTTCGACCTTCACGATTGTGCCATCAAGTCCCGAAACAGGGTCTACCACTTCATCGCTGACTTTAAACTTTGCCATGATTCCGTTTGATCTCCGCGCTTCAATCATCCTTGCGCAAATCCGTCGCGGAGACCGCCTCACATGCATAAGAAGAGCGCATCTTCTCTTCATGCACCCTTCCCAAGCCCTACCTCAGGCCGAAGCTGTATGCATGAAAAGACAATGCGCCCAATCGGGCGCATCATCCGCTCTCATGCCGTTCAGCTTCAGGAATAGTGGTAGTATTCGGGAAGAACGACTTGTTAGCGTTGACGCTAAATCATCTTATGCGGTCGCGGGGTGGAGCGCGGCGGTCTGCCGCGTCAGTTCCCGACCTATGGGCTCGCATGGCGATTCCTCGCCCCGCGAACGGAGAGGATTATACCAAAAATCGCCGGGGATTTGGGGGCGGTTTCGTCTTCCGCCCGTTCGCAACGCCTTGCGAGCCACACGAGTCAACGAGATCGGCTTTTGCTCGTCAAGCACCTTGACGTCCAAAGCCCTGAAAACGGTTTTGCTCGTCAAGGGATTTTGACGTCGTTGACGAGCAATTGACGAGCAAAGCTTTCAATAAGTAACTGAAATGCGCCGATGGGTGTGCGAAGCGGCGATTTATCCCTTTGTACATCAATAAAAGAGAATCTCTCTTATATGTACAAGGAAAGAGGGTTTGGGCGCATTGAGCGCGGCAATTTGATGACGAGCATTCGTTCGTTAGTTGGTT
>CAVFWY010000097.1:0-7235 GCA_963626175.1 Gemmiger sp.
AGTCGGTATTTTACCGAAAAACGGCGGGCGGTTGCCGCCCTTTTTTCACCCGCCAGCCGGAAGAGCACAAAAAATGGGTAAACTCCAGCAGAAACTCCAGCTTGCGCGGGGGTTGAATCATTTGATATAATGTGGTGTGTCGGGTGTGAGGCGCCAGTGCCTGACGCAGATGAAAGCAACGGTCGAAAGGCGGAAAGTGAAAGTTGATAGTCGTCGAGGCGCGGAAAAATTTTTGAAAACACCACCAAAAGGAAGAATGAACATGAACACACTGAAGAAACTTGCCCTCTTGGCGCTGTCACTTCCATTGGCAGTGTTCGGATATGCCGGCACATGGACGCAGGATGGCGTGACGCTCAGCTACACGATGTCGGGGACCGACGAAGTGAGCGTTTTAATCACCTCGTGCGGTGATTCCGCGGAAGTCAAGATTCCGTCGGAAATCGACGGCTACAAGGTCACGAGCATCGGAGCGACGAGTTTTGATTGTCGCGAGAAAATCGCTTCCGTGGTCATCCCCGACAGCGTGACGAGCATCGGGGAGTATGCGTTCAGTGGTTGCAGCAGCCTCACATCGGTGACGATACCGAACAGTGTGACGAACATTGACAAATATGCGTTCTCCTCCTGTAGCGGCCTTGAGTCGGTGACGATTCCCGAAAGTGTGACGAGCATCGGAGCGGGTGCGTTCGGGGGCTGCAGCAGCCTCACATCGGTGACGATCCCGAACAGCGTGACGAGCATCGGCGACTATACGTTCTTCTTCTGCAGCAGCCTCACGTCGGTGACGATACCGAGCGGCGTGACGAGCATCGGGGAGTATGCGTTCAGTGGCTGCAGCAGCCTCACATCGGTGACGATCCCCGACGGCGTGACGAGCATTGGCGACTGGTCGTTCTCTGGCTGTAGCAGCCTCACGTCGGTGTCGATACCGAAAAGCGTGACGGGTATCGGCGACTATGCGTTCTCCGGCTGCAGCAAGCTCACGTCGGCGACCATTCCGGAGTGCGTATTCGGCTATCTGTCGGACACATTTTATGACAGCACAAACTTGCAGCATGTCGAAATCGCGGACGGCGTGGAGAGCATTAAAGCGAATGCGTTCAAAGGCTGCAGTGGCCTCACGTCGGTGACGATCCCTTCAAGTGTGCTGAACATCGGTGACGGTGCGTTCTCCGGCTGCGGCGGCATCACGTCGGTGACCATTCCGCCGTGCGTATTTGGCAAGCTGTCGACAACGTTCCCGGACAGCACAGGCTTGCAGCAGGTCGAAATCGCGGACGGCGTGGCGAGTATCGACGCATATGCGTTCAGGGACTGCACCAACCTCAAATCGGTGACGATACCCGACAGCGTGACGAGCATCGGCTACGGTGCGTTCTATGACTGCAGCGACCTCACGTCCGTGACGATACCTTCGGGCGTGACGAGCTTGGGCGACCATGCGTTCCAAGGTTGCAGTAGCCTCACATCGGTGACGATACCGAACAGCGTGACGAGCATTGGCGATGAAGCGTTCCGTGGCTGCAGCGGCCTCAAGTCGGTGACGATTTCGGACAGCGTGACGAGCATCCGATACTCTGCGTTCCGTGGCTGCAGTAGCCTCACATCGGTGACGATACCGAACAAAGTGACGAGCATCGGCCTCGATGCGTTCGCCATTTGTAGAGGTCTCACGTCGGTGATGATACCGAACAGCGTGACGAGCATCAGCGAAGGGGCGTTCGATTCGACTGCCTTGGCAACGGTGTTTGTCGATTTTGGTGATACCGATCGCGTCAAGGGATTGCTTGAAGCCTCCGGCGTTGAGGTAGGCGACCTTACTTTTGTTGAAGTGGGGCTTACGGCGTTGGCGGTCACGCCCATCGCGCCGTTCGGTGTTGCGATTGACTACACCCACACGATGATGCCCGGCGAGACAGCCACCTACACGCCCGTCATCACCGCGACAGCGACGGTGGAAGGCGGCGAAACGGTCTACACGGCGGAGACGCTGACCGAGGCACTGTCGCTGGGCGAGAACAAGTATCGCGTCTACTGGAATATGGCGAAGGACGGTGTGCCGTCGCTCGCCAACGCGACGATTGCCGTCACGATGAGGGAGAAATTGACGGATGGGTCGACCGCCACGCCGAAGGAGTCGAATACCAAAAAGGTCAAGAACGTGACGGCCTCCGTTATCGTGGACGGCGATACGGTGACGGACACGATCACGCTGGAGGCGGTGCCGTCGTCCTTCGGTGCGGCGGTGCGGGTTGATGACGAGCTGTTTTTGGAAGCGCAGGACGAGACAAAGTCCGCCACATATCGTCCGACGGAGAACGGGGCGCACACGATTGAGCATTTCGTGGGAACGACGGTGATGTCCGTCACCTACAACTTCAACTTGCCGCCGTTGACGGTGAGCGGGGTGTCGGTGCAGACGATCAAGCCGTTTGGTCTCGCGATTGACTACACCGTGGGCAATGTCATGGCGGGCGCGGAGGGGTATGTCCCCGAAGTGACGCTGACGCTCGCGGACGGGATAACGAAATACACGGCGACAACGCTCTCCGAGCCGCAGTCGCTCGGCGAAAACAAGTATCGCCTCTACTGGAATCTCGCGAAGGACGGCATTGCGTCGTTCGAGGGCGCGACGGTGAGCGTCACCTACAAAGACCCGTTGGGTGAAGCGGTCGTGGCGAACGACGGCGCGAAGTATTGCGTCATCGACCTTTCGGCGGGATCGAACGCGAAATCGTATCCGCTGACGTTCTTGGATGAAGAGCCAGAAGGTGGCTTCGCTGCGGACGAAGCCTACAAGCAGACCAAGTTTGTCCTGAAGCGCGTTGAGGCGGGCTCGTTCATTATGGGCGAGGATCAAGAAAACGCTGACCACAAGGTGACGCTCACCAAGCCGTTCTACATGGCGCTCTTCGAGACCACGCAGAAGCAGTGGGAACTCGTGATGGGGGAGAATCCGTCGTGGTTCCAGCCTGGTAGGTCTGACGAAATTAGCGAGGACAGTTCGCAGAGGCCTGTCGAGCAAGTCTCTTACAACATGATTCGCGGCTCGGACGCAGGCGCGAAGTGGCCAGCCGACAACAATGTGGATGATGAGTCCTTCCTTGGGAAACTGCGAGCGCGGACGGGTCTGAACTTTGATCTTCCGACTGAAGCGCAGTGGGAATACGCTTGCCGTGCGGGGACGAAGACAAAATACAATCTTGGCGACAATGAAGCAGATCTCGCAAAGGCGGGATGGTATAAGGCTAACTCCACGAATACGACCCACGATGTCGGCGGAAAGATGCCGAACGGCTGGGGCCTCTACGATATGCACGGCAATGTGCGGGAGTGGTGTTTGAACTGGTATGGCGCGGACCTTACCTACGGCTCTGACCCAACAGGCAAGATCTCGGGTGAATACCGCGTGATACGCCGCGGCGCTTTTTCCGACACCGCCAACATCTGCACATCGTATAGCTGGACCGGCGGCGACTCGGGGAACCGCTTCTACGACATCGGCTTCCGCCTCTCGCGGACGCTCTCAACCACGCCTGTGACCCCCGCGACGTTCTCTGGCGTCTCCGCCACCGTCCTCACCAACGGTAGCAAGGTCAGCGAGGAAGTGAAGATTGACTGCGCACCGTTTGAGGGCGCGGATGTCACGGTGATGGTGAATGACGATGAGGTTGATACCTCCAGCGGCTCGTATGCGTGGCTGCCGAGCAAGGTGGGCGAGAACAAGATTGTCTATACGATTGATGGCAATACCTTCATCGTCTCCTACGACGCGGTGGAGCGTGCGCCGGTGATTACGGATGTTCAGGTGCAGAAGGTTGCGCCGTTCGGCGTTGCGATTGACTACACCTACACATTGATGGAGAACGCGACGACGGTCTACTCACCTGTCATCACCGCAACAACGGTGGACGAAGCGGGCACGACGGTCTACACGGCGCAGACGCTTTCCACGCCGCAGTCGCTCAGCGAGAGCGAGAACAAATATCGCGTCTACTGGAATATGGCGAAGGACGGCGTGCCGTCTCTCGCTGGCGCGACGGTTGCGGTTACGCTGAAGGAGAAATTGCCCGACTACTGCGTCGTCGACTTGCCGAGTCTCCCGGATGACGCGGCGGCGGTGGCGGCTTTGACGTATGGCATCACGTGGACGGATGATGTGCCAGAGGGCGGCTACAACAAGGACGACTACAAGACAGCGAAACTCGTCCTGAAGCGCATCGACGCGGGCTCGTTCATCATGGGTAGCGACCAAGATAAGGATGAGCACAAGGTCACACTCACCAAGCCGTTCTACATGGCGCTCTTCGAGACCACGCAGGAACAGTGGAAGCGCGTGACGGGAACGAATCCATCGGAATTCCAGACGGCTGGCGAAGATACTCCGAAAAGACCTGTCGAGAGTGTCTCTTATAATATGATTCGCGGGGCTTCTGAAGGTGCGAAGTGGCCTGCCTCGAACGCGGTGGATAGCGATTCGTTTTTGGGACTTCTTCGTGCGAGGACAGGCAACCTTGCCTTTGATCTCCCGACGGAAGCGCAGTGGGAATACGCTTGCCGCGCGGGGACGACGAATAAGTGGAGTTTTGGCAAAGATGATTCCATCGCGAGTGATTATATGTGGAGCATTGCCAATTCCGGTGAAGATGGCGTCTACACAACCCATGAGGTCGGCGGGAAGTCGTCGAACCCTTGGGGGCTTTACGATATGCACGGCAATGTGGAAGAGTGGTGCCTGGACAGGTCTGGCGATCTCTCCTATGGGTTCGATCCTAAAGGTGCGGACACCGATGCCCTCCGTGTGATGCGTGGCGGCTGCTTTGTGGCTACGCTAGACTGGTGCAGTTCGTCCTTCCGCGACCGATTTACACCAAGCCTCTTCTATTACCATACTGGTTTCCGTCTTGCGTTGCCTGTCGAGCAGAAGTCGTCGGAAACCTATGAGGTGTCTGGTGTGACAACCTCCGTCATTGCGGACGGCGATACGGTGACGGAGGCGATTGACTTCGACTACCTCGGCACGGAGGATTCCCCCGTCTCGATCTTCCAGACTGCCGAGGGTGGAGCAGGTGATAAAACTGAAATCGTGGGAGACAAGACCTCGGTTGGCTCGCAGTCGTGGCAGCCGACAAAGCCAGACGACTTCAAATACGAATACTTCGTGGATTCCGAGTCCGTTCTCTCCGCCACCTACAAAATGTGGGATATTCCGATGTCGTTCAGCGACGAGACGCTCAAGTCATTCAATTACGAGGGCGTCTACGACGGCGCGGAGCATGGTATTGCGCTGACGAACGGATGCGACGCGCTCAAGGGCATCGCGGGAGCTACGGTCGCCTACACGACGTCGCCGGAGGTCGCCTACCCGACGTCGCCGGAGGACGCCGCCGCCGACCTCTACGAGGATTCGTATCCGACCATCAAGGACGCGGGAACGAAGACGGTGTATTTCCGAATCGTTGCCGACGGCTACGCCACATACCGTGGCTCGGCGACGGTTGAGATCAAGCCGCGCCCGGTCACGCTTAAGTCCGGCACGAAGACCGATTTCGTTTATGACGGCAGGGCGCACGAATTCTCGGTTTTAATTAAAAGTGAGAATTCCGACGGGTGGTTTGTCGCGGGCGAGGGCATCGCGACATCGAACTGGGCGACCGTCACGAACGTTTCCGATGGCGAGGATGGCGTGGTCGAAAACACATTCACCTACACCTTCAACGAGGGAACACTCGAGACGAACTACACCATCACCCCGCAATACGGCAAAATTTCCGTTCAGCCGCTCGACATCTCTGGCGAGGGCGATTGGGTGTATCAGCTCAACGAGGATCACATCTACGACGGAAACGAATGGACGCAGGAGGTTGTGTCCGCGAAGTTCAAGGGGCTCGATGTCTCCTTCGATCTCACGGACAACAAGCAGACGAACGCGGGTACATATCAGATGACGCTCACGGGCAAGGGCAACTTCACCGGCTCGCGGAAGATTGCGTGGAGCATCGGACGCCGGAAGCTTGAGCTCACGGCGGCGAACGGCGAGAAGGTCTACGACGGCACACCGCTCAAGGCGGACTATGTGAGATCGCACGGCTTCGTGCTCGGCGAGGGCGCGGGCTACGTCCTCAACAGCTCGCGGACGGGCTACGGCGAGTCCGAGAACACCATTGACACTATCAGATGGAATGATAATACGCTTGAATCGAACTACGAGGTAACGAAGAAGTCTGGTAAGTTGACGATTAAAAAGCGTCCCGTGACGATTACATCCGAGTCCAACACAAATCTTGTCTATAACGGGAAGGATCAGACCTATGAGGTTATCACCATCGGCGGACAGGGCTTTGTCGCGGGCGAGGGCATTGCGACCTCGAACTGGGCGAAGGTGGTGACGGTCAGGCAGGGCGAGGTCGAGAATAAGTTCGACTATGCCTTCGACGACCCTGAAAGCGCGGAAAACTACGCGGTGACGGTCAATTACGGCACAATCAAGGTCGTGCCGAAGGAATTGACGGCGAGTATGTTCTCCTTTATCGGCATTCCTGAGGGCGGCTACGTCTGGGACGGAAATGCGAAGACGCCGGAACTCTCGTGTCAGGACGGGACGCCCTCCATCATCGCCCCCGACGACTATCTTTCTCCTGTCTACACGGACAACGTCGAGGTCGGTCAGGCGACGGTGACGATTACGGGCCAGAACAACTACACGGGTACGGTCGTGCTGCACTTCTCGATTGGCGAACTCTACGCGGACGTCACCTTTGACGCGCTCGGCGGCAAGATCGATGCGGCGGGCGTCGTCACGCAGACGCAGACGCGCGTTTACAGCGACCTCCCCGCCGACCCGACGCGCGCGAACTACACGTTCGAGGGCTGGTATCTCGACGTGGCGGACGAAACGACGAAGGCGGCGGAGAACGGAGAATGGCTCGCGACGGGCAACCACACGCTCTACGCGAAGTGGGCGGTCGATTCCGCCGTCCTGCCGGACGCGGCGGACGGGGTGCTCGCCTACTCGGTCAATGACGACGGCAGCACGGTGACGATCACGGGGCTTGGCACGGTCGCCATGAGCGGAACGTCGCTCGTCATTCCCGACATGATCGACGGCAAGTATGTGACGGAAATCGCGGACAATGCGTTCAAGAGCGCCACCGGGATTACCTCGGTCACACTGCCCATGTTCCTCGAGAGGATCGGCTTCCGCGCGTTCTACAACGTCAGGACGCTCGCGA
>CAVFWY010000098.1:0-7152 GCA_963626175.1 Gemmiger sp.
AGAAGAAAAATGAAGAAAGACATTCATCCGGCTTACGGCGAAGCGACCATCACGTGCGCGTGCGGCAACGTCATCAAGACCCGCTCCACGAAGAAGGAGATGACGGTGAACACCTGCTCGGCGTGTCACCCCTACTTCACCGGTCAGAAGACGATGGTCGATACCGAAGGCCGCGTCGATTCGTTCAAGAAGCGCTACGCGAAGTTCGCGAAGTAATCGCCTTTCCGGCGGGATTCGCCGGTTGCGGAAGGTGTGCCCTTGATCGACATTGGTCAAATCAGAGGCGTATTGGGTCGCTTGGAGCGCGTTGAAAGCGCCTTGGGCGACCCAATCGTTTTGGCGGATGCGAAGCGTTATCGCGAAACGCTTCGCGAGCACGCATTCCTGAAGAAGTTGGAAAGCGCGTTCGCCGCGTATGAGAAGGCGCTTTCCGACATCGCAGGCAACGAATCCCTTCTGGACGACCCTGATTTCCGCGCCGAGGCCGAGGCGGAAATCGCCGCGCTGAAGGCCGAACTGCCGTCCCTTGAGCATCGGGTGCTCGCGGCGCTTCTGCCGCCCGATCCGCTGGAATCGCGCAATGCGGTGATGGAGATCCGTGCGGGGACGGGGGGCGACGAGGCTGCGCTGTTCGCGGGCGACCTCTTTCGGATGTATTCGCGCTACTGCGAGGCGCGGGGCTGGAAGATTTCCGTGATGCACGCGAACGAGACGACGCTCGACGGCTACAAGGAGGTCGTCTTCACGGTCATCGGCGAGGGGGCTTACGGACGCTTCCGCTTTGAGTCGGGCGGGCATCGTGTCCAGCGCGTGCCGGTGACGGAGATGCAGGGGCGCATCCACACGTCCGCCGCGACGGTCGTCGTATTCCCCGAGGCGGACGAGGAGGACGAACTCGAAATTCCGGAGAAGGACATCCGAATCGACCTCTTCTGTGCGGGCGGTGCGGGCGGTCAGCACGTGAACAAGACCGAGAGCGCGGTGCGGATGACCCATCTGCCGACGGGGCTTGTCGCCGTCTGTCAGGACGAACGCAGCCAGCAGAGGAATCGCGAGAAGTGCTTCGCCACGCTGAAGGCGCGCATCCTCGACTTCCGCCGCCGAGAGGAGGAGGCGAAGCTCGGCGCGAGCCGCCTTTCCCTGCGCGGCAGCGGCGACCGCTCGGAGCGAATCCGTACCTATAACTTCCCCCAGAACCGCATGACCGACCACCGAATCGACCTCACGCTCTATTCACTCGACCGCATCATCGAGGGGGAGATGGACGGACTTCTCGACGCGCTTGCCCGGAATGACCTTGACGAGCGCATCCGTCTCGCCCTGGAAAGGAAATGACGCCGTGATTGCCGCGATTCAGCATTGGGAATTCTGGGAACTCTTCATGTGCCGCTGGTTCTGGTGCGGCATGGGGGGGTGGATTGTCGCCTCTCTCATCAAGATGGCCATCGCCGCGTGGAAGACGCACGAAATCGATTTCGTCTACCTCGTCTCGACGGGCGGCATGCCGTCCAGCCATTCGGCGACGGTGGCGGGGCTCGCGTTCGGCATCGGCTACACGGAGGGGTTCGGCACGCCGCTCGCGACGCTGGCCGCCGCGTTCGCGGTGATTACGATGTTCGATGCGGCGACCGTGCGCCGTGCGGCGGGGGAACACGCGAAGGTCTTGAACGCCATCGTCCACGACCTCAAGGAACTCCGCTTCAAGCCCGCCACCCGGTTCAAGGAACTCCTCGGGCATACCCGGAAGGAAGTCCTCTGGGGGATGGTGACGGGGATTGCGTGGGCGACCGCCCTCTGCGCCGTCTGGCCGTGAGGGGCGCGGCAATCGCTACTCCGATAGCGATTGAAACATTGATTATTTCAATATCGCTACTTGACTAGCGATACCGAAAAGCGGTATACTATGCGGCTGAAGACCGGGGAAAGTCCCTTGGGTCTGCGAAACATCCGAAAAGGAAGAAAGAAAAAAGATGGAAAGCGCAAACAAACCCGTCGCGGCGGAAGACGCCGGATTGGCGGAACTCGAGGAAACCCTTGCGCACGTGAGAGCGGCGCAGAAGAAGTTCGAGTCGTACACGCAGGAGCAGGTCGACGAGATTTTCAAGGCGGCGGCGCTCGCGGCGAACCGCGCCCGCATTCCGCTGGCGAAGCTCGCGGTCGAAGAGACGGGCATGGGCATCGTCGAAGACAAGGTCATCAAGAACCACTACGCGGCGGAATACATCTACAACACCTACAAGCACACGAAAACCTGCGGCGTGATCGAGCGCGACGAGGCGATGGGCATCGAGAAGATCGCCGAGCCGATTGGCGTGATTGGTGCGGTCATCCCGACGACGAACCCGACCTCGACGGCGATCTTCAAGTCGCTGCTCGCCCTCAAGACGCGCAACGGCATCATGATCAGCCCGCATCCGCGGGCGAAGAACTGCACGATTGCGGCTGCGAAGGTCGTGCTTGACGCGGCGGTCAAGGCGGGTGCGCCCGAGGGCATCATTGCGTGGGTCGAGCAGCCCTCGCTGCCCAAGACGAACCTGCTGATGAAGGATGCGGACATCATTCTCGCGACGGGCGGCCCCGGCATGGTGAAGGCGGCCTACAGCTCGGGCACGCCGGCCGTCGGCGTGGGCGCGGGCAACGCGGCGGCGATCATCGATCCGTCGGCCGACATCATCAACGCCGTCAACTCCATCATCCACTCGAAGACCTTCGACAACGGCATGATTTGCGCGACCGAGCAGACGGTCATCGCCGACGAGAAGATCTACGACGACGTGAAGGCCGAGTTCGTGAAGCGCGGCTGCTACTTCATGAACGAGAAGGAGAAGGATCTCATCCGCAAGACGATGCTCATCAACGGGGCACTGAACGCGAAGATCGTCGGCCAGCGGCCGGTGACGATTGCGAAGATGGCGGGCTTCGAGGTTCCGGAGGATACGAAGGTGCTCATCGGCGAGGCGACCTCGACGGATACGAGCGAGGCGTTCGGCCACGAGAAGCTGACCACCATCCTCGGCATGTACAAGTCGAAGGACTTCGACAACGCGCTCGACATCGCCGAAGCCCTGCTCGTCAACAACGGCGGCCTCGGCCACACGTCCGTCCTCTGGATCGACGACCTCAACGAGAGGGAGAAGCTCAACAAGTTCGCCGACCGCATGAAGGCCTGCCGCCTGATCGTCAACTCGCCGTCGTCGCTCGGCGGCATCGGCGACATCTACAACTTCGCCCTCCGGCCGTCCCTCACGCTCGGCTGCGGCAGCTGGGGCGGGAACTCCGTTTCGGAGAACGTCGGCGTTAAACATCTCATCAACATCAAGACTATGGCGATTCGCAGGGAAAACATGCTGTGGTTCCGCGCACCCGAGAAGGTGTACCAGAAGAAGGGGTGCCTCGCGGTGGCGCTTCGCGAACTCAGCGAGGTGATGGGCAAGAAGAAGGCCTTCATCGTGACGGACTCCTTCCTCTACGCGAACGGCTACACGAAGCCGATCGAGAAGTCGCTCGAGGCGCAGGGCATCATGTTCACGACGTTCTCGAACGTCGCCCCCGACCCGACGCTCGCCTGCGCGAAGGAAGGCGCGAAGCTGATGGCCAGCTTCAAGCCCGACGTCATCATCGCCATCGGCGGCGGCAGCGCGATGGACGCGGCGAAGATCATGTGGGTTCTCTACGAACACCCGGAAGTCGACTTCCAGGACATGGCGATGCGCTTCATGGATATCCGCAAGCGCGTCTACACGTTCCCGAAGATGGGCGAGAAGGCCTACTACATCGCCGTCCCGACCTCGGCGGGTACGGGTTCGGAAGTGACGCCGTTCGCCGTCATCACCGACGAGAAGACGGGCGTGAAGTATCCGCTCGCCGACTACGAGCTGATGCCGAAGATGGCAATCGTCGACGCCGACATGCAGATGAGTGCGCCGCCCGGACTGACGAGCGCCTCGGGCATTGACGCGGTCTCCCACGCGCTCGAGGCCTACGCCTCGATGATGGCGACGGACTACACAGACGGTCTTGCGATTCGCTCGCTGCAGACGACGTTCAAGTATCTGCCGCTCTGCTACGATTCGGCCGTCTCGAAGGTCCCGAACCCGAAGGCGCGCGAGAAGATGGCGAACTCGGCGACGATGGCCGGCATGGCGTTCGCGAACGCCTTCCTCGGCGTGATGCACTCGATGGCCCACAAGCTCGGCGCGTTCCACCACATCCCGCACGGCATCGCCAATGCGCTGATGATGGAGGAGGTGCTGCGCTTCAACGCCGCCGCGACGCCCCGCAAGATGGGTACGTTCCCGCAGTACGACCATCCGCACACGCTCGAGCGCTATGCGGAGATCGCCGACGAACTCGACCTCGGCGGCAAGACGGTCACCGACAAGTTCGAGAACCTCGTCAAGGCCGTCCGCGCCCTCCAGAAGCGCATCGGCATCAAGCCGACGATTCGCGACTACGTCCCCGACGAGAAGGACTTCCTCGACCGTCTCGACGCGATGACCGAACAGGCCTTCGACGACCAGTGCACGGGCGCGAATCCGCGCTACCCGCTGATGAAGGAAATCAGGCAGATGTACCTGAACGCCTACTACGGCAAGCACGAGGCCGTCTGAGGACAACAGAAAGGAGTCCACGATGGTAAAGAAAGCAAAGGCCGCAAAGGCCGCGAAGGTCGCCAAGACCGTTGAGAAAGCTCCCGCGAAGGGCGCTGGCCGCAAGGCCAACGTCCTCATGGAGCGCACGGACAAGGTCGTGACCCGTGACAAGGACACGGTGCTCAAGATCTTCGGGCCGAACTACAAGGTCAGCGCGATTCTGAACGAGGCGATGAACGAGGCGCGCGCCGCCGAGACGGGGCTTCCCGTCGCGAAGGTGCTCGAGGTGTTCAAGCTCCGCGACCACTGGTGCATCCGCCGCGAGTTCATCGAGGGCAAGACCCTCGCCGAGGCGATTGACGCGGACCGCAAGAATCTCACGAAGTATCTCAAGGAATTCGTGGCGATCCAGTGCGAGATCTTCGCCAAGACCTCCGAGCGCATGGGCAATCTCGCCGAGAAGCTGGACAAGCAGATTTCCGCTTCGCCGCTCCCGAAGGAGAACCGCTACGACCTGCACATGAAGTTGCAGAGTCTGCCGCGCGGGAAGTCCCTCTGCCACGGCGACTTCAACCCGTCGAACGTGATCATCACCCCGAAGGGCGACTGGCGCGTCATCGACTGGAGTCACGTGCGGCTCGGCGACCCCCTGGCGGACGTCGCCCGCACCTATCTGCTGTTCTGGCTTTCGGGTCACATCGCGGCGGCGGAGAAGTATATGACCATCGCCTGCGAGGCGCTTAAGGCACGTGTTGCGGACGTGCAGAAGTGGCTGCCGATTGTGGCGGCCGCCGAGTCCTCCAAGGAGCAGTGCCCGAAGAACCACGAACTCCTCCTCCATTGGGCGAGCGTCGTGGACTACGAATAATCGGCAGTTCTCCTCACGAAAAACCCGGCGGATTCGATTCTCGAACCCGCCGGGTTTTGTTTTCCAGCGCGATTCAGCCCCGTGCCCAGAAAATGGGCAAATGGGCAAAGATGGGCAAACTCCAGCGAGCCGCCACCGCGGCTTCGTTTTTGGTATAATACCGCCATGGCAAAGAACAAGACGCTGTCAGACGCCAAAAGTGCGAAAAACGACGAGTTCTATACTCAATACGCGGACATTGTCCGCGAAATGGAGGCGTATCTCGACTATGACCCCGATGTCTTTCGCGGCGGAACTGGGGCTGAAGCCCGTGCCTAAGGAGCTGAAGAAGTTGAATCGCAGTCTGCGCGACGGACAACTCTACTACATGAAGGACGGCTTCCCTGAAAAGCCCTTCGCCCGCATCCTCATCCGCCGCCGCAATCCGTGAAATCCGTGGAGAAAACAACCTCCTGTCAATCCTGTGAATGTCAAAAAAAGAGAAGAACGACACCATGCCAAGACTACCTGACGAACGACATGACCTGCCGAGCCGATTCGCCGTCTTCAGCGCGAAGAATGGCCGCCCCGACGTCGTGGCGCGGTTCGAGAACGACGACGTGTGGCTGACACAAGAGCATCTGGCCCACCTCTACGGCACAACCAAACAGAACGTCAGCCAGCACCTGAAGTCCATCTTTGCAAGCGGCGAACTGGACGAGGCAACCAAAGTAAAGCGATTCTTTACTATGGGCAAAAAGGCGGGACAAGTCGCCGAAAGACCCATTTATCACTACTGTCTTGACGTCATCATCGCCCTCGGCTACCGCATCGACAGCCCGGTGGCGATTCGCTTCAGGCCAAAGAAGGCCGAGGCGGAGTTCGAGATCTACCGCGCCCGCGAGATGCGCCAGCTGAAGTCCGACTTCGACAAGGCCGTCGCCGGGTATCTGCGTAAAGACGAACAGGAATAGCGGATGAAAGCAAGGCACTGACGAGGAGCAAGAAGGAGCTGAAAAGAAACTGACGCTGCGAACGGATTTGACGGTTGAAGATCTCTGCAAGGGCTTCGTCTACAACAAGGTCGAGGGCAAGGGGCTCTACGGCTGGGAAGGACGGCTCACGGTTCAGCCCGAATACCAGCGCAACTACATCTACGGCGACGGCAAGCGCGACGTCGAGGTCGTGCGCTCGCTCCTGAAGGAGTGTCCGCTCGGTCTCCTCTACTTCGTGAAGACGGCGGACGGACGCTACGAGGTGCTGGATGGTCAGCAGCGCATCACGAGTTTCGGACGTTTCGTGACGGGCAAGCTTTCCTTCGACGACGGTCGCGTCACGAAATCGATGGCGGGGCGACGGACGCGGCGAACTGACAGATGCTCTGCAAGACGCACAACCGCGCCAAGGGGAATCGGTAGCCAGTCGAGGGGTGATGCGCATCTCCGAGGGTGGTTGATGCGCATCAAAGGGGTATGTTGATGCGCATCAAAGGGGGTGGTTGATGCGCATCAAAGGGGGTCGGTGATGCGCATCAAGCGGTTGTCTTGAAGCGCGTGGGACATTCTGTCCCTATGAATTGTCCCATATGTCCCACTTTGCCGCGTTTGGCGGCGGGAAGGGGGGTGAAATCGGTTTTGGCACGATGTCTGCTCATTTCGGGGTGACACCCGTGGTGGGTGCAGAAAGAAGACGAAAACTATGGCAAAAGTACTT
>CAVFWY010000099.1:0-7118 GCA_963626175.1 Gemmiger sp.
GGGGTGGATTGTTTGGCCGTGGAGATCGGGAGAACGGGAGAGGGAATGGGGGGAGGGAGCGCCCGCAGAGCGGGCGCGGCGAGACTGGAGGAGGTTAGGGGGAGGGGGAGGCAAGACTCGTAGTTTGAGGGGTGGCGAGGGCAGAGGGATCTGGGGAGGTTTCGCAGGGTTGGACGGTGGCGGAGAGGGCAGAGGGATTTGGAGAGGTTTCGCAGGGTTGGACGGTGGCGGAGATGGACTTTGAGGTTTGGGTTTGTACGACGCCGAAGTAGGAGTTGGAGGCGACGGTGGAGTATTCGACGGTGAGGGCGGCGTTTTCGGCGACGGCGAGGCGGAAGCCGGAGAGGTAGTTGAGGAGCTGGAGTTGGAGGGTGCCGTCGGTCGAGGGGACGTTGAGGCCGATTGCGAGGTCGGTTCCCTCGACGATTTTCGCGCCCCTGTAGACGCAGCCGGAGAGGGCGATGGAGAGGGCGAGGGTTAGGGCGGCGAGGGTGGGGGATTTAATTGGCCGTGTAGATCGGGAGATGGGGAGAGAATGGGGGGATAGCGCCCGCAGAGCGGGCGCGGCGAGACTGGAGGGGGTTGGGTTGGAGCGCCCGGCGGAGCGGGCGCGGCGAGACTGTAGGCAAGACTCGTAGTTTTTTGGGGAGGGCATGGGATTAGTCCTTTACGATGGCGAGGATTTTCTCGGAGAGTGGGGTGAGCATGGAGGCGAGTTGCTTTTTCTCGTCGTCGTCGATCTTGCCGTCGGCCATGATGTCGGAGAGTCTGGTGGCGACGGCGGAGGCCTCTGCGGCGATGGCGGCGTACTTGGCGACGACGGCTTCGTGTCCGTCGGTTGCGGAGTTGACGCTTCGCTGGATTGAGCCTGCGGCGAGGTCGGCGACGGCGGAAGCCGAGGGCGAGAACCATTTGAGGATTGTCTTGAGCATTGAGTTTGTTCCTTTCGGTTTGGTTTTGGTTTTGTTGGTGTTGCGCCCGCGGAGCGGGCGCGGCGAAACTGTAGGGGGTTAGGGGGTGGTGAGACTGTAGGGGGTTAGGGGGTGGCAAGACTCATAGTTTGGAGGGAGGCGGCGCGTTTGCGCGCGGCGTCGGCGAGGGCGGTGAAGATGGTGGCCATGAGGGGGTATCGCTTGGCGTAGGAGTCGTATTTCTCGGCATCGGCGGTGAGGTCGGCGATTTCGTCGTCGATCTTCGCCTGCGCCCTTTCGGCGAGGGCGGTTGCGACGCTGAGGCGGTTGGAGTAGGACTGCGCCTGTGCGAGGAAGTTGGTGTAGTTCTGCCAGTAGAAGTCGGCGGCGTCGGCGAGGCGGGCGCAGTTGACGGAGAGGGAGCGGTTCGTGGAAACGAGCCAGGAGTTCGTCTCGGTGAGGCGGAAGTTGTCCGCCTGGAGGACGCTTGAGAGTTTCGCGAAGTCGTTTGTTTCGCCGCAGATGTCGAGCCATTCGACGACGTTCTGGTAGCGGAAGGCGCGGCGCATCCAGTCGCGAGCGGCGGCGGGTTCGATGCGAGGGTGCTTGCCGGCTTTCCAGAGGGCTTCGTACTGCTCGTCGGTGAGGCCGTTGCGGCGGATCATCGAGGGGGTGAGGAAGGGCGCGGCGAGGGCGGTCGCAGTGAACTGCGACCCTCCCGCGAGGAGGAGGAGGGCGGCGAGGGCGGCGAGGGGGAGGGCTTTCATTTCAGGGTGTCCTTTCCGGTGTTCGCGTCGTGTTCGAGGGTGACGGTCTTGGGCTTGGCGTTTTTGCGCCGTTCGAGTTCCTCGCGGAACTTGCGGTGGCGTTCGGAGAGGGCGGGGGATTTATTTAGCCGTATAGATCGGGAGATGGGGACGCCTGAGGCGACGGGGGAGCGTTTCGAGGGCGGGACGGAGGCGAAGCGCTCCTTGACGCTGCGTGTGTTGCGCACGAGGGGTTCGTCGAAGGTGTAGCCGTCGGCGTAGACGGAGGTCTTGACGAGTGCGTTCGTGTTGATTATCTGGTTGACGCGGTTGCCGTGGATCTTGCGCCGTCCGTCGTCGGTCTTGTGGAGGGCGTGCCAGACGGAGGCGACCTGACCGGTGAGCATGGCGTACTCGTCGGGGTCGAGGATGCAGACGCGGCGGCGGACTCCGTCCGCGCCGACGAGGTAGGGGGTTTCGGCTTCGCCCTCGAGTTCGAGGCGGAAGACGGAGGTTGTTGGCGTTGCGGTTGCGCCCGACGGAGCGGGCGCGGCAGGACTGGAGGAGGACGGCGCGGGGGATTGCGCCCGCAGGGCGGGCGCGGCAGGACTGGCGGCGAGGAGGGCGGCGGAGACCGCCGCGAGGCAAGACTGTAGGGAGGGTTTATTCATTTTCGGTGTCCCTTCTTTTTTCCTTTGGTGTTGCGATTGCCCTGCCGTCGGCTTCGACGCGGGCGCGGAGGGGAATCGCGTTTTCGCCGCGCCTGTCCTTGAGGGTCTTGTAGACCCACACGCCGTTGGTGTGGACGGGTTCGGGCGGGATGTAGTACGCCCAGACGTTGTAGTCGTAGTTGGTCGCGCCTTCGAGCGTTCCCGACCAGCCCCACGCGCCGACGGTGGTTTCGCCGAGAGCCGTCCACGCGGCGTTGGTGTCGGAGATGAGGCGGCAGTCGATGTAGACGGTGGCGGTTTCGGGGACCCACGTGCCGCCGGAAGCGTCGCGAGACCAGTAGAGCTTGACGAGGTCGTTGGTGATGACGTTGGCGTTGTCGGGGGAGGGGGCGAGGCCGCCGTCGTACTTGACGCGGGAGGCGATCTGCTTTGTTGCGCCGTAGTAGACGAGGCCGAGGACGAAGGCGGCGACGACGGACTTCTGGATCACGCCGAGGCCGAGCCACCGGCGGAGCGCGTCCCAGAGGGGCGCGGCGAAGAGGACGAGGAAGAAGACCGCGCCGACGGCGGCGAGGGCGACCTTGAACTCGCGGGTGGCCTCACGTCAACGGGCGGCGGTCTCGTGAAGACTGGAGCTGGAGTGCTGACGCTCGTCGAATCCGCCGGGGAATACTACCTCAACACGGGCTTTGCGGCGGCATCCGACAAGGCACTCGCGTCCGTTCCGGCGGACGGTTCCGCGCCGGCGGATGCCGACGCGAAGGCTAACGGCGTGACGGCGGGGGCGGCCCTGCAGGTTCTCTCCGGCGCAGTGCGCGTGAAGGGCGCGGGACAACAGATGACGACGGTGATGAACCAGCAGTCGATTTTCATCGGGACGGCCTTTGCGCCCACCGCCCAGCCCGGACTCGAGATTTCGGACTGCACCTACAAGGCGGACGGCACGGCGCGGACGACGACGCTGGCGACGGGGATGACATCGACGGACTTCAATGCCCCCTACCTGACGCTGGACGGCGTCTTCTTCCCGTCGCACCGCCTGGAACTCGGCGGGGGAAGCCCGACGGTCGACGTCTACCCGACGGTGACGATGACGGATTCGACGGTCGCGTTCGAGAGCGGCTTCAACGTCGGCTGCGCGAACGACAGGGTGCATCCGCGCCTCGTCCTCGACCACACGAAGGTCACGCAGTGGCGCGACGGTTATGCGATGGGGCATTACTTCTACCGCGACTTCGACGTGACGCTCAGGAACGGGGCGACGCTCGCGGCGCAATGGTCGTCCAAGGCCGGGGCGTACTGGCACGGGTTGCGCTTCGAGGACGGTGCGTGGGGAACGCTGCGCGTGACGGGTGGCTCGAAGATCCAGACTTCGCGCATTGAGACGCTCAACGCGAACGCGACGGAGGCGAAGCGCGTCGATTTCATATTTGACGGCGGCATACTTGAGATGACTGCCGACAAGTCGGGGGTGGAGGCGAAGACGGCGTTCGCCGTGCCGGCGGTGCAGGGCTTCACCACGACGGGCGCGGGCATGGAGGTCTTGCTGGCGGACGGAATCACGCATACGTTTGCGACGCCGTTCCGTGGCGACGGCGACGTCGTGAAGACGGGTGCGGGGACGATGGCGCTCGCGGCGGTTTCGGACGGCGGGCAGGTCTTCCGCAATTCGGGTGTCGTGGAAGTGCGCGAGGGAACGCTTGACCTCGGCGGCCTTGACGTGCGGGAGGGGGCTTGTGTTGCCGGTGCGGGCGGTGTCGTCTCGAACGGCACGTGCACGGTCAGCGTGAATGCCGGTTCGTCGGCAGTCCCGCTGCGCGCGGGCGACGCGACGGTCATCGGGCGTGTCGTCGTGGAGGCCGGCGGAACGACCCTCGCGAAGGGGCAGAAGTTTACCGTCGCCACGATTGAGTCCGGTGCGTCGGTGAGCGTGTCCGGACTGTGCAAGGTTACGACGGACAATCCCGACTTGCGCGGCGATGTGGCGGTGGAGGACGGCGCGGTTACCGTCACACTCAGGTCACGCGACGGATTCTATTTGAGGATTCGGTAAGGAAAATACAACAACGAAGAAGGAAACAACTCGTGAATATGAAAAAGACAATTGGAATTATGCTTGCGACGCTCTGCGGTCTGATGACCGCAGGCGGCGCGATTGGCGGGGAGGTCGCGGCGGATGCTGACCTCGCCGCCCGCACGGACGCAATCTGGGCGAAGGCGATGGAGACGTGGAATCCGCGTACGGGAGTCGTGACGGGGTGCGCCCTTGGCAAGTCCCCGCCGCCGGCGGACGCGAAGAACAACCTCTACAAGATGTACGAGGGGCGGCCCGGCGGGTGGGGACCAGGCGGCGTGGGCGATGCGCCGCTCATCTGCGGCACGGCACTCGCGGGGCTTGCGGACAAGTGGGCCGTCACGCGCGACCCCGCCGTCCGCACCGAGGCGGCGAAAGTCGCGAAGGGCGTGCTCAACCTCGCCATCCTGCACGGCTACAAGGGCTTCGTCTGCCGGGGGTTCTGCTCGGACGACAAGACGACGGTTTCGCTTTCGAGCCGCGACCAGTACACGCATTGGGTTCACGGGCTCTGGCGATACGTTACCGAGCCGGGTCTCGCCGAACCCGCGCTCGCGGCGGAATACCGCCGCCGCATCGCCGAGGTCGCCGCGTTCATGGAACGCCGCGTGACGGAGGCGAGCGGCTGGAACTTCGGGCTTGCGGACAGTCCGGAGAAGGACTACCGCGGCATCTGCACGATGTGGGGTCCGGAGGTGTGGCCGCACGAGGCGGCGCGTCTGCCGATGATCTACTGCGCGGCGTTTCTCGCCACGGACGACGGACACTGGCGCGACCTCTACGAGACCTACATCGACGAAGCCCTCGAGCGGACGCTCAAGATCAGGACACTGGCCGCGCACGAGATTGCAGGGCGCATGCCGTGCTATTCGCTTTATCAGGCGAATGTCTCGCTTGACCTGATTCTCGCCTACGAGAAGGAGCGCAATCCGTCGCGCACGGCGAAAATCCAAGAGGCGATGGCAATCTTTGCGAAGCACGCCCGCAACCGCGCGAAGGGGGCGAACCCCGCCCGGCCGCCCTACGGAATGTGCTGGGACGGTGAACTCGCCCTTACGCAACTACTCGCGCCGGAGATTCCCGAACCGGAGGAACTCGCCGACTTCATCGCCGGGACCATCCGCCGCACCAATCCCTCGCGGATGGACGCCTGCCGCGCCGCGCACGTGATGGCCGCCTGGTGGCGGCAGGCGTGGGTCGGCAAGTCGGTCGGCCTCGCCTGGCGGAAGGAAGTGCCGTTCACGCCCCTGACGAACCTCCAGTGGCGCTTGCCGCCGTGCGCGAAAATCGAGGGGAACATCCTCACCGTCAGCATCCCGACGAACCGTCCGGGCTGGGGACTGGTGTCGGCGGACGTCGACCTCTCCGCCTTCAACTCGAGGGGATTCGAGGCGAAGATCGAGACGTGGGGCGAGAACGTGATGAAGTGCGCGAACCCCTCGCTCGGATTCAAGTTTATGATTCCCTACAAGGACCCGACGAGCGGCGACAAGTCCTATCCCGGCGTTTCCGCCCTGAGCGGGACGTTCGACCGGCGGCGCGTGCGCATCATCGAGAGGCAGCCCCGTCAGGGGCGCATCCACGCCACGGTCGTCCTCGGCCTCCAAGAGGGGTCGGGAACCGTCCACTACGACCTCTCCACGCTCGGTGTGCGCGCGTTAAGCGGGACTTCCAAGCTCGTCAACCAGGACTTCAGGGTGAAGTATCCCGCCTCCGTCTCGCGGCTGCCCGTGCTGCGCGGCGTGATGCTGCCGGGTCGTCCCTGCAGGGAGAAGGATCTCGCCGACCTCGCCGCATGGGGCGCGACGCTCGCCCGCTACCAGATGTGCGTGAGGGGCGACGGCGAGGAGTACGACAAGGACCTGGACTTCTGGGTGACGCGGTTGGAGGAGGACATTCTCGCGTGGGCGCGGAAATACGGCATCCGCCTCATCATCGACCTGCATACGCCGCCGGGCGACCGCTACAGGCCGGGTGACGTCGATCCGAACGGCTGCGGCTGCCCCAGTGATGTCCGGATGCTCTACGAGAAGAGATACGCCCGTAAGTTCATCGAGATATGGAAGTCGATTGCGCGGCGGCTGAAGGGGAACGAGGACATCATCTACGGCTACGACCTGTGCAACGAGCCCGTGCAGTACGGTCAGCCCGTCGGCATCGACAGCCTCGAACTCCAGCGTCTCGCGGCGGAAGCCGTCCGCAAGATCGACCCGAAGACGCCGATCGTCATCGAGGCGGACGACTGGGACAACCCGGAGGCGTTCGCCCGGCTTTCGCCGCTCCGGATGGACAACGTCATCTACCAGTTCCACATGTACCGTCCGCACGAACTGACGCACCAGCGCGTGGGTGGCGACAAGGATTCGACGCGACCTCTTCTGCCCTACCCCTGCAAGGAGAAGGGGTGGGACAAGGCGTATCTGCGTGAGCGGATGCAGGATGTCGTCGCGTTCCAGCGCAAGCACTCGGCGCGGATTCTCGTGGGCGAGTTCTCGTGTATCGCCTGGACGCCGGGCGCGGACCGCTACATCGCCGACGTGATCGACCTCTTCGAGGAATACGGCTGGGACTGGACATACCACGCCTACCGCGAATGGGAGGGCTGGTCGGTCGAGCACGAGTGGTCCGATCCGAACGGGAGGCCCGTGCCGTCCGCCGACAACCCGCGCATGCGGGCGCTCCGCAGCGCCCTGCGCCGTGGCGCGGCAGACTGAAA
>CAVFWY010000100.1:0-7114 GCA_963626175.1 Gemmiger sp.
GCGCGGAACTCTCCGCCTTCAACGACATCGACTACATCCTCTCCTCCGACGCGCACTCAACGGCCGCCCTTGACGTTCCGTACGGCCAAAAATCGCTTCCAAAACTCTAGTCAGACGGCCAACAGCCAAGGCGGACGGCACTTGCGCGAGAGCGAGAGAAATGCTATACTTCTCACATGCCAATCTGAAGGAGGTTGTCAAATATGAAGAAACTCGTGCTCTCGTCGGCAAAGTTTGTCACTGTCGGAGTGGTTTGTGCACTGGCGAACGCGGGCAATGCCGCATCGCCGGTTGACTACGCGAAGAAACTCACGGTAACCGCGAGTTCAAGCGAAATCGGCTATGAAGCCGCGACGCAGACGAATATCCCCGTCCCCGTGCGCCTCTCGGAAGCGATTGACGGCTTCAGATATTCGGACTTCACGGCGACGAGCGACGACAAGGACTTGCTCTTCACGGATTCCTCGGGCAACCAGTTGCCGTATGAAATCGAGACGTGGAATCCGGACGGCGAGTCCGTTGTCTGGGTGCGGCTTCCGAACTATGGCATTGGTACGCGGTTCTACGCCTATTACGGTGGCGAGACTGTCTCGCAGAATGCCGCGGGCGTTTGGTCGGGCTACGGCGGCGTCTGGCATATGGGCGAGGCGAGCGGCGACGTTGCGGACTCTTCGGGAAACGGACGGACGGCGACGCCGGGTGGCGAGAGTAAGGATCAGAACATCGGCACGGCGGGCGTGTTGGGCGGCGCACGGGTCAACTGCACGACCGGAAGGGCCTACCTTCGCGCGGCGAATTCGACGCAACTCGGCTATGGCGACACACTCACCGTTTCGGGGTGGTTTCGTCTCGACACTGCCAATCCGGACGGACAGCCGACTCTTCTAACGACGAAGCAACGGCGTTGGGATGACTGCGGATGGGGATTGCGCCTTGAAAAGGGTTCGGACGACAACGTGCTGCTGCGCGGGCGCGGCGATGCGGATTGGGCGACGCTGGTGATTCAGGGCGTTCCGCTGAAGGATAACTGGGTTCACCTGCTGGTCGCCTACGGACCGGGCAGCAAGGGCGCACTTTACGTGAACGGCGAAAAGGCGACGACGCTGCGGTCTAACGATCTGACGGAGACGGATTGGATTCAGACCGCCGCGGACAGCGACTACCCGCTGACGTTCGGTTTCAACGCGAATGACGTTTGGGATGACGGCTGGTCGCGTCCGTTTTGGGGCGCTTACGACGAAATACGCATTTCGGGCGGCACGATGGACGCCGCACGGGCGAAGGCGGAATACAGGTCTCAGGTTGCGGACGCATTCCGTGTCGTTGCGTCCGACAACGCCTCGACGGGCTATCGCCCGTCCTTGCTTGAGAACTTCTCGAAGACGTTTACGGTCACGAGCGGATATGCGGGGACGGAGACCTATTCGGACTTCCCGATGCTCGTGCGCCTCTCGGAGTCGGCTGTCGATGGTTTTCGGTATGCGGATTTCATGCAGGAGGACTTCTCCGACCTCGCGTTCTTTGACGCGGATGGAACGTCTCTCGCGTTTGACGTTGACACGTGGAATACGGCCGGCGAGTCGCTTGTCTGGGTGAAAGTGCCGTCGTTCAGCGCGACTACGGTCGTCACGGTCGCCTACGGCGGGCTTGTGCAAAACGACGTCCACCAGCCGTCCGTCTGGTCGGGCTATCGCGGCGTCTGGCACCTGAACGAGGCGGGCGATGGCGAGCAGTCCGTTTCGGACGCGACCGCCAACGCGATGGATGGCGTTTCCCATGCGGAGACGGCGTCCGTGGCGGACGGACAACTTGGCGGAGCGCGGCTCATGGCGAAGAATCGCGGCGATTCGGACCAGAACGGCGGCGTTCGCATTCCGTTCAACGAGGCGATGAACATCGCGGGCGACAAGGTGAAACTCGTGGCTTCCGCCTGGTTCCGGCTCACGACCGGCGGCAACTGGGGCGGTGCGTTCTTCGCCCGGAAGAACAACCACGCCGACGGCGGCTGGGGCATGGCCTACAACATGAAGGAGATGAACCACTACGACTTCTACTTCCGCGAGAACTACGACGGACTTTACACGCCTTGGGACGACGCCGCGGGCGGCTACCGCCGATACAATGCGGAAGAGAGCATTTGGAATGCAACCGACGACACCGAGGCGTGGCACAAGGTGACGTTCGCCTACGAGTGGGATGGAAGCATTCTCCATGCGAACGTCTATCTCGACGGAAAGAAGGGCAGTGAAAGCTGGCTCTACAACTATAAGGCGGATGACGAGGGCAACAAAACGGACGAACGGAGTTATGCGCCGATTTACCAGCCGACCGACCGCGGACTGGCGCTGGGAGCGTTCCTGGGAGACGGCCGCTATCCGCTTCTCGGGGCGATGGACGAGGCGCGTCTGCGCACGGGCGACATATCGGAAGACCGCGAGGCCCTTGAGTTCGCCCAGGAATCCGAGGCGGGATTCCACACGCCCTCGGCCGTTTCGTCCGTCGCGAACACGACCGTGCCGTCGCACGTCGTGTTGGATCGCGAGATTTCGATCGTCCGCCGCGATGCGGACGGGGAAATCATTCTCGACGTCTCCGGCAACGTGCTCTCGCTCGTGGGCGAGTCGGCGGAATTGCAGCTTCTCCTCTGCTCCTCCGAGCAGAAGGATGGAGACTCGCTCTCGCCCGTTCGCGTGGATGCGAAGACGGTGACGGAAACGGGGGCCTTCACCTTCTCGTGGAACGGCGCGAAACTCGGCACGCGCGTCACCTGCCGCGTCACAAGCGAGGTCGCCGCCGACGCCTCGCACACGTTCGCCGTCTCGACCGACGAAGCGTCCATTCTGCTGGAGGACTCCGCCGCCTACGAATGGGTCGCGAACGCGAAGGGGGCGTGGAGCGATTCGGCAAACTGGATCTGCAAGGCGACGGACGGATTGCCGCGTGTCGGCTACCCGACGTGGGGTTCGCAGTTCAACGTCTACGGCAGCCAGACGGATGTCATTCAAGTCGACGCGAACTATCAGGGCCTGAGCAGCGGGTCGACGCTCGGTTGGGCAGGCGCGGACATCACGTTCGTCGGCACGGTCGATGACGCCGAAATCGGGTATCCCGACACGGCGGGCTTCAAGGACGGTCAGTATGCGAACGTCAGGGTGTCGCTTGACAACGTGCGGCTGGCGGTTGGCAATTATCACGTCTGTGAAAATTCCACCCTCGTCCTTACGAACGGGGCCTACCTGAGCACCCGCTGGGAGTTTCTCGCCGAAGCCGACAACGCCCGCATCGACGTCAGCACGGGGAGCGAACTCAATCAGATCGGCGTGGACGGGCATCGGTTCGGTCTTGCGGGAAGCGGGACGACCTTGCGCATTGACGACGGAATCGTGCGCGCCAACGCCCTCAAGATCGGCGGGAAGGACGCCGACGAGACGGCGTTCGTCGGGAAGTCTCTCGGGGGCATCGTCTTCGCGGGGGCTGCGCCACGACTCGTCATTCAGCGGCACGCGACAATCTACACGGCCATGGGCGCACCGATGCCGATTGTCTTCGAGATGCCGACGAACGGCTTTTCGTCCGCCGCAATCGTGAAGGGGAGCGCAACGGACGGCGGGCTCTTCGAGCGGGCGGCGGAATCGCTGCCGGGCGTGGTGGTCTCGATAGACAAGCGCTCGCCGTTCTACTCCCTGTACGATGCGCAACTTGCGCAGGAACTCATCGATTGGAGATATGGGGACGCGGCGTATGCCATCAACACGGCGGCAGTCTCGTTTGTCTCTCCGCGAGGGGCGAATCCCGGCTTCACGTATGAACCGTCCGAGGGAGAGACGAAAAGCCGGCTTTTCGTCTCGCTCAGGAGAAGCCCTGGCTTTATGCTTATCATCCGTTAACAAGTGAAGAAAGGAAAATGAAAATGAAACAGAGTAAGAAGGCATTTGTTTTTGGGACCCTGGCCCTTGCCTGTGCGACGTGCGTCGGACAGATCCGGGCGAGCAAGGAGTATCCGGAGTTCTACGACGGCAATTCCACGAAAGGCATCGACTTCGTCCAGGCGATTCGCGTGCTGGAGCCGCGCTACTGTTCGGACGTGAAGGGTGACGTCCGGGTTGTTTTTGAGGCGAAGGGGATGACGAAGGCCATCGCGCGTTGCTGGCAGCAGGGTGGCGCGTGGGGACAGGATGCCGTCCTTGCCGACCTGACGCTCGGCGACGACGGTCGCGGCGAATTTGTCTTTCCGGGCGAGAAGTTCCCGAACGGGCCGACAACGATTCGCATACAATCGACGAATGGCAAGGGGCTGCAGGACTACTGCGAACTCCAGGTCTACAATCTGGGGGGCGTTGTCTGGAATCAGGGTCTGCCGAAGTCGGCGCCACCCGCCGCGAAGGGACTGAAACTCGTCTTTGCCGACGATTTCGACGGACCGCTCTCCATCTCGCCCGACGGTCGTGGCGCACGGTATGCAGCGCACAAGACGGGCGGCGGCGATTTCAGCGGTTGGCCGTTCTCGGACCCTGAAGGCGACTGCCGTCCCTTCGGGCAGCAGGGGACGTTCCTGCGGATCCATGCGTCCAAGCCAGCAGGGACGAAAGGCCGGACGGGCATTCTCTCGTCGATTCGCGCCGACGGAACCGGCGTGGCCGTGCCCGTTCCGGCGTATCTTGAATGCCGTCTGACGTGCCAGTCGGCCCCGGGTACGTGGGGGGCGTTCTGGACGCTCACGCAGGGGACGATCGGCATGAGTCCGGACGACCCGCGCTATGCCGCGACCAAGGCGGCGGGCTGCGACGAACTGGATGTGCTCGAATGCTACGGCGGGTATGGCCCGCGCAATCCGAACCACGGGGGACATTACGGCATCACAACGCATTTCTGGGGACAGAAACGGGAGGCCCCGCATTTTTGGGCGGACGCAATGGCCGTGGGCGGCGGTTCGTCGTGGAGTTGGACTTTCCACACCTACGGACTCCTGATTACCGAGACGGACACCGTCTATTATCTGGACGGCGTCGAGATGCTGCGCCATCCGACCGGACCCGTCACGAAAAGCCAGAACACGTGGTTTCTCATCAATTACGCGATTTCCGGAATCAGCGGCTGGCCCTACGACCTTGAGCGTTACGGGAATGAGAGCGACATGTGGGTGGACTGGGTGCGCGTCTACTGCGGAAAGCCCCTGCCCGCGGACTTCGGCAAGATACCGACACAGCCTTGACGGAGGGCGGAGGGGTCTAGACCCCAATTCACCCCCTTGGCTTGCATTGAGGACAGAACCGCGCAATCGGGCAGCCGTCGCATTTCGGGCGAAGGGGGGCGCATCGCGTCTGCCCGAATGAGACGAGGTGCGAGTTCCACGTCTTCCAGTATCGGACGGGCAGGATCTTGCGGAGCGTCATTTCCGTTTCAAGCGGCGTTTTCGTCCGAATGAGACCGAGGCGGTTGCAGATGCGGTGGACGTGCACGTCCACGCAAATGGCGGGTAGGTCGAAGCCGACGGCGACGGTCAGATTCGCGGTCTTGCGACCGACTCCCGGCAGTTCGCAGAGTTCCTCGACCGTGCGCGGCAGAACGCCGCTGAACTTTTCCTTCAAAACGGCGGGCAGGGTCTTCAGGTGTCGTGCCTTGTCGCGGTAGAATCCGACGGGATAGATGAGTTTGGCGATTTCGGCTTCGCCCAGCCGTTCGAGGTCGCCCGGCCCGAACGTTTTGCCGTGCGCGGTCGCAAACAGGCGGCGCACGGCCCCCGCCGTACACTGGTCTTTCGTGCGGGCGGAAAGAATCGTCCCGACGAGTACGCAGAAGGGGTCGTGGGTTTGGGCCTCGATGAGTTCGATAATCGGGGAGGCATGGGCGGTGAACTCTCTTTTGAGCGCACGATCGACGGCGGGTATGTCCTTGGTTGTCATACCGATATTCTACCACATTTCGGCGGACGGCGTGATGCGCGAAGAGATGAAAAAGCCCCTGGGCTAAAGTGCCCGGGGCTATGTGGGAGGGAATGAAAAGTTGTCTCTGCTACGGTTCGCTCGGCTGGGGCTTCTGCTTCCACAGTACGCGCCCATGCTCATCCGTCAGCGCAACGTCGTGCGCCACAAGCGCCGTAACCGTCGCTTCCGCATTCGGGACGCGGAATTGGGTCAGCAGCGTATTCTGAAGTTTCTTCACCGACCCGGGGGCCATCTTGCGCAAACGCTCGACCTGCTCTTCCGTCAAGTCGAGAATCGGCTTCTTGGAGGCTTTTGCGCGCGTCCGCGGCGTTTTCTTCGTCGTCGAAGCGGACTTCCGTCCGCGCGTCTTCGCGACGGCTGGCGTTTCCGACGTCTTTTCCTCTGGCTTCACCTCGGATTCCTGCGCGAGTTGCTTGGCATTCGGAAGCAGGCCGCCTTCGGGCACGACATCCGTCGGCAACTTCGCGAGGGTGTTCACGACCGGCACGGGAATCACCTCGGGCGCTGGCGCATCCCCCAGGAGGCTCAGAACCTGCGCCGGGGTTTCGCGAACCTCGTAGTCGAGGCCGTCGCCAATGGGAACGACGATAGACCCGCCCTGCCGACCGGGTTCGATCGTCACCACAAAACTCGCGTTCAGCCACACGGGCGAACCGTTGATTCTCGTCAACTTCGTGAACATTCGCTTACCAACTTTCGACTGGTCGGGGCGAGAGGATTTGAACCTCCGACATTCTGCTCCCAAAGCAGACGCACTACCAGGCTGTGCAACGCCCCGTTCATAATCTAGACGCGGCAGATTATACCAAATTTTCAGACGGTTGTGCGAATCGCGTTCACCTTGTCTTATCACCATGCTTGGCCGCGCAACGACTCCATTACCCGCGAGTGGGCGGATTTGGTATAATATGGTCACTTCATGTTGCGCAAACTGTCGATATCGAGTTGGAGGTTCTTCCTGGCGGGGAAGGGCCTTTCGTTCCGTACGGGCAAGTATTTCGGCGAATCCATTCTGGTCGGTCTTGTCGTCGGCTTCGTTGTCGTGGCGTTCCGCTACCTGATTCGCCTGGGGGACGAGTGGATTCTCGAAGGCATCGGTCATCACCACTCCCTTTCCCGCCTTTCGGACGGCGCGGCATTCGTGAAGACGTTCCTTTCCCGCGAGGTCT
>CAVFWY010000101.1:0-7093 GCA_963626175.1 Gemmiger sp.
CATCCGCGCAAGGAACATCCTTCCGTAATCGCTCGCGAAGAAGTCCAGCACGGCGCGGGCGGCTTCCACCTTGATGACGAGTATCTTGCGTTCCTTCCCCTTCTTCGCGTCGTTCGCAATGACGTTCCGAAGGACTTCGCTTTCGGGAAGGTCGCTCATCCGTGCGTGTTCGGCGGCGATGTCCCTCGCCACCGTCACGCCAACCTGCGGAATGCCGATGGCGTAAAGCCAGCGGTCGAGCGGCAGGCTTCGCGCGGCGTTCACCGCGTCCATCAGGCTTTGCGCGTTCTTGCCGAAGCGTCGCGGCGCATTCTCCTCCCCCACGTTGAGTGCGGCGAGTTCGTCCGCCTTCAGGGTGAAAAGGTCGAGCGGGTCGCGCACGATGCCGCGCGTCACCAGCACGTCGGCGATGCGTCCGCCGAGCGCCTTGAGGTCGAGCGCGTTGCGTTCGGCGAAATGCTCGAGCCGCCGCTGGAGTTGCGCCGGGCAGAGCGGATTCACGCACCGAACCGCCACCTCGTCGCCGAGATGCTCGACCTTCCCGCCGCAGACGGGACACGCGGTCGGCATTTGAAAGACCTTCTCCGCCCCCGTTCGCTTCTCGGGAATCACCGACTCGACCGCCGGTATCACGTCCCCCGCCTTCACGAGCCAGACGTGATCGCCGACACGGATGTCCTGCCGCGCAATCTGGTCGGCGTTGTGGAGCGTGGCGCGGGCGATGACGGAACCGGCGAGCGGCACGGGCTTCAGTTCCGCAACAGGCGTGAGGATGCCCGTTCGCCCGACCTGGACGGTGATTGACTCGACGACCGTCTCCACGCGCTCGGGCGCATACTTGTAGGCGCGCGCCCAGCGCGGACCGTGCGCCGTCGCACCGAGAACAGAATAAAAGCGGCGTTCGTCAATCTTGAGCACCGCCCCGTCAATCTCGAAGCGGAAGGTGTGCCGCAACTTCTCCAGTTCGTCAATCGCGGTGAAGACTTCCTCAATCGTCTTGCACGAGCGACTCCACGGCGTGACGGGAAAGCCCCACCGCCGAAACGCCGCGACCATCTCGCCATGCGTCGCGAACCCGTCGCACCCGACCCCGCCCGCATTGTAGATCACGATGTCGAGCGGACGCGACGCGGCTTCCCTCGGGTCAAGCTGCTTGAGCGACCCCGCCGCCGCATTCCGCGGATTGGCGAACGGCTCGCGCCCCGCCTCCTCCTCGCGGGCATTCAGTTGCACGAATCCTTCCCGCGTCATGTAGACTTCGCCGCGCACCTCCAGCGCCTCCGGCGCTTCCGACGGCAGGACGAGCGGCACGGAGCGAATCGTCCGCACGTTCGCCGTCACGTCGTCCCCGACGACGCCGTTGCCGCGCGTCGCCGCCCGCACGAGGCGGCGGTTCTCGTAGAGGAGGGACATCGACACCCCATCAACCTTCGGCTCGACGCGGTAGGTGAAGCCCTCGACCTCCTTGCGCACGAATGCGTCGAAGTCGGCGAGTTCGCCCTTCGAGTGGGTCTTGTCGAGAGACTGCATCGGCGGATTGTGCCGAACCTGCACGAACCCCGCAATCGGTTCGCCCGACACGCGCTGGGTCGGGGAATCGGACGAGGCGAACTGGGGGAACTGCCGCTCCAGCGCGAGCAGTTCCTCGTAGAGGATGTCGTAGTCGCGGTCGCCGATGACCGGCTTCGCCTCCACGTAGTAGAGGCGGTCGTGACGGTTGATTTCCCCGCGCAATTCGTCAATGCGCCGCTCGGCTTCTGTCGTCGTCATGTCGTCCTCCTCAGAAAAAGGTCATCTGCCCCGGCATCTCGGAAAGTTTCTTGCGCGGACGGCGCACGGCCTTGTTCGGCGCGTTCACGTCAATCTCGTTCGCCTCGAGGTTCTTCAGAATCTGCGCGGCGCGATCGACGACCTCCTTCGGCAGTCCCGCCATCGCCCCGACGTGGATGCCGAAACTCTTCTCGGCGATGCCGGGCGCAATGCGCCGCAGGAAGACGATGCGCCCGCCCTCCTCCTTCACCCGCACGGTGTAGTTCTTGATGCCCGCGAAGGTATCCGCAAGGTCGGTAAGCTCGTGGTAGTGGGTGGCGAAGAGCGTCTTCGCCTTCGCGGACGCCTTGCCGTGCAGGTATTCCGCCACGCTCCACGCGATGGAAATGCCGTCGAACGTCGAAGTGCCGCGTCCGATTTCGTCGAGCACGATGAGGGACTTCGGGGTGGCGTTGTTGAGGATGTTCGCCGTCTCCTGCATTTCGACGAGGAAGGTGGAGCGGCCGCGCGCGAGGTCGTCGCCCGCGCCGATTCGCGTGAACACGCGGTCGAGCACGCCAAGGCGCATGGACGCGGCGGGCACGAACGAACCGAGCTGCGCCATCACCGCGATTGTCGCGACCTGACGGATGTAGGTCGACTTGCCCGCCATGTTCGGGCCCGTGATGAGCATGATCTGGTCGGTCGTGCAGTTCAGGAACGCCGAATTCGGGACGAACGGCTCGGCGTCGGGCAACTGCTCGACAACGGGATGACGTCCGTCAACGATCTCCAGCACATCCGAATCGTCCACCGTCGGGCGCACGTAGCCCGCCGCGAGGGCGCGGTCGGCGAGCGAGAGGATTGCATCCAGTTCGCCAACCGCGAGGGCGGTTTCCTGGATCTCCACCGTCTTCGCCGCGATTCGGGCGAGGATTTCCCTGTAGAGTTGCTGCTCGAGGGCGACGGACTTCTCCTGCGCACCGAGAACCTTGCGTTCGTATTCCTTCAGTTCGGGCGTCACGTAGCGTTCGCCCGTCGTCAGCGTCTGGCGGCGTTCGTAGTCCGACGGAGCCTGCGGCACAAAACTCTTCGGAATCTCAATCACGAATCCGAAGGTCGAGACGTGCCTGACCTTCAGCTTCGGAATGCCCGTGCGCTCCTGTTCCTTCGCCTGGTATTCGGCGAGCCAGCGGTGGCCTTCCTGCGCAATCCCGCGCAGTTCGTCGAGTTCCGAATTGTAGCCCGCCGCGACGAACCCGCCGTCCGTCAGCATCACGGGCGGCTCTTCGGCAATCGACCGGGCGATGAGATCGACAATCTCCGCCTGGGGCTTCATCCGCGAGACGACGTCCGCAATCGGCTGAGCCGTCGCCGTCGCGACAATCTGGGGGATTGGCGAGAGGGAGGTCGCAAGGGCCTTCAGGTCGCGGGGGTTGGCACGACCCGAATCGACCTTCGCAATCAGGCGTTCGAGGTCGCGCACACCCGTCAGAAGCGTACGAAGCGAGGCGAGCGCGGCACGGTCGGTGACGAACGCCCCCACCGCGTCAAGCCGCGCATTCACCGCCTCCGCCCGCGCGAGCGGACGCGCAATCCAGTTGCGCATCGTCCGTGCGCCCATCGGCGTGCGCGTCACGTCCAGCACGCCGAGAAGCGACGCGGGGCGCGACACTTCGCCGCCGGGCAGAAGCTGAAGGTGGCGAACCGTGCCCGCGTCCAAGACGAGCGCGTCGTCCGAGCCGCGCAGGGCGACCTTCCGCACGTGGTCAAGGGAGTGATGCAGGGTCGTCCCCACGTAATAGAGGAGCGCGCCGGCGGCGGAAATAAGGTCGTTCTTCCCCGTCAGCCCGAAGCCGTCCAGGCTCATCACCTTGAAGTGCCGCGTCAGGCAGTCAAGCGCGGCGTCGACCGAAAACGTCCACTGGTTGTTCTCGTCCTGCGCGAGCATTTCCGCCGGACGATACCGTTCGAGCGCTTCGTCGAGTTGCTCCCGCGAGCCGAAGCCCTCCACGCTGAACTCGCCTGTCGAAAGGTCGAGCAGGGCAAGCCCCAGACCCGAAACCGCCGCGACGTAGTTGTTCGCCGTCTCGTCGAGAAGTCCGTCCTCCGTGACAGTCCCCGGCGTAACGATGCGCGTAATCTCGCGGCGGACGAGTCCCTTCGCGAACTTCGGGTCCTCCACCTGGTCGCAGAGCGCGGCGGTTTTCCCCGCACGGATGAGTTTCGCAAGATAGGAGTTGAGTGCGTGGTAGGGCACGCCGCACATCGGGCTGCCGTTACGCTGGGTCAGCGTCGCGCCGAGAATGGGCGAGGCGACGAGCGCGTCCTCGCCGAACATCTCGTAGAAGTCGCCGAGACGGAACATGAGTATCGCGCCCTGGGGTATCTCGCGCTTGAGCGCGAGATACTGGCGCATCATGGGTGTCAATTCTTCTGCCATAGAAAACCCTCGATGTCATCGAGAACGTATTGCTCGCCCGTCGTGTGCAGTGCGCCGAAACTCCGTCGGATGTAGTCGTCCGCACCCGTGCGGCGGAAGAGGTCGTAGACTGCGGCACCGGACATCTTCTTGGCACGGCGATACAGTTCGATACAGTAAATCAGGAACGACCCGCTTGCGCTCATGACGCCTCCTCCGGATAGGGTATAACGCCCGTCCGCTCAGCCTCGACGAACATATCCGCCAGCATAACCGGGCTGTAGTGCCAGAGCTTCAGACGCTCATCGCACAGTTTCTCGTAAAGTTCCGAATGATAAAGCCGTCCGATGACTTCCGCCTCCCCGCGTCCTGTCTGACGGCAAATCTCCGCCACGAGTGGCGGCAGAATCAGAAGAGAGAGCATCGTCGAATACTGCCGCTCGGTCATGGCAGAACCTCCGCATGGTCAAAGCGAATGAACGACAGAGCCTTCTCCGTTGCAAACACGAGCTGATTGTAGAGGGACTTGATCTTCAGTCTTGCCAGCGTCTCATCACGCGAAAGTTCGCCCTCGCGGTAAAGTGCCAGCGTTCGATAGACGTCATCGTTCGCAACGGGCCCGAAGATCAGGTCGCGCCCCTTCGCCCGGTTCTCGCCGTCGCGATTGGCGCAGACAAACTCAAGCCAAACGGCATCGGGCGCATTGAACCTCAGAAGGTCACACGCAGAAAATGCGACCTCCTCGTCAATCGTGAAGACGTTCAGGACGGGTGCGCCGCCCCTTCGCAGGGCAACCTTGTGCGCAAAATCCTCTGCCTGTCCGCGAAAGAGCGTCGTGTAAAAACCCGGTCCGAAGTCCAAAGCCCGACACGGGGCGATGATTCTCGGCTCTCGCACGTCGATGTTGCTACCATGGTAGAGGGTCATGAGTCTCCTTTCGTCTTACCGCCACATATTATACAACATTTCTTTACTCATCCCGATAATGCGTTTGCATTTCGGGGCGGAGGTTCGTCAGGAACTCCTCGAACGGACGGTTCTTCGCCGTGCGCACAAAGTCAACGGCCGGCGCGTAGCCGATCTGCCGCGAAACATAACCGTAGGCGAAGTGCTCGAGCGTCCGCCCCATTGCGCGACAGCTCATCACGAAATCCGTCACCCGCCGCAGGGAGAGATCGACCACGACATAGCAGACAATCCCCTGTTCGCCGAAGCGGTCTCGCGTCCGAAAGACGAAGACGCGCTTCGTCGGGTCGGCGAGGAGCGCGGCGAATTCCTCCCGCGTCCGCCGAATCGTCGTCGCATTGAACTGGTTCGTCTTGCCCGCCATCTGCGCGAGACGGTCGAGGTCGCCTTCCTGTGCCAGGGAGGGACGAACGCGCAGGCCGAGTCCGTCGAGATAGTCATCGAGCGTCGCCGCCTGCGCGGCGCTTTTGCGCCGCAGGGCTTCCGTCGCGTAGTCCCGCGAGCGAAGCGCGTCTTCAGCCGTCGTTCCCATGCCTGCGAAGAAGTGGGTCTTCAGCCGCCGCAGGAACTGACGCGGATGCGCCATGTCGGACGGGAACGGCACGACGGCGACTTCGGGAAGATGATTGGACATCTGCTCGCGCTCAACCGGATTGTCGTCCACGAATACAACCGAATCGACTCCGAGGTTCAGCGCACGACACGCCTCGATGAGGTTGCCCGCCTTCGGACCCCAATTCGTGCAGACCGCCGCAAAGTCACCGTTCGCAAGCGGCATGTCGCGGCGGAATTCAAACGGGTCGTTCTTCGAGAGAAGGACGAGAAGCACACCCTCGGCTCGCAAGCGCAGAAGCCCCTCCTGAAAGTCGCGGTAGGGTTCGACCGCATCCATCCCGTCCTCCGAAATGATGCCGCGCCAGAGCGTGTTGTCGGCATCGACGGCGAGCACCTTCTTCGGCGCGGCAAGCCGTGCGAACGCCGCCTCCTCGACAATCGCCCGTATGCCGTCCAGCGAATAGGGCATGGACGCAAGACGCCGCATCCGCTCGTCGTAGAAGTTCGGCACTTCGCGGGAAAGCGGTTCATCCGCCGCCGTCACGTCGTAGATGAAGTCGGGCTTGAAGGCGCGAAGCCCAGAGCGTGGGTCGAGCAGTTCCTGTCGCCACGTACCGAAGCCGGGCGGAACGTAGACCTCGTATCCCGCCTCGCGGAAATACGGGGCCATCAGTTCAAGGGCGACGTCCCCGACAAGGGCGATTCGGATGCGTTCGGCGGACACGGTCAGCCCTCCAGTCCAAGGAGCGGAAGCACGAACAGGAGAATGAGATTTGTCGCATTGAAGAGCGCGTGGTTCAGCATCGCGCACCAGAGGCGACCCGTCTTCCGGTAAAGCCAGCACTGCGCCGCGCCGAAGAAGAAGAGCGCGAGAAACGCCGCGTCCGGCCACGGCTGCTGAATGTAGTGCGCCGCCGAAAAGAGCAGGGAGAAAAAGAAGAACCAGCCCCAGTTCCGCAGCCATCGGGTCGGAAGCCGAAAGACGACCTCCTCGACTATCGGCATCAGCACGACGACCTGGGCGAGAAGAAGCGCGGCGGACAGAAAGTGACGCGGCGATGCGAAGGCGTTCTCCAGGCATCGCTTCACCACATCGACGCTCCGCTGGTCGGGCAAGTCGAAGCCAAGCCAACCCGCGACGGCCTGCGTCAGAAAGCACAGGCCGATCGTCGCCGCCGCGACGACCGGCCATGCCTTGAGGGTGAACGCAAGATTACCCTTCAGCCTGAACCTCGCTTCCCGTGCCGCGAATCTTGATGTGGAGTTCGCGAAGCTGCTGTTCGGTGACGTAGTTCGGCGCGTTCATCATCAAGTCCTGCGCCTTCTGGTTCATCGGGAACGCGATCACCTCGCGGATGTTCGGCGTGTCCGCCAGGAGCATCACCATGCGGTCGACGCCCG
>CAVFWY010000102.1:0-7047 GCA_963626175.1 Gemmiger sp.
AGAATCGTGCGCTCGGTCGAGATGTTGTGGGCGACGAGCCGCCGTCCGGCGAGATGGGGATAGAAGTCCTCCCACTGATCCATCATCGGCTGCGCATCGGGCGTGAGGGACGTGCCGAAGAACCACTCATGCGTCTCGACGATTCTGCCGTCCCGCACGAGCGCGAGACCGAGTTGCCAGGGCTCGTTCACGTTGCCGTTCTCGTAGCCCGTCGTCTCGAAGTCGATTGCCGCGAACTCCGTCATTCCTTCGCCGACTGGAGGGTTTCGACCACGCGCAGGGCCTGCACCGTCTCGCGCACGTCGTGGACGCGCACGACGCTCGCCCCGTTCAGGGCGCACCAGATGGCAATGCCGAGATTGCCGCCGAGGTTCTTGCCCGTCACTTTCTCGCCCGTCAATTTCTTTACGATGCGCTTGCGGCTCGCCCCGATGAGCACGGGGCCTTTCGCCGCGAGCTCGGCCGTCGCGACCAACAGGGCGATGTCTTCCTCGCGGGTCGTGCCGAACCCGATCATCGGGTCGAGGTAGTAGGGAATCTCCCACGGGCCTTCCGCATTCGCCCGCTCGATGAATTCGCGGCACTTCGCGGGAAGGACAAGTTCCGCGTCCCGCCGTCCCGAAGCGCGAATGACGCGAATCATCTCGGGAATCGGCTCCTCGTAGACGCAGTTGAGGATCTTCGCCCCCGCCGCGAGCGCCCGCGCCGCCGTTTCGGGGTGGTAGGTATCGACTGAAATCGACACGGGACAGGGCTTTTTCGCCGACGCGCCGACGAGAGACTCCAGCACGGGCTCAAGCCGCGCCCACTCCTCCTCCCAGCCGAGCGGCGTCGCCCCCGGGCGCGTCGATTCACCGCCGAGGTCGATGATGTCCGCCCCTTCCTCTATATGGTTGCGCACGCGCGCGAGGGCTTCCTCCGGCGTAAAATACCTGCCGCCGTCCGAAAACGAATCGGGCGTGACGTTGACGATGCCCATCACAAGTGTCTTCTTCATAGTCCAAGTTCCATTTGCGCCACCGGACCGAAACTCCGCCGGTGTTCGGGGCAGGGCCCGAGTTTCGCAAGCGCCGCGAGATGTTCCTTCGTCGGGTAGCCCCGGTGTTTTGCAAAGCCATACCCCGGATAAAGCCGTTCCATCCGGTCGCAGTCCGCATCCCGCGCCGTCTTCGCGAGAATGGAGGCCGCCGCGATGAAGAGGGACTTCGCATCCCCCTTCACGAGATTCTGCGACGGGAACGGCAGGGACGGCACGGCGAGTCCGTCCACGAGAATGCCGAGATTCTCCGCCGTCCCCAGTTTTGCCGCGACGGACTCGGCGGCGCGGCGCATGGCGAGGTGCGTCGCACGAAGGATGTTCAGGCGGTCGATTTCGGCGGGCGAGGCGGACGCAACCGCCCATATGCATCCTTCCGTCGTGCGGATGACCTCCGCCACCCGCTCGCGCTTCGCATGGGAAAGTTTCTTCGAGTCGTTCACCTCACGCCACGCCCCCGCGAGCAATTCCGCCGCGAGGTCGAGCGGCACGGTGACGGCCGCCGCATAGACGCCACCCGCAAGAGGCCCCCTCCCGGCTTCGTCAATGCCCATCACGGTTCCGCCGAACCGCGTCTCGTATTCAAGCGAGACGGCCATCCGTCCCCTCTGTCGGACAAAGCTCCGCCCGATTCGCCGCGACGAATTCCGCGAGCGCCGTCTGCCAGCGCGGCATCGCATAGCCGAGTAGGCCGAGGACTTCCTTCTTCAACGCCGAATTCGCCGGACGCGGCGCAGGGCGCGGAAACTCCGCCGTCGTGCAGGGCAGGACTTCGCGCTTCAGACCGAGCAAACGGAAGAGTTCGACCGTCAGGTCGTACCACGTGCAAATGCCTTCGCAGGTCGCGTGGACGATTCCGCTCACGTCCGGTTTGCCGATGAGGAAGCACACCGCGTCCGCCACCGCCTTCGTCGACGTCGGATTGCCGCGCTGGTCGTTCACGACCTTGAGCGGACTACCCGCCTGTGCACCGAGCCGCGCCATCGTGTGGACGAAGCTCGGTCCGTCCGCACCATAAAGCCAGGCGATGCGCAGAATCGCCGCGTCGGGCAGAATCGACTGAATTGCCAATTCACCGGCGAGTTTCGACGCACCGTAGACCGTGCGCGGGCGCGGCTCGTCCGTCTCGCGCCATTCGCATTCCCCGTCGCCGCCGAACACATAGTCCGTCGAAATCGCCATCAGCCGCGCTCCACACGCCTTCGCCGCGATCGCGACATTCCGCGACCCCGTCTCGTTCAGCCGAAAGGCAAGATCGCGCTTCGTCTCACAGTCATCGACCTTCGTCATCGCCGCACAGTGGATGATGAGGTCGGGCTTGACGCGGCAAACCGCCGCCGAAAAATCATCGGAAGTAATGTCCCAGTCGGGGAGGTCGGCGACGACAATCTCGTGTTCCAAGAGTTCGCGGCGGAGCGTCCGCCCCAGCATGCCGTTTCCCCCGGTAATGAGCAGTCGCATCGTCAGAAGACCTCACTTGCCTGGATAGCGCACGAGCGAAACGACGTCGTAGGCGGAAAGCGCACCCTTGCGCGCCTCGAATCCGAGGAGTTCCAACGGAAAGACCATCTTCACGACCTTGCCGCCGAGCCGCTCGATGAGCCGCGCACTCGCCGCCGCCGTCCCGCCCGTCGCGAGCAGGTCGTCCACGAGCACCGCCCGTTCGCCGGGGTGCACCGCGTCCACGTGCATCTGCAGCGTCGCCGAGCCGTATTCGAGCTGGTAGGTTTCGCTAATCGTGCCACGCGGCAGTTTGCCCGGCTTGCGCACGGGCACGAACGCCTTCCCGAGGCGGTCTGCCAACGCCGCCCCGAAGATGAAGCCGCGTGATTCAGGCGCGGCCACGAGGTCGAAATCAATCCCCTCAAGGGATCGCGCAATCATGTCAATCGCAAGACGGAATCCCTCCGCCGTGTCGAGGATGCCCGTCACGTCGCGAAAAAGAACGCCCGGTTTCGGAAAGTCGGGTATCGAGTGGACGCATTCCGCGAGTTTCTGCGCATCACGGTCGGCGGATGTCGTATCGTTCATCGGAGGTCGTTATTTCTTCGGCCAGAACTTGTCGCTGAGTTTCGAGGGGATGCCCACTTCGGTCTTCTCGAAGTTGTCAGCCAGAATCTTCCAGCCGAGGTCAAGAGCCTCTTCAAGGGTGATGTTGACGGAAAGATCCATCATGTTCTTCTCGAATGCCGCGCCGAACGCGAGGAGCTTGCGGTCCCATGCGGACATCTTGAAGCCCATGGACTGCTTCTCGACCGTCTCCTTGTACTGGGCGTAGAGCTTGATCATCGCGTCCATCACCGTGCGGTGGTCTTCGCGCGTGTTCTTGTTCACCTGCTGCTTGAGACGGCTCAGCGAGCCGAACGGCTCGATGCGCCCGTTGCGCAGGTAGAACTGCCCCTCGGTGATGTAACCCGTGTTGTCCGGCACGGGGTGGGTGACGTCGTCGCCCGGCATCGTGGTCACGGCGAGAATCGTAATCGAGCCCGCACCGTCGAAGTCCACGGCCTTCTCGTAGCGCGAGGCGAGCTGGGAATAGAGGTCGCCGGGGTAGCCGCGGTTCGAGGGAATCTGCTCCATCGTGATGGCGATTTCCTTCAGTGCGTCGGCGAACGAGGTCATGTCCGTCAGCAACACGAGCACGTCCTTGCCCTTGAGGGCGAACTTCTCGGCGACGGCGAGCGACACGTCAGGCACGAGCATGCACTCCACCGTCGGGTCGGCCGCCGTGTGGACGAACATCACCGTCTTCGCGAGTGCGCCCGACTTGTCGAGCGTGTTGCGGAACTTCAGGTATTCGTCGTACTTAAGCCCCATACCGCCGATGACGATCACGTCCGAGTCGGCCTGCAGGGCGATTCGGGCGAGGAGTTCGTTGTAGGGTTCGCCCGCCCGCGCAAAGATCGGCAGCTTCTGCGACTTCACGAGCGAGTTGAAGAGGTCGATCATCGGGATGTTCGTGCGCACCATCTTGCTGGGCATGATGCGCTTCGCCGGATTCACCGACGGCTGGCCGATGGGCGAGGGGTTCTCCGTAATCGTCGGCCCGCCGTCACGCGGCACGCCCGCACCCGTGAAGGCGCGACCGAGAAGCGCGTCGGAGAACGGAATCTTCATCGTCTCGCCGAGAAAGCGCACCTTCGCCGCCGTATCCACGCCGCGCGCACCCGCGAAAATCTGCAGGGTGACGTTTGGCCCGTCGAGCTTGATGACCTGCGCGAGCGACGTGCCCGCCCGCGACTCGACTTCGGCGATCTCGCCGTATTTCACGCCCTCGGCGCGAAGCGTCGCCACCGAACCCGAAAGCGCGTCAATCTTGTGGTAAATCTTGTTGTTGAACATCGTCCGTCTCCTATGCGCGTTCCTCTTCCGCCGTTGCGGCGGCTATCTTTTCCTCAAGCGTCCTCTTCATCGCGGCGAACTCGGGCGAATCGAACGCCTTGTCGTTCCAGTCGATGAAGGTCTGCTGAAGATCCATGAAGAAGGCGCGCGTCGCATCCTTCTCCGCGAAGGAGTAGGACGAGAGCATCACCTTCTCGACCACGTCGAACATCACGCGCTGACGCTCCACCGGAGTCGTCGCGTCGGATTCGCTGAACGCATTCTGCTGCAGGTAGACCGCGTCGAGAAACTCTGCCTTGAGATAGGTCGTGAAGTCCGCGAGCGAAGTTCCCTCTTCGCCGACGACCTTCATCATCTGGCCGACTTCGTTGCCCTTCCGGAGGATGTCCCGCGCCCGCTCGACGCGGGACTGGTCAATCACCGAATTGTAGTGGCTCCACGAATCGAGCGGGTCGATCGCCGGGTAGCGCCGCGCATCCGAACGCGCGCGGGAAAGCCCGTGGAAGCCGCCGACGACCTTCAGCGTCGCCTGCGTCACGGGTTCGTCGAAGTTGCCGCCCGCCGGCGAAACCGTTCCGCCGATCGTCACGGAGCCGACCAAGCCGTCCTTCAGTTTCACGCGCCCCGCCCGTTCGTAGAACGCCGCGATGCGCGATTCGAGGTAGGCGGGGAACGCCTCTTCGCCCGGAATCTCCTCAAGTCGCCCCGAAAGTTCGCGCATCGCCTGCGCCCAGCGCGAGGTCGAGTCCGCGAGAACGAGCACGTTCAGCCCCATCTGGCGGAAGTATTCCGCGAGCGTCACCGCCGTGTAGACCGAGGCCTCACGCGAGGCGACCGGCATGGACGAGGTGTTGCAGATGATGATCGTGCGCTTCATCAGCGACTGCCCCGTCTTCGGGTCCTTGATTTCGGGGAACTCCTTCAGCGTCTCCACGACTTCGCCCGCGCGTTCGCCGCACGCGGCGGAAATCACCACATCCACCTTCGCATACCGCGCCGTCGTCTGCTGGAGAACAGTCTTGCCCGCGCCGAAGGGTCCGGGAATGCAGTAGGTTCCGCCCACCGCGACGGGGAAGAACGTGTCAATCGTGCGCACGGTCGTCTCGAGCGTCTCCGTCGGCTCAAGGCGTTCGGTGAAGCACTTGATCGGCACTTTCACCGGCCAGCGCTGCATCATCTGAACCTTCACGTCCTTGCCCGCGTCGTCCGTCAGGGTCGCCACGTCCTCCGTCACCGTGTAGTCGCCCGCCGGGGCGAGTTCCTTCACCGTATAGACGCCGCGGAAGGCGAACGGCACCATGATCTTGTGGCCCGGCATCGTCTTGCCGTCGAAGATGCCCTCCGTCACCCAGCCGAGCGCCTCGCCCGCCGTCACGCGCTGGCCGACCTTCGCCGTCGGATGCCAGTCCCACTTTTTGTCACGCGGCAGAGCCGGCAGATACATGCCGCGCTGCAGGAAGTAGCCCGCGTCCTCCGAGACCTTGCCCGCTTCCTTCGCGAGTTCGGCGAGCGGATTCTGCAGACCGTCGTAGACCTGCGCGAGCATCCCCGGTCCGAGTTCCGCCGCGAGCAGTTCGCCCGAGAACTCGACCTTGTCGTCCACCGCCAGGTCGGTTGTCGAGTCGAAGACCTGCATGTCGCACCGCGTGCCGCGCACACGGACGATTTCCGCCATCAGCCGCTTCTCGCCGAGGAGAGCGTATCCGACTTCATTCTGCGCCACGGCCCCGTCGAAGACGACGGTAATCATGTTGCCGTTGACGGCTGCAATCCTGCCTGTTGTCATTTGCTTTTCTCCGTTTCAAAGTCCTCAGGCGACCGCTTCGTTTCGGCGGTCAGCCTGTCAAACGCCGCGCTTCCCTTTTCGTGCGAAATCGCCGTGCGGCGAAGCGCAATCTTCAGGCGCACGGCGTAGGTGGCGAGCGCTCCCGTTCCGAGCGGCGCGGAAGTCGCCGTCAGTTCGCCGGCGGCATCCCACCACGTACGGTCGAGCATTTCGTCGCGACGGGCGACGTCCCTTTCCTGGAAGCACGCGAGGACGCGGTTCTTCCAGTAGAGCGAGCATCCCTGCGCTGGACGCTTGTGGCGTTCGCCGCCGCGCGCTTCCGCCGCCGCGTTCCGAAGCTGCGTTTCGATGTCCGCCCACTGCGCCGGACGCGGCACGTTCTCCGCGCCGCCGCAAATCTCGACGAACCGCTCCCAGCTCAGCGGAGCGGGCTGACCGAACGCCAGCGCCGGGAGGCTCGAGACGATGTAGTCAACGCTCATTTCAGCAGTTTCGCAAGGTCGGGACGAAGCCGTTTCGCGAGTTCGGCCGTCAGGACTTCGCCCGTGAAGGCGTGTTCGACGCGCCCGCCGTCGGTCTTCACCGAGAAACCCGTGCCGAGCGTGTCGTCCATCACGACCGTCAGGTTCGGCTGCGCGGCGAGTTGGGCTTTCAGCGCGGGGGCGAGTTGGGCGGGGACGGCGACTTCCGCCGCGCCCGTCAGACCCTTCACCGCCTCCGCGACAAGTGCCGCGACCGTCTTCTCGTCCGAAAGGGACTTATCCACGTCCTTCGCAAGCACCTTCTCAAGGAGATTCGTCACGGCGCTCTCGACCTTCAGCACCGTGTCGCGCGCCGCCTGACCGATCGTCTCGACCGCCCGCGCCGCGTAGTCCGCCGCCGC
>CAVFWY010000103.1:0-7039 GCA_963626175.1 Gemmiger sp.
AGGTCGTTCGCCTCATATTCGAGTTTCGCCACGACTTCCGCCGCCCGTGCGCCGTGCGTCTTCGAGAGCATCAGCGGCTTCAGCACGCGCAGCGCGTTCGTCACATCGCCCGCCCGGTAGTAGTCGACCCCCTCGTTCCAGATCTCGCCATCCGTCACGGAGGGCGCCTCCGCCGCAATCGCCGCGCACGCGCCCATCCCCGCCCACGCGAGGAACAAACCCAAAACAACCCGCATCTTCATTGGCGACATTATACCATATTATCGGGGCTGCGGCTTGGAGTCGCCGCCATGCTTGCGGTAGTTCAGGGGGGTGACGCCGGTTTCCCGGGCGAAGGCGCGGCGGAACGTGCCGACGTCCTCGTAGCCGCACTCGCGGGCGACGTCCTCGATGGAGGCGTCCGTCGTCGAAAGAATCCGCTTCGCCCGTTCCGTCCGAGCCGCGCGGATCTCATCCAGGATCGTATGCCCCGTCATCTCGCGGAAGCGCATCTCGAGGAGTCGGCGCGAACAGCCCATGCGCGCGGCGACGGAGGCGGGCGTGATCCCCTCGTGCGCGGACTTCCGGATGTAGTCGACGACCGGATCGACACGGTGGTCGCTGCGCAGCGTCCGCCGCGTCGATTCGCGGCGGACGATTCGCTCGACCCCGAAGTAGACGTCCTTCGGCCGCGCGCCCGGATTGCGGATCATCTCCTCCAGGAGCGACGCGGCCCTGTAGCCCGCGCCCTCGAAGTCGGGGCAGACGCTCGAAATCGTCGGCGACGACAACTCGCAGATCCGCGCGTCGTTGTCCACGCCGAGCACCGCCACGTCGTCCGGCAGACGCAGTTGCAGCGAACGGGCGCTCGAGACGAGAAGCGAGGCGAGGTAGTCGTTCGCGGCGAACACGGCGATCGGAAGGGGCAGTTTCCTGAGCCAGTCCGTCAGCTGTCGGCGCATCGACACCTCGCTCTTCGTCTTCGCGTTCCACGAGAAGCACTGGCAGGGCAGGCTGTTCAGCCGGACGCACCCGACGAACACGTCGCCGCGCTCGCGGCTCCAGCCCAGCGGCTCGATCCACGGCACGAAGGCGTAGTTGGGAAAGCCGAGCGAGAGGAGTTCCCGCGCCGCGCTTTCGCCAATCGCCCCGCTGTCGCTCCGCACGGCGACGCCGTCGATCGGGGTTGAGCAGTCGAGGAAGACGACGGGCAGCGACCCGAAGTCGGCGGGCTTGAGCAGACCGACCGCCGCGCCGCAGTCGACGATCGCCCCCTCCGGCCGCCAGAAGTCAACCAGCTTGTCGACGGGCGGAACGCCGCGTTCGTCCTGCGTGGTCTGGAGGCGGCTCGCCGCCGCCTCGGCGTAGGGGATTACCTGAACGTTCCACTGCGCCTTCCGCGCCCAGCGGAAGACGCCGTGGATTTCCGCGTCATTGCATTCGCAGTATGCGGACTGGAAATAGACGATCGTTCTCATTTCTGACGGCGCATTTTACCACAAAACCGCCGCCGGGCGCAAGGCAGAATGTGATCCGCTCGCCCGCCTTGACCGTCTTCGTCTCGTGAACGTAGTGCATCGGCTCGGCGTCGGGCCCCACCGCGTCACGGAAAATCTCAAGCGTCCAGTCGCCCGTGCCGAGGAAGGAGGTGTCGAGCGTGAAGTCCTGCGCGGCGGCGGCGGCGATGCCCGCCGCATACCACGCACCGTCCTTCGCCCGCCGCGCACACGCCGCCACCGTGTCGGGCGTGCCGCCGAGCGACCGCGTCTCCGCCCACGTCGTCGGAATGCCCGCCATGAAGCGGAAGCATTCAGCGTTCCGCTCGTAGTTCGACGGACTGTCGCAGAGCATCTGCAGCGGCGCCTCGTAAAGCGCGATCATCGCCATCTGCCGCGCCCGCGTCCCGAACGAACCGGGATAGCGTCCAGCCGTTTCGCCGCGATAGGGCGCGTCCACGGGATAGTTCAGCATCGCCCCCGGCGTGTAGTCCATCGGGCCCGCCGTCAGCCGCAGGTAGAACGCCCTCACGTCCGCCGTCACCATGTCGACGCCGCCCTTGTGCCACTTCATCTGCTCGAGGCCGTAGATGCCCTCGTAGTTGAGGACGTTCGGGTAGGCGCGGTTCAGTCCCGTCGGACGGCACGCGCCGTGGAAATCGACGACGAGCCGTTCCGCCGCGCACGCCGCCGCGAAGCGTTCCATGAAGCGGGCCGCCCCCGCGTCCCCTCGGTCGATGAAATCGACCTTCAGTCCCTTCACGCCGAGCTGGGCGAACCGCCGCGCCACCTTCGCCTCGTCGCCGCAGGCCTGCGCCCACGAAAGCCAGAGGATCAGCCCGACGTTCCGCTTCGCCGCGTAGGCGACGAGATGCGGCACGTCGACCTTCGGACTGAACTTCCACGGCAGGCTCGCGTCGCTCCAGTCGAAGACGTCGAGTCCGTCGCTCCAGCCGCCGTCGAGAATCACGTATTCGAGGGCGTTCGTCGCGGCGAAGTCGATGAACCGCTCGTAGGTCGCCGTGTTGCAGCCCGCCGCCTTGCCCTGGTTGTCCCAGTCGTTCCACCACTCCCACGCCGTCTTGCCGGGGCGCACCCACGAGAAGTCCACCTCCGAGGCGGCCGGCGAAGCGAGCGCATAGACGATGTCCGCCTCGCAGAGCTGCGCGGGCGAATCGGCGAGCGCGAAGACGCGCCACGGGAAAGCCCGCGTCCCCGCCGTGCGCACGAGGTAGGGCGCGTGTTCCGCGATGCGCACGAACTGCCCGCGCGCGAACGGACGCTGGTCGACCCACTGCGAAATCGCGTATTTCGTCTTTTCCGCCGCCCGCTCGAACCGCGCCACGAGACGCGCCGCGCCGTCCGCCGAGAGATAGAGAAACGGATAGTCCCGCACGTCCGCGTCCATCACGGCGACGGTCGCGCCCTTTGCCGCGTAGACGAACGGCAGATAGGCGACTTCGTTCGTCGCGAGGTTGAGGGAGTCGGCGCGGCACTTGCGCGGCACGGTCTCCTCACAGCCGAATTCGTCCGTCGCCGCATACCAGCAGTCCGCCCCGCCGTCGGGAATCGTCACGCCGCCGCGCTCCGCGTCCACGGTGATTTCGCCCGCCTTGCGCGTCTCGAAGCGATACGCCACGCCGTCCGCACGGGCAATGAGGCGCACGCCCCAGTCCCCGAAGTCGGCGAACGCCTCCTCCGCGTCGAGGCTGACGGACGCCTTCTTGTAGACCGGCGTCGCGACCGAACCCGCGAGCCGCCGCGTCGTGACGTTCGCGGGACGGTTCGCGGCGAAGAGCGACTTGCCGTCCACCACGAGGTCGATCAGCGTCTTCTCCACGACCGTCTGCGCCTTGCGGCGGACTTCCACCGTCCCCGCCGTGCAGTCGAGGAGGATCTCGTTCTCCCCCCAGGCGGCGCGGACGCTCTCGGCGGTCGTCACCGTCGGTGCGCCCAAACCAACAACCAGCGCCATCGCGCCCAACAAACTTCTGCTCGTCATTTCCCCTTCTCCCTGATCTCCTCCGCACCGCAGATGACGAGCGGAACGTCGCCCGCGATCTTGATAACGGCCTTGCCGTCCTTTACTTCGACCGGTTGCGCCGCGCCATACATGTCGTAGACCTGCAGCTTCGCCTTCTTCGCCACGCGCACCTCGATTTCCGCCTCCGTCGGCTCGGGCTCGCCCGTCAGGTCATCGACCCGCCACCAGGTGAGGGAGTTGCGGTTGCCCTGCCAGACGACCGCCGAGCGGCGCGTGCCGTCCCAGAAGCGGACGAACCGCAGACCCGTCTGCGACAGGGAAGTTTCGGCGGCGGAGCAGTTCTTCGTCAGTTCGCGAGCGAACTTCGCCGCCTTCAGGCGGCTCTTCTCGCCGCCGTTCGCGCTGAAGAACCCCGATGCCTTGCAGTATCTGTCGACCTTGTCCGTAATCGTCGCGGCGAGGGCGGTCGTGCCGAGGGCCTCCGCACCGGACGCGGCGTCGCGCAGGTTCGTGAAGGCGACGGCGCGGCACTTCGCCTGAACGTTCAGCATGACGAGCGCGGTGAAGAACTGCGCGTCGGCAATCTGCGCCTCGCGTCCCTTGCTCTTCCAGGCGTCGTGACCGACCGGCCCGAAATCGACGACCATATAGGGGAGGCCGAGCCATTTCGTCTGCCAGGCCATCTCACCCAGCCGCTTCGCCGGGTTCGACCACGGGAAACTATCCCACGTGAGCGCCACGCCGTCGGCGAGATCCCTCACGCCGTTCCACATCGCCGCGCCGACGTCGCCCTTCGGCAGAACCCAGACCTCGGGGGTCGCGGCGGGGACGGACTTCCGCGCCGCCGCATACGGCTTCAGCCGCTCCGCCAGCGCAACGCCCTGCCGCTTGCCGTCCTCCTGCTTCGCGTTCCAGTTCGCGCCCTGCGGACGGACGGCGACGGGGATGACGATCCGGCGGACGCCCTTGGCGAAGAGCGCCTTCATCTCGGCGGCGGCTTCCTTCTCCGTGCGCGTCGTCTCGGGCAACGGGAAGTAGTCGTATTCCGCGAAGCCCTCGCCAAGAGAGGCATCGAAGGCGAAACTGCCGCCGATCTCGCGGAACGCGGCGGCTTCCGCCGCCGTCACGCCGTCCGACGCGACAAGTCCCCAGTCGGCGGCGGGACGCGGCTGGACGGACGGCGCGGGCGCACCGAGTCCGTAGACAATCACCGGCGCACCGCTCAACTTGAGCGTCACGTAGCCCTTCGCGTCCGCCTTCACCTTGCGCGACCGCCCGATGACGTCGCGCACGACGACGAACCCGCGCGGCGCCTCGAAGCGGTAGTCCGTGCGGCTCTTCCAGTGGTCGAGCCACGGCTCGAGGTGACCCGTGAACGGACGACCCGTGAACATCCCGTCGTAGGGATAGTAGCCGTCCTTGCGGTCGCAGAGAATCGCCATCGACCCACGGGGCGTCCGGAAGAACCACGCCTTGCGGTCGTCGTCGTAGGAGACGCTGCGGTCGAACTCCGCGCCATCCAGCGCCTCGGAAATCGTGCAGAACGCGAGCAGGGACGGCTTCACCGTGCCGTCGCGGCGGAGGAGGCCGTAGTGATATTCCGTATTGAACTCGTTGATCGCACCGATGTTGGAGTGGACGGAATCGTGAAGCTGATACCAGTTGAGCGCGGTCGCGCCCTCGATCTTCGCGATCGCGCACGAGAGGATGACGTTCTCGGCGGCGGAGCGCGTGGAGTCCGAATCGTTCTTGTTCGGCGGGGTGCGGGCATAGACCTCGGTGAGGATGAGGTCGAGCGGACGCTTCTTGCGGATTGACCGCATGAAGCCCTTGGTGGACTGAATCTGCGCACGGTAGTTCCACTGCCAGTCGGGCCCGGGGTTGTCCGGGGTCTGGTTCAGGCGACCGGGGTGGAGCGAGAGGACGTCGCAGTAGTCCCAGCAGCCCGCCTTGTCCATCGCCCTGTAGAACGCGCCGCCGTCGATGCAGCCCGCGAAGCCGAAGGTGGAGATCTTCACCTTGCCCTCGAGTTTCAGTTCGGCGCGGGCGTCGTAGAACGCCTTCAGCCAGTCGCGATAGCCCTCGCACCGCTTGCGGACCTCGTCGCCCTTCGCACCGAAGTTCAATTCGTTGCCGATTTCGACGATCGGACAGTCCCTCGCGACCGCATCCTTCAGCTTCTCCTTCGCGAAGGCAATGCGCTGAGCCTCGTTCGTCGCCTTGTGGTCGAGGTGGAACGAGAGGATGCCGCGCCGGTTCTTCGCGGCGTATTTCTCCGTCTCCGTTCCGCCGGAGGAGCGAATCCACCGCGCACCCATGCGCGTCAGCAGTTTGTCGCAGGCTTCCGCCGAGGGGATGTCGAAACTGGCGGCGATGCCCATCACGCTCGTGTCGAGCGACTTGAACCTGTAGGGCTCGATCGCCGCGATGTCCGCCCGCACGAAGGAATTCGTCTTGCCGTCGTCGAACGACGCCTCGACGAACCAGTAGTCGCGCAGACGCTTCGGCAGGGTGAAGCGGCGGCTCGTGATGCCGTAGGGCGCAAGACTCACCTTGAAGGACTCGTCCACGTCCTTCTTGCCGTCGTAGTTCCGGGCGACGACGCGGCACTTCACTTCCGTCGCGGCGTTTCGCGGGTTCATCATCGCGACGGAGAACGAGGGGGTTTCCTTCGATGAGTTGAAGAGGTTGAAGTCCTTGCCCGTGGTGACGCTGGCGGCGAGCGCCGCGTCCGTCTGCATCGCGGCGGCGACGAACGCCGCATCCTTCCACGGAAGGTAGTAGACGTTGATGACGTTCGAGTAGGCGCGTTCCCCGTCCGCCGCCGTCGGGAGAAGCACGCCCAGCGCGGATTCCTTCTTCTCGCCGTGCTCCTGCGCGAAGTATTCGCCCGTCGCGGGCATGATCGCGCCCTTCGCGTTCTCCGCCGTCACCTTCGCGTCGCGCAACGCCTCGGCGACGTCGCTCGAACGGTACTTCAGGCAGAACTCGTCGTAGGGACGCCTTCTGAACGCGCCGATGCTGTCGTACCAGAGGAAGAGTTCGCCCTCCGGCACGACGTAGGGAACGAGCGTCGCGCCGCTCGCCTCATAGGCCTCGCCCTGCTCGGGCTTGCGCCAGACCCCGCCCCGGCTGAACGCCTTGCCGAGCGCACACTTCCCGACGGGTTTCAGCAGAAGCGTGTTGCGGCAGACCGCGCCTTGCGAGACCGTGCCGATGGCGGCGCCCGGCTCGATGACGACGCGGTTCTCGATGCGCATCCGAGGTCCGCCCTCCGAGACAATCAGCGCGTAATGCTCCTTGATGCCGGCCTTGCGGATTTCATAATCGACCCGCACGATCTGCGGGTCGAGCTGGACGGCGGACTTCACCCTCGCACTGTACTCGTCGTAGCGATCCTTCGCCGCGTCGCGACACGGATAGGCGAGCCCGGCCCTGAAGAGTTCGAGGAGGTCGTTGCCCTTGAAGTCGCGGACGGTGACGCGCTTGCCGTCCGTCCACGGCACGAGCCAGTCCTTCGCGGCAGACCAGTCCGCCGGCAGTTCACCAAGTTCGCCCGCCGCGAGCGAACTCGCGGCGA
>CAVFWY010000104.1:0-6870 GCA_963626175.1 Gemmiger sp.
TCGCGAGCGTCCTGACGTTGTAGAACGCGCGGAAGCCGATCCTCTCGAGGAACATAGGGAACGAGACGGACTCGATGCCGTTCGTCAGGCTCTTGAACGCATCGTCCGCGATTTCCGTCACGATGAGGCCGCCGAGCCTGTCGGGCAGGACGAGATTCGCAACCGACGAGGTCGTGTCGCGAAGACCGAGAATCCGCGCTGTCCCCGCTTCCGCCGCCTCCCACTTGAAGACCGATTCCGCGTCCGCGACCTCCCAGCGGGCGTAGAGCGTGTGTCCGCCGCGCACGAGGAGATCCGCGCCCTCCGTCGCGGCGGGTGCGCCGTTCGTCACGCCGAGCGTCCAGCCCGCGAACGAATACCCCGCCCGCACCGCCGTCGGCAACGCGCCATAGACGCCGGAGACGGACTGCGTAACGATTTCCGCCGCGCCGATTCTGCCGCCGATTGCGTCAAGGACGACGTCCGCCGCCGCACTGAGGATCTCGAACGGAACTCTCACGATCCCCGTATAGTTGCGCTTGCCCGTGAAGACCGCGTATGCCGTCCCCGCATTCACGTTGTCCTCGTACTCGACGTCGAAGTCCTCATCCGTGAGAATCGAGGGCTCGCCGTCGCCGAAGCGCGGCTCGGGCTCTTTCGCCGTTCCGTCGCAGACGAAGCCGCCGTCCGGCGACTCGACCCACACATAGTCCTCCGTCAGCGTCTTGGGACGGATCGTCACGGTCTTTGAACCCGTCACCGTCGCGTAGCCCTCCGCCGAAATCCGGAAGTAGATCGGCGTCGCCTCGCAGGCGTTCGTGCAGGAGAGCGCGTCCACCCACGGGCCGTCGGGGCTTTCCGCATACTTCACCGTCGCACCCGTCGCGGGGGTCGAGACCGAAACGTCGATGCCGAAGCCGCTTCCGTTGTAGTCGCCCGACGAGCCTTCCGCCGCGTGGCGAATCTCCGCCGCGCGAATCCTGAACTCGACCTCCGCCTTCAGCTCCCTGTAGTTCTGCGATTCGGGGACGGTGAAGGTCGCCTTGTAGACGCCCGGCGTCGTCGGCTTCGCGCCCGTCGACCAGGTGACGGTCGCCGTGCCGTGCCTCGCCGCCGAGACGGGTTCGCTCGCCGCCTGCCCGTATGTCCAGTCCGCGACGGCGGGCGGTGTCGTCCACGCGTTCTCCGCCTGGTCGATGGTGAACGGAAACCTGACCGTTCCCGTGTAGTTGCGCTTGCCCGTGAAGACAGCGTATGCCGTCCCCGCATTCACGTTGTCCTCGTATTCGACGTCGAAGTCCTCGTCCGTGAGAATCGAGGGCTCGCCGTCGCCGAAGCCCGGCGCGGGTTCTTTCGCCGTGCCGTCGTAGACGTAGCCGCCGTCAGGCTCCTCCACCCACACGTACTCCTCCGTCAGCGTCTTCGGCTGAATCGTCACGGGACGCGAATCGACGACCGTCCTGTAACCGGGCGCGGCAATCCTGAAGAACATCGCCTTGTCCTGACAGGCGTTCGTGTAGGAGAGCGCGTCAAGCCACGGGCCATCGGCCGTTTCGGAATACTCAATCGTGCAGCCGGAGACGGCGGACGGCACGTTCACCTCGATCTTATGCCCCCGCCCGTCGAATATTTCCGCCGAGGGCGAATCGGCACTGAATGGCACATCGTCCAGGTCGTCCCAGGACGCAGCCATTGCCCCCGCCGTACCCACCGCACAAAGCGCTGCAAGCGCCTTCCTCAGTCTTGTCCTCGTTTTCATTGTTTCCTTTCCTCTGTTCATTCTGAAAGATTACTTGATTTCGACCGTCACCTTGAAGAAGCGCATCCGGGCGCGGTTCGCGTCCGTGACCTCCGCCCATTCCGCCGCGTCGAGGCTCGGCTTGCCGTAGGTCGTGTAGGTGCGCGGCGTTTCCGCCGCGCTCAGGTCGGGCGACCACGTCACGACGGGCAGCCCGTCCCCGCAGAGCGAAATGGACGCCTCGAACCGGCTCGCCGCGTCCTCCGGGTCGAGTCCCGCGACGTAGGATTCCCAAAGCGCGACGCCGTTCGCGCCCTCCGCGTTCCCAGCGGACTCGTAGTCGCCGTCGCCGAACTTGCCGAGATAGGGCGCGAGCCAGTCGTAGGGGACGGGCGCGGGCGTCGTCACCGTCGCCGTGCCGCCGTCGGCGCGGCAGATCTCGAAGTCGACGTCGCGGTAAGTCCCGGCGTAGTTCCCCGTCGCGGCGACGACGAAGCGCACCGTGTAGAACCCCGCCCGCGCCGGACGCTCCACCGTCGCCGTCTCGACCGCCGCCCCCCTCGTGCGGTAGAGAATCTCCGTCACCGTGCCGTAGCGGGGGCGGCCAAGGCGCGGTTCGGGCGGCTCGTCTCCCTCCGTCCAGCCGTCCTGACCCGGCGCGACCGTCCAGCCGTTCGAGGCGGGGCGTATCTCGAACACGCCGACCCACTCCGCCTCGTCCTCGCCAAGTCCCTTCCAGCGGTAGTCCTCCGGGGCGGTCAGCCGCAGCACGACGTTCGTGTACGCCCCCGCCTCCGTCCCGCCGGGATTCGAGACGACCTCCCAGCGCGAATCCGCCGGCACGGTCGGGGTGCGGACTTTCCCGTTGTAGGCGAGCGCACCGATCGCCGGCGGCGCGACGGGACGCTTCAGGATCGCGAACTCCTTCGTCACCGTTCCCGCGTAGTCGTTCCTGCCCGTGACCGTGACCGGGAAGAACCCCGCGCCCGTCCGCCCCGAATAGGCGAGCGTGTAGTCGTCCTCCGTCGCGATGCTGGGGCTTCCGTCCACGACCGTCACGGCGGGCTTCTTCTCCGTGCCGTCGTAGAACCACGCCGCGTCCTCGTCCGCGACGCACATCTCCGCCGTCAGCGTCTTGGGCGTGATGCAGAGGACGCCGATGCCGTAGTAGGGCGCGTAGTTGGGCGAGGCGAACTTGAAGTAGACCGCGAGGTCGCCCTCGGCGACGTGCGTCCGCGTCGGGGCGATCTCGGAATACGCGCTCTCGTCGTTCGGCACGAGCGCGTAGGTGATGCGATACGGCTCGTCGAAGTCGACGGCGAGCACGAACGGCTGCGCCGCGCCGTTGTAGACGGGCGCACAGACGACCCGCCCCTCCGCGTCAGTCCCGTTGCCGGCGAACACGGCTTCCGCATCGAGTGTCGCGGGTGTCACGCGCAGCCACCCGTATTCCTTCGTAATGACATAGTTGTCCGCGAGCGCGCCGCCCGTCAGCGCGTAGTCGAAGAGGTTCTCCATCGCCCCTGCGTCCGTCTGCGCGCCCGTGCACGCCGCCGAGAAGCCCTCGCCCGCCGCGAAGCCGAGCGAACCCTCCTTCACGCGCACGACGTCGCGCCGGAGCGGCGTTCCGTCATAGATCTTCTCCGCCCCCTCCGAAACGAGCGTGACGGGACGCTGCCCGATTGTCACGGTCGTCGTCCCCGCGAACGTCTCGTAGTAGGGCGCGGAGATCGTGTAGAACACCGTGTGAACGCCCGCGTTCGTAAACGACGGCGGCTCGTCAAGCGTCACCGCGTCCGCGACATCTCCATACTTCACCGTCACGGGCGCCGTCAGGAGCGTCGGCGCGACGACCGCCGCCGTATGCCCCTCGCCGTCGTAGGTCGCCGTCGTCGAGAACGCGGACGGATCGACCGAACCCTCGCCGTCGAACGTCACGGCCGCCTTCGTCATCCGCAGGAGTCCCGGATATGCCGCGATGGAGTAGTTCCGCGTCACGTCCTCCGCGCCGTTGCGCACGACGCGCACGGACGCAATCGCGTTCGTGACCACGCCGTCGCCGGCCGGCCCGTCCTCCGGCGTGCGGACGACGCTCTCCGGCGCAAATTCGACGACCAGCTCGTCGCCCGCCTGGAGCGTGTCGGCGTTCTCCGCCGTGTAGGCGTGGAGGACGTGCGCCTCGCCGTCGAACGCCCACGCGCCGTCCGCCGCCGTCACCGCAATCTCGTCCGCGCTCGCGCTGACCGTGAGCGTCCCCCATTCCTCGGTCACGGCGTAGTCTGAAAGCGCCGTCCCCGCGTCCGCCGCGTAGGCGCATTTCGCCGCTATGCGCCCCGCGTCCGTGATCGCCGCAAAATCCGAATAAGCGAACGATTCGCCATCCGCGAAGCCATCGCCGCCGACCACCACCTCGTCCGCGCCGAACGTGAGCGGCGCACCGTCGTAGGGCTTCGTCTTCGTCGGCGTTGTCAGCGTAATCGGACGCGGCGAAACCGTGACGGCGACGCGCCCCGTGTAGTCGTTGTAGTAGTCCGCCGAGACGACGAACCAGACGACCGCATTCGTCGCGTGCGTAAACTGCAACGCCTCATCGCCCCACGCGCCGTCCGCCGGTAGGGTCACGCGTCCCGCGTGACCGCCCGCCTCCGCCCAATACCTCACCCGCGCCGGCTGCAGCAACTCCGCCCCGACGGCGACCGTCGCCGTCTCGCCGTCGTAGGTCTTCGCGACGTCCGCCGCGCCCGAAAGCCGCTCGGCGCGGACGCTCGCGTTCGTCATCGTAAGAACCCCCTCCTTCAGCACGAGGTTGTAGTTCCTCGTGCGGTCTGCGCCCGTCGCCGTCTCGACGATTTTCACGGACACAAAGCCGTTCGTCACCACGCCGTCGCCGTTCGGCCCGTCCTTCGGCGTGCGGACGACGCTCGCCTCGCCGATCGCGACCCGGAGCTCGTGTCCGGCGAGGAGCTTGTCGCCGTTGAAGGTCGTCCACGACGCGGCGCGGTGCTCCTCGCCGTCGTAGACCCAGGTCGCGGAGGCGGCGGTCACGGAGATCTGGTCGCCGCCGACCGTCACCTTCAGGGTCTGCCCCTCCACAACCGAGACGTCGTAGTTCGACGCCTTCGCCGTCGCGCTGTCACGGTAGCCGAACGTCGCCGCCGTCTCGCCCACGTCGATGATGGACGCGAAGTCGAAGTAGTCGAGGCATTCGCCGTCCGCGTAGCCGCTCCCGCTCGCCGTGATGTCGTTCGCCTTCACCGAGAGGGGGAAGCCGTCGTAGGGCTTCTCCTTCGAGGCCGCCATCAGGGTGAGCGGACGCGGCGTGATCGACCAGTCGAGCGGCGCGGGCGCAACCGGGGCCTCGTAGTTCGCATTGTCGTAGTCGAACGCCACCGTCGCCCGGTAGTTCCCCGCGTCCGTCGCTGTGTTCCCCGAGAGACGCGCCGTCACGCCACTCGGTACGCCCGTCAAAGTCACGCCGTGCGGCTTGCCGTCATACATCCACATCGCCGCGTCCGCCGCGACGCTCCACGAGATTCCCGCGCCGCCCGTCTCCTGTCCGGGGAATCTCGCCTTCACAACGGCGATTTTGCCCGTCACGACCGAAATCTCATAGTTCGCAAGGTCTGTCCCCTCAATTGGCGCGTAGTCAAACGTATTGTCAACCTGACCCTGCGCCACCGTCGTAACGGTCGCCCAGTTCGATGTCGTAATGCCCTCGCCCGCGACAAACCACGCATCCGGACTCTCACTTTTAATTAAAACCGAGAATTCGTGCGCCGTGCCGTCGTAGACGAAATCGATCTTCGTGCCGGAGGTCAGCGTGACGGGTCGAGGCGAAATCGTCACTTTCGCCGCGTGGGTGAAGTCTTCGTAGTTCGGGTTCGTCACGCGATACCAAACGACATACTCGCCCGCGTTCGTGAACGCCGGCGCAATCTCGCGCCACTCGGCGACGTCTTCCGCCCCCATGGCGGCGTCTGCGCCCGAAGTCAAATTTCCGCCTGTTTCCTGTCCTGTGGCGGTGGCGCCAGCTGCCGCACACCCGTAGAAGACCTTAATCTCCCCCGCGCCCGCCATCGCCGCCTTGAACGCCTTGACCAGCGCATTCGTGTCGATGGTATGACCTTCGCCGTTGTAGACGACCGCCGCCGCGTCGAACTTTGAGAGTCCGTCGTCAGGCACGTCGCCTTCGCCCGGCTCGCCGCCGCCGTCTGGTCCGAGCGAACCCTTCACAACCCCGATCTTCCCCGTCACGACCGAAATCTCGTAGTTCGCAAGATCTGTTCCCTCAATCGGCGCGTAGTCAAACGTATTCGCGACCTGACCCTCCGCCACCGTCGTGACCGTCGCCCAGTTCGAGGTCGTAATCCCCTCGTCCTCGACAAACCACGCATCCGGATTCTCACTTTTAATTAAAACCGAGAATCCGTGCGCCGCGCAGTCGTAAACGAAATCGGTCTTCGTGCCGGAGGTCAGCGTGACGGGGCGCGGCGAAATCGTCACGGTCGCCCAGTTCGTGTAGGTGTTGTAGCCGGGGACGGCGACGGTATACCAAACCGCCGTCGCATCACAAGCGTTCGTCAGCAAGAGGCTCTTACTGTAAGGCCCTGTTTTCGCGAAGGCATACATGATTAGCGGATTCGCGACGCTCGTCACCTCGACCGCGATTCCATGCCCCTCTCCGTCATACACGCCCGAATAGCTGAAGCGGCTGTCCTTGCCGCCCGCACCGTCCGTGCCGTCATCAATCTCGATTTCATGCGATGCCACGACAAACGTTGCCGTCAGGGTGTCGCCAACTTGCGCACCGTCCTTTGTAGTCGTGTGCGTGAAGACATAGTTCCCGCCCTTGGACGGCAATGGCCAACGATACACGCCCTCGTCCGTCGCCGTCTTCACGACCTCTCCATTGATGGAGACCGTCGCCGTCGCGTCCGCATCACCAGCCCACAGGTTGCTGTAGGTGACATCCTCCGCATGGTCGGTCTTGACTGAACCTTTCCCAGCGCGAGTATCAATCATTATTGCCGTCGAATCTGACGAGTGCACAAGAGTCCACTCGTCCAAGATGGAAACCAAAGGTCTGACAACCAAGTCTGTCGTCTGCCCATCAACTACGGCAACGGCACGAAGCTGTGAAATCTCCTCCCGAG
>CAVFWY010000105.1:0-6697 GCA_963626175.1 Gemmiger sp.
GATGAAAACGATGAAGATCATCAAGCGCAGCGGCGAAGAAAAGGCGTTTGACGTCACCAAGATCGAGAATGCGATCCGCAAGGCCTCGCAGGCGGTGGACTACAAGGACGCGCTTTCCGAAGGGCGCATCAAGCTGATTGCGGACGAGGTGGCGGGCGTGTGCGCGGCGCGGGATCGCGCGATGACGGTCGAGGAGATTCAGGACGTCGTCGAGACGAAGATCATGGAGATGGGGGCGTACGAAATCGCGAAGAAATACATCACCTACCGATACAAGCAGAATCTCCTCCGCCAGGCGAACACGACCGACAAGCAGGTGCTGTCGCTCATCGAGTGCAACAACGAGGACGTGAAGCAGGAGAACTCGAACAAGAACCCGACGATCAACTCGGTTCAGCGCGACTACATGGCGGGCGAGGTATCGAAAGACATCGCGGCGCGGCTTCTTCTGCCGGCGGACGTCGTGCAGGCGCACCGCGAGGGCATCATCCACTTCCACGACATGGACTATTACGCCCAGCACATGCACAACTGCGACCTCGTGAACCTCGAGGACATGCTGCAGAACGGCACGGTGATCTCGGGCACGATGATTGAAAAGCCCAAGAGTTTCTCGACCGCCTGCAACATCGCGACGCAAATCATCGCGCAGGTCGCCTCGAACCAGTATGGGGGCCAGTCCATCTCCCTCACCCACCTCGCCCCGTTCGTCGAAGTTTCGCGCAAGGCGATCGCGAAGGAACTCCAGAAGGAGTGCGAGATCGCGAACGTCAAGATGGCGCCCGAAGCCTTCGGGAAGATCGTCGAGAAGCGCGTGCGCAAGGAGATCCAGAAAGGCGTGCAGACGATTCAGTATCAGGTCGTCACGCTGATGACGACGAACGGCCAGGCCCCGTTCGTGACCGTCTTCATGTATCTCGGCGAAGCCCGCGACGAGCGCGAGCGCGACGACCTGGCGATGATCATCGAGGAAGTCCTGAACGAGCGCATCCTGGGCGTGAAGAACGAGCAGGGCGTCTACATCACGCCCGCCTTCCCGAAACTCATCTACGTGCTCGAGGAACAGAACGTCCGCGAGGACTCGAAGTTCTGGTATCTCACCGAACTCGCGGCGAAATGCACGGCGAAGCGGATGGTTCCGGACTACATCTCCGAGAAGAAGATGCTGGAATACAAGGTGGACAAGAACGGCGAGGGTCACTGCTACACGTGCATGGGCTGCCGCTCGTTCCTCACGCCCTACGTCGACGAGAACGGCAAGCCGAAATACTACGGACGCTTCAACCAGGGCGTCGTGACGATCAACCTCGTGGACGTCGCGCTCTCGGCGCACGGCGACATGCCCCGCTTCTGGTCGATCTTCGAGGAGCGGTGCGAACTCTGCCACAAGGCCCTGCAGTGCCGCCACGAACGCCTCACGGGGACGCTCTCGGACGCCGCGCCGATCCTGTGGCAATACGGTGCGCTGACGCGCCTTCAGAAGGGCGAGAAGATCGACAAGTACCTGCACGGCGGCTACTCGACGATTTCGCTCGGCTACGCCGGGCTCTGGGAGTGCGTCTACGCGCTCATCGGCAAGAAGCTCACCGAGCCGGAGGGCGAGAAGCTCGGCCTCGAGATCATGCAGCGGCTCAACGACTTCACGGCGAAGTGGAAGGCGGAGGAGAACATCGACTACTCGCTCTACGGAACGCCGCTCGAATCCACGACCTACAAGTTCGCGAAGTGCCTGCAGAAGCGCTTCGGCATCATCAGGGGCGTGACGGACAGGAATTACATCACGAACTCCTACCACATCCACGTGACGGAGCAGGTGGACGCCTTCCGCAAGCTGGCGACGGAGGCGAAGTTCCAGCGGCTGTCGCCGGGCGGCGCAATCTCCTACGTCGAAGTGCCGAACATGCAGAACAACCTCAAGGCCGTCCTCTCGATCATGCAGTTCATCTACGACAACATCATGTATGCCGAGCTGAACACGAAGAGCGACTACTGCCAGGTCTGCGGCTTCGACGGCGAAATCGAAATCGTGAAGGACGAGAGCGGCAAGCTCATCTGGAAGTGTCCGAAGTGCGGCAACACGGACGAGTCGAAGCTCAACGTGGCGCGGCGGACGTGCGGCTACATCGGCAGCCAGTTCTGGAACCAGGGCCGCACGCAGGAAATCAAGGAGCGCGTCCTGCACGTCTCGTAGCCGTGAACTACGCCTCCATCAGAACGTGCGACATCGCCAACGGAGAGGGAGTTCGCGTCTCCCTCTTCGTTTCGGGCTGCACCCACCGCTGCAAGGGGTGCTTCAACCCCGACCAGTGGGACTTCGCCTACGGCAAGCCGTTCACGACCGCGACGGAGGCGGAGATTTTCGCCGCGCTCGAGCCGCCGTTCGTCGCGGGGCTCACAATCCTCGGCGGCGAGCCGATGGAGCCGACCAACCAGCGCGCGCTCGTGCCCTTCCTTCGCCGCTTCCGCGCCCGTTTCGGTGCGTCCAAGACGCTCTGGGTCTACACGGGATGCGTCCTTGAATCCGACCTCAAGTCCCCTTCCCGCTGGCGGACGGACGTGACGGACGAATTCCTTTCCTTTGTCGACGTTCTCGTCGACGGGCCTTTCCTTGAGGCGAAGAAGGACATTTCCCTCGCATTCAAGGGTTCCTCAAACCAGCGAATCATACGATTGAACAGCCATGAAGATACGTGACATACTCGCCGCGGGAAAGCCGACCGTTTCGTTCGAGGTCTTTCCGCCGAAGCGCGATGCGCCGCTTGAGCCGGTGAAGAAGGCGGTGACGGAACTCGCCGTCGAAAGGCCGGCGTTCATGTCCGTGACCTACGGTGCGGCGGGCGGCTCCTCCAGCGTGAACACCTCGGCCGTCGCCTCCTACGTGCAGAACGTCTGTGGCGTGACGGCGCTCGCCCACCTCACGTGCGTAATGGCGACGCGGGAGGGCGTCGCGGCGGAAGCGGCGAAACTCGCCTCGGCGGGAATCGAGAACATCCTCGCCCTGCGCGGCGACATCCCCCCGGCGACGGACTATCCTTCGCCCGAACACTTCCACCACGCCGTCGAACTGGTCGAGTTCCTGAAGCGCGACCATCCCGGCTTCTGCCTCGGCGGCGCGTGCTACCCGGAGGGGCACCCCGAATGCGCCCACCTGAAGGACGACATCGCCCACACGAAGGCGAAGGTCGATGCGGGGCTCGACTTCCTCACGACCCAGATGTTCTTCGACAACAACATCCTCTACGCCTATCTCGCGAAGATCCGCACGGCGGGCATCCGCGTACCGGTCATCGCGGGCATCATGCCCGTGACGAACGGCAAGCAGATTGCGCGCATCTGCCGCCTGTCGGGGACGCTTCTTCCGCCGCGCTTCCGCGCCATCGTCGACCGCTTCGGCGACGACCCGCCCTCCATGCTGGAGGCGGGGGTCGCCTACGCGACGGAACAGGCGATCGACCTCTTCGCGAACGGCGTGGAGCACGTGCACGTCTACACGATGAACAAGCCCGAGGTCGCCTCGCGCATCATGCACAACCTGAAGAGCATCCTCGCATGAACCTCGACCGCCGCGAAATCGCCCGCTACATGCGCATGGGCGGCGCGGCGCTGGAGGGCGACCTCCTGCACCGCGTCGAGACGCTCGCCGCCGAAGCCCCGATTGTGCCGCGCTCCGTCTGGGCGCGGGAGGGCGACCGCGTCCTTCTCTGCGGGACGATTGGCGCGGCGTTCGATGACTGGCAGCGCAAGCTCTCGCTCTTCTCGTCCGTCGACGCCCTGATTGCCCAGGCTATCGGCACGGCGGCAATCGAACGGGTCATGGACGACCTGGAGGCGGCGATTCGCCCGACCCTCGGCGAAGGCGAGAGCCTTCTGCCGCGCCGTTCGCCGGGCTACGGCGAGATGCCGCTTTCGCTGAGCCGCGAAATCCTTGACCGACTGGAGGCTCCGCACAAAATCGGCGTGACGCTGACGGATTCGCTTCTTCTCCTGCCGTCCAAGTCGGTGACGGCGATTTGCGAGGTGCGGAAATGACGATACTTGACGGTGGCTTCGGCACGATGGTTCAGGCGGCGGGTCTGCCGCCGGGCAAAGACCCGACGGACTGGAATCTTGAGAATCCGTCCGCCGTCGCGGCGGTTCACCGCGCCTACGTCGCGGCGGGGACGCACGTCGTAATGGCCAACACCTTCGGCGCGAACCGACTGAAATACCACGGCGAACACTCTCTTGAGGACTTGATTGCCGCCGCCATCCGCCTTGCGCGGCAGAGCGGCGCGGAGAAAGTCGCGCTCGACATCGGCCCGTCGGGACGACTCCTGAAGCCGTCGGGCGACCTCGACTTCGAGGATGCCTACGCGGCGTTCGCGGAGCAAGTCCGTCTTGGCGCGGCGGCGGGTGCGGATCTCGTCATCGTCGAGACGATGGGCGATACGCGCGAACTGAAGGCCGCCGTGCTCGCGGCGAAGGAGAACTCTTCCCTTCCCGTCTGGGCGACCGTCGCGCTCGGCGAGGACGGCAAACTCCTCACGGGCGCGTCGGTCGAATGCGTCGCGGAACTTCTTGAGGGGCTTGGCGCGGACGCTTACGGGTTCAACTGCGGACTCGGACCCGACCGCATGCTCCCGTTCGTCGAGCGGCTGGCGAAAGTCTCCTCGAAGCCAATCATCATCAAGCCCAACGCCGGCATGCCGCAGATTGTGGACGGGAAGACCGTCTTCACCGTCGGGCCCGAGGAATTCGCCGCGCACGTGCGGCATCTCGTCTCCGCCGGCGCGACAATCATCGGCGGCTGCTGCGGCACGACCCCCGACCACATCGCGGCGATTGCACGGCTTTCGGAATCCGAGGGGGAATCCCCTTCCTCGCGCCGCCCGCATGGCATGACCCGCGTCAGTTCGGGACTTCAGTTCGTGGACATCACCCCGCACGCGGGGCTTGTCATCGGCGAGCGCATCAACCCGACGGGCAAGAAACTCCTGCGCGAAGCCCTCAAGAGCGGCGACGTCGCCTACGTGATGCGCGAAGCCGTGAAGCAGACGGACGCGAACGCCGTGATTCTCGACATGAACTGCGGCGTGCCGGGCATCGACGAGGCGGCGGTGCTCGACCGCACGCTCGCCGCCGTGGAGAGCGTCGCGTCCGTCCCCATTCAGATCGACACCTCCGACCCGACGGCACTCGAACGTGCGCTTCGCCACGTCAACGGCAAGCCGCTCGTCAACTCCGTGAACGGAAGCCGGAAGTCGATGGATGCCGTGTTCCCGCTCGTTCGGAAATACGGCGGGGTGATGGTGGCGCTCTGCCTCGACGAGAACGGCATTCCCGAAACGGCGGATGGCCGCCTCGCGATTGCGCGGCGGATTGTGGCGGAAGGCGCGAAATACGGCTTCACGAAGGCGGACTTCGTGGTGGACGCGCTCACGCTCGCCGTCAGCGCGGACAAGAACGCCGCACTCGTCACACTCGAAACCGTGAAACGCCTGACGGAGGAACTCGGCGTGAACACCGTGCTCGGCGTGTCGAACGTCAGTTTCGGTCTGCCGAACCGCCCCGCCCTCAACAACGCGATGTATACGCTTGCGAAGCGGGCGGGGCTTTCCTTGGCAATCGTCAACCCGTCCGTCATCGCCGAAACGGACGACGAGGCGGCGTTCGACGTGTTGCTCGGCCGCGACGAGAACTGCCTGCGCTGGATTGCGAGATGCGCGGAACTTCCGACGGCGACCACACCCGCGCCCAGCGCGGCAAATCCGTCCGCCCCGGACATCAAGCGGGCGATCCTGCACGGACTGAAGGACGACGCCCGCCATGCGGCGGAGCAGGAGATTGCCGACGGAAAGCCGCCGATGTCCATCGTGCAGGACGGCATCGTCCCTGCACTGGAAGAAGTCGGTAGCGGCTTTGAGAAGGGAAAGGTGTTCCTGCCGCAACTCCTGATGGCGGCGGATGCGGCGGGCGCGGCGTTCGAGGCGATTCGCGCCGCCCTGAAGGCGACGAAGTCCGCGTCGGATGAGTCGGGTGCGGTGGCGCGTCCGGTCGTCGTCGCGACCGTCAAGGGAGACGTGCACGACATCGGCAAGAACATCGTCCGCGCACTTCTCGAGAACTACGGCTTCCGCGTCATCGACCTCGGACGCGACGTCGAGCCCGAGCGCATCGTCGAGGCGGCGCGGGAATCGAATGCCTTCCTCGTCGGTCTTTCCGCGCTGATGACGACAACCGTCGGGGCGATGGCGGAGACGATCCGCCAGCTCAAGGCGGCGGGCTTGCCGTGCAAGACCTGCGTCGGCGGAGCGGTCGTCACACAGGAATATGCGGACGAAATCGGCGCGGACTTCTATGCGAAGGACGCGATGCGCACCGTCCGCATCGCAGAATCCCTCGCCCGCCCCTAAACCAAAATCTCCCGACAGTTCCAAAAGACGGAAGCGGACGCCCATTCGGACGTCCGCTTCCGTCTTGGCATGTGCCGCGAAGGCTTACATCATGCCGCCCATATCGGGCGCACCGCCGTGTCCGCCACAGCCGCAGGCATCCTTCTTCTCCGGGATGTCAGTGACCATACAGTCGGTCGTAAGCAGAAGACCCGCAATCGAGGCGGCGTTCTGCAGAGCCGAGCGCGTGACCTTCGCCGGATCGACGACACCCGCCTTGATGAGGTCGCAGTATTCGCCCGTGCGGACGTTGTAGCCGTTCGTGC
>CAVFWY010000106.1:0-6578 GCA_963626175.1 Gemmiger sp.
CTACGCGACTTCTTCGACCTTCGTGGCGACGATGGTGCGCTTCGCCTTCGAGAACGCAAGACCGATGAGCGTGAGGGTCTTGCCGTTCCCTGCGAACTTGTCCGCGTAGTGGTTCGCCTTGATCTGGCGAATCGCCGAGACGGCGAGCGACTTGCCAAAGCGACGCGGACGCGCGATGAAGAACTCTCCACGACTATCCCATCTTCCGATTCTCCCGATCAACACGGCTAAAGCCATTTCCGTCCTAAATTCGCGAAAATCCGTGAAATTTGTGGTGAATTGTGATCAGTCGAAGTCAAGAATCGAAGTTGAACAGTGGAATGATGCGCATCACCGAGGGTGCTTGATGCGCATCAAAGGGGGTGTTGATGCGCATCAAAGGGGGTGTTGATGCGCATCAAAGGGGTGTGTTGATGCGCATCAAACCGTCGGACGATGCGCACGGCGGGTCTGCGAAACCGTTATCAACACGGATTTCGGGTGTTGGGGAAAAGGGCGTCGCTTCCAGAGAAGCAGATTAACCGACGAAAACGATTCGCCGGTTCTCGTCGCCGTCAAGATGCGTGAACACGACGTGCCGCGCAGTCGGGGGAATCAGTCCGCCAGCCCGTTCGGGCCACTCGACGACGAGTATTGCGCCTCGGGCAAGGTAATCCTCCCAGCCAATCGCCTCGACGTCCTCTTCGCCCTTAAGTCGATAGAGATCCATGTGGACGAGCAGCAGGCCTTCGGCATTCGTGTGTTCCTGAACGATGCAAAACGTCGGCGACGTGACGCGCCCCCTGACTTTCAACGCGGCGGCGAGTCCCTGCGTGAAAGTTGTCTTTCCCGCGCCGAGATCCCCTTCCAGACAGACGACATCGCCGGGTGCGAGTGTCGCGGCAAATTGTTCCGCCAGTTTCCACGTCTCCTCGACGGAATGGACATCATACGCACCCTTCATTTCAGCAAGCCTTCCCTTTCGAGTTCCGCAAAGCAGTCCCGCACGTATTCGGGATAGAACGCCGAGGCGTGGGGGAGCCGCACGAGATTCGGCACGTAACCCGCAATCTGCCGAGAAGCCGTCAGCGGCTCATCCTTGAACACGTCCAGCAACGCCCCGGCAATCCGCCGCGACACAAGTGCCTTCACAAGCGCGTCTTCGTCAATCACATTGCCGCGCCCGACGTTGACGACAACGCACCGACGCGGCAACTTGGCAATGAGTTTCGCATCGATGAGGTTGTCCGTCCCCGTGTCGCCCGGCAACGCCGCAATCAGCCAGTCCGCCGTTCGGGCAACCGTGGTGAGTTCCCCGAAGTTCTTCCGCCGGATGCCCGTCACGCGAACGCCGAGAGCGGTCAGTTTCGCGCCGATGGCGCGACCGATTCGCCCGTAGCCGAGAATCACCACGTGAGTTCCCGCAAGACGGTAACTGGTGGACGACAAATCGACACGCGGCCAGACCTTCGGACTTCGCTCTACCGCGACAACGCCGCGACACCACGCCAGCATCAGCCCGACGACCGTCTCGGCAATCGCCTCGCCGTGGAAGCCGCCGAAGTGGATTGTCACGCCTTTCGGGCCTTCAGTCGGAACGAGTTCCTGCCCGGCGGCGGGCGTCGCCAACACGCGCAACTTTCCCGCCCGTGCGAACCACGCCGCGTCGAAGTTCCAGACGATGGCGTGCGTCGCAGAGGGCAGAGCCTTCAAGAACGCCGTCTCGCTCTTCGCCCAGACGACGCGGCTTCCGTCGGGGACCATCGCCTTCAGCACGGCAATGTCCTTCGCCTGGGCGCGAAAGCACTTCTCCGGCCAGTCGAGCCAGACGAGATAGACGTTTTTCCTCATTCGTCCAACTTGCCCTTGTAAGTGACGCGGCGGACTTTTCCAATCGCCGTGCGTTCCAGCGGCTCGCGATAAATGACAACCTTGCGAACGCGCTTGTAGTCCGCCAGTTCGGCCATCGTCCCCTGAACGCGCTTGACCGCAGTCTTCTCCATTTCCGCCCAGTCGGGCTTCTTGCCGCCGTTCTGCGCGGCAAACCAATCCTCGTCCGGATAGACAATCGCCCCGACGCGCTCGCCGGGAACGCCGCCCTGCGTGTAGCCAACGACGATGACATCCTTCACGCACGGATCTTTCGCTATGGCGATCTCGACTTCCTCCGGATAAATGTTCTTGCCCTCGCGATTCACGATGAGCGCCTTCTTGCGTCCGCGAATCGTAATCAGCCCCTCCTCGTCGATGGACGCGAGGTCGCCCGTCGCCAGCCATTCGCCGTCGAAGACCTCCTTCGTCGCCTTCTCGTTGTGGAAGTAGCCCTTCATCACGTTCGGGCCCTTCACCTGAAGTTCCCCGACGCCCGCCTCGTTCACGTCGACGAGACGCACGCTGACCCCCGCACACGGCTTGCCGATCGTCCCAATCTTTTTGCAGGTCGAACTCGTCACCGAGACAATCGGCGCACATTCCGTCAGCCCGTAGCCCTCGACGAAGTTGACATGGAGCTTGCGGAAGCATTCCAGCACGTGGCGCGGACACGGTGCGCCGCCCGTCACCATGTAGCGAAGCCGTCCGCCCAGCTTCAGAAGCACCATGTGCATCACGGGGCCGCGCAAGCCGATTGCCATCAGGAAGCGGGCGAGTTTCGACTCGTTCAAGCCGCTCTGGATCTTGTCGTAGAGTTTCTCCGCAAGAAGCGGCACGGCGCAAATGACGGAGGGCTTCAGAAGACGGATGTCGCGTCCGACCGTGCGCAGCGACTCGACGAAGAGCATCGACGCGCAGGGAATCATCGAGGCGATGAAGTTCGCCGTGAAGCTGAATGCGTGGAAGAGCGGCAGAACGACGAGAAAACTGTCGTCGGCGTTCAAGTCCGCGCCAAACGTCCGGATGCCGCCCTCGGCATCGGTGCAGAAGTTGCGGTGCGTCAGCATCGCGCCCTTCGGCCTGCCCGTCGTGCCGGAGGTGTAGATGATCGAGGCGACGTCCTCCTCGCGGGCGATGTGGGCGTCATACCACGCGCCGCCGCCCGAAATGCGCAGATGGTCGTAGCCGACGACGGGAACACCGCCAATCTTGCGACCCTCGAAGATCACGCCGTCCACGACGACAATGCCGCGCAACTTCGGGAGTTTCGGCGCGAGGTTCATCATCATGCGCAGATGCGCCGCGTCGGTCGTGATGACCGTCACTTCCGCGTCCCTGAGGATATACTCGACTTCGCCGTCGTGCAGTTTCGGGTCCATCGGAACGACGGCAAGCCCCGCGCCCGCCTGTGCCTGATAGCACTCGAGCCACGCGGGCGAGTTGCCCAGGATCAGCGCGACGTTGTCCTTGCCGGGAACCAGCCCGAACCGCGTTCCGTAGCCCTCGGCGAGGTCGCGCACGCGCGCCAGGAACTCGCGCCACGTGCGGCTCTGCCAGACCTTGCCCTCGCACCACCGCAAGGCAACCCGTTCGGGCTGTTCAAGTGCATTCTTCTCCAAAAGTCCTCGAACGGTCATCTTAACCTCCTCTACTCGCCTGCGCGGCATTGTCGAGTGCCAGCGCGAAAACCGGCTTTCACACCAAGACAACAAGCCGGACTGCAAGCAGTCCGGCCAGTGTCGCGGCAAATATCCGCACAGACTTCAAGGCGCAGCCTTACTTCTTGAAGCTTTCCTCAACCGCAACGGCGACGGCGACTGTCGCGCCGACCATCGGGTTGTTGCCCATGCCGATGAGGCCCATCATCTCGACGTGCGCCGGGACGGACGAACTGCCCGCGAACTGCGCGTCGGAATGCATGCGACCCATCGTGTCGGTCATGCCATACGAGGACGGACCGGCGGCCATGTTGTCGGGGTGAAGCGTGCGACCCGTGCCGCCGCCCGAGGCGACGGAGAAATACTTCTTCCCGTTCTCGACGCACCACTTCTTGTAGGTGCCCGCGACCGGATGCTGGAAGCGCGTCGGGTTCGTCGAGTTGCCCGTGATGGACACGCCGACGTTCTCGAGCTTCATGATTTCCACGCCCTCCGGCACGTTATCCGCGCCATAACAGCGAACCGCCGCGCGCGGCCCGTCGGAGAAAGCCTTTTCGGAGACGATCTTCACCTGCTCGAGCGCATTGTCGAACTCGGTCTTCACGTAGGTGAAGCCGTTGATTCGGCTGATGATGTAGGCGGCATCCTTGCCAAGGCCGTTCAGGATGACGCGGAGGTTCGTGCCGCGGACCTTGTTCGCGTTGAGCGCGATCTTGATCGCGCCTTCCGCCGCGGCGAAGCTCTCGTGACCCGCGAGGAAGCAGAAGCATTCCGTCGCGTCGTCGAGCAGCATCGCGCCGAGGTTGCCGTGGCCGAGGCCGACCTTGCGGTTTTCGGCGACCGAACCCGGGACGCAGAACGCCTGAAGCCCGACGCCAATCGCGGCGGCGGCGTCCTTCGCCTTCGAGCAGCCCTTCTTGATCGCAATCGCCGCGCCGACCGTGTAGGCCCACTTGGCGTTCTCGAAGCAAATCGGCTGGGTTTCCTCGACAATCTTGTAGGGGTCGATGCCCGCCTTGTCGCAGATCTCCTTGCACTCGTCGATGGACGAGATGCCGTATTCCTTGAGGGTGGCGAGGATCTTGGCCTCGCGACGTTCGTAACCTTCAAACTGTGCCATTGTCAATTCTCCTTCAGTCCTTGCGCGGGTCAATGTACTTGGCGGCGCCGTCGAAGCGGCCGTAGTGCCCCTTCGCCTTCTCCCACGCCTCGTTCGGGGAGAGCCCCTTCTTGATGAAGTCGGTCATCTTGCCGAACGAGATGAACTCGTAGCCGATGACTTCGTTGTTCTCGTCGAGAGCCATGCGCGTGCAGTAGCCCTCGGTCATCTCGAGGTAGCGCGGGCCTTTCGCCTTCGTCGCATACATCGTGCCGACCATCGAGCGGAGTCCCTTGCCGAGATCCTCAAGACCCGCACCAATCACGAGCCCGCCTTCGGAGAACGCGCTCTGCGTACGCCCGTAGACGATCTGGAGGAAGAGTTCGCGCATCGCGGTGTTGATCGCGTCGCAGACGAGGTCGGTGTTGAGGGCTTCGAGAATCGTCTTGCCGACGAGAATCTCGGAAGCCATCGCGGCGGAATGGGTCATGCCCGAGCAGCCGATCGTCTCGACGAGGGCTTCCTCGATCACGCCGTTCTTCACGTTCAGCGAGAGCTTGCACGCGCCCTGCTGCGGCGCACACCAGCCCACGCCGTGCGTGTAGCCGCTGATGTCCTTGATTTCCTTCGCCTGCACCCACTTCCCCTCTTCGGGAATCGGTGCGGGACCGTGATTGCACCCCTTCATGAGCGGGCACTGATGCTGCACTTCAGTCGAGTAGACCATGTGTTTCTCCTTAGTTTTATAAAACCGTTTCCCGTCGGGCGGCGCGTCACTTCGTGATCTTGCGGCCCTGGACGCCAGCGGCAGTCGCCGCACCCTTGTGCACAGGCTCGTGCGGACGGAGCGCACGGACGGCCTCGCCGGCCTTCCACATCTCCGAATCGTGCATGTCCTGCAGCTTCTTCGCCATGAACTCCTTGTAGTCCGGGCGACCCGTGTCGCGGATGACTTCCTTCGCTTCCTTCATCTGCTTGACGGAGGCGTAGAGCTTCTTGAACACCGGCTCCGTCGCCTTGCGGAACATCGGCCGCCACTTGAGCGCACCGTGCTGAGCCGTCTGCGAGCAGTTCGAATACATCCAGTCCATGCCGTTTTCGTCCACGAGACGCGCCAGCGACTGCGTGAGTTCCTCGCACGTCTCGTTGAACGCCTCGGACGGCGAATGGCCGTTCGCGCGAAGGGTGTAATACTGCGCCTCCATCACGCCGCAGAGCGCACCCATCAGAATGCCGCGCTCGCCGACGAGGTCGCTCGTCACTTCCTTCTCGAACGTGGTCGGGAAGAGGTAGCCCGAACCGACCGCGATGCCGATCGCGAGCGTGAGTTCGCCGGCCTTGCCCGTCGCATCCTGCGCGACGGCGTAGGACGAGTTGATGCCCGCACCGTTCAGGAAGTTGCGACGCACGTTCGTGCCCGAGCCCTTCGGGGCGACCATGATCACGTCCACGTCCTTGCCGGGCTTCACGCCGGTGATCTTCTGGTAGACGTAGGCGAAGCCGTGGCTGAAGTAAAGCGCCTTGCCGGGGGTCATGTATTTCTCAATCTTCTTCCACACCTCGCCGACCGAACCGTCGGAGGTGAGCATCATCACGATGTCGCCCTTCTCCGCAGCCTCCTCGATCGAGAAGAGCGTCTTGCCGGGAACCCAGCCGTCCTTGAGCGCGCGCGCCCAGCTCGAGTTCTTGCCCTTGCTCTTGCGCTGACCGACGATCACGTTGATCCCGTTGTCGCGCATGTTGAGGGCCTGCGCCGGACCCTGAATGCCGTAGCCGAGTACCGCAACCGTGCGGTTCTTGAGAACCTTCTGAGCCTTCTTCAGAGGGAACTCCTTGCGAGTCACAATGTTTTCGATGGTGTCACCGAACTTGATTTTCATGATCGTTATCACTTTCTTCGCCACCATGGCGATTTGAAATATCCATTATTGTATCACATTTACCCCCTCAGCGACAAGGGGGGGGGCTGA
>CAVFWY010000107.1:0-6567 GCA_963626175.1 Gemmiger sp.
TCGCGCTTCCCCGCAATCGGCAGCACGCGACGAAACAACGCCGCCGCGTCGTCAATCACCTCCACGCGAAGCGTTGAAGCCACCCTTCGCATTCCTCGATTCATCATCGTGCGAGCAGTTTCTGAATCTTGGTCAACTGGTGGTAGAACTCAAGTTGCCTTTTGTGATACTGAAGATGACCAAATGGCAGTTGAATTGTCGAACCCGCGTTAAGTGGTCCTCTTTCCACAACATTCATCTCTGGATTCTTCTCAAGCGCTGCAAGCAAGTTCTTGATTGGTATCATGTAATCAAGACCCTGCCCCTCGCTATCGACAAGGTTCTTATACCAAAGGATATGCGCCCACCGATCGCGATCCTTTACCGCACCCGCCGCGAAGCAAAGTTCCGTAATCGACACGATCTTATCCTTGAGCCAGCGCAGCAACGCCTCCGCCATCACTGAATCGTATGCTCGAAGGACGTCAAACATGAGGCGAAAGTTATGACGCCTTGCCTGTCCGCGCATCTTCTCGCCATCGACGGCAAGGTCTGTCGCCTCGAGAATCGCCTTGGAATCGACGGCCTCGCCAATGAAAAGGGCGAGAGCGTGCGCCACGTTCTTGGGAACGGTCGTATGGTATTGGGCTGAATATGCCGCGACAAAGTTCTTTGCGGTAACCAGATAGACCTGCCCTGCCGCACTTTTCTTTACGGAGATATTCGTGAAGTAGCCGCCCTTCCACATCACCACGACATCCGTCTTGCCAGGCGTCTTGCCGCCGATGATGCTCTCCTCAAGTGAGGCATTCTCTCCGCCGGCGGTCGCCGCGACGAATTCACTTACGCCAACACCAACTCGTTCACAGAAATGTGCGCGAAATGCCTTGTTTTCATTCAACTCCTTAGCAATCACTTCTTCGTTCTGATGTCCGCTCCTCTTCGGTCGCGAGCCGAAATGCAGTTTCCTTACGTTCGTCGGTTTCGGAACATATGCCGCGATGCTCGCCAATTTCGAGGGTTCATAGCGAAACTGAAGGGCGTGGAGATGATATTGCAATTTACCGAACGGCTGGGTGATTGTCGAGCCAACCCGTTCGCTGTCGCCGGGTGCAACCATATCCTCAATCATCGTTAACGGCATAGATTTGAGATTGGCGTACATCTTGCCAATGGAATAAATCTCGCACGGAATCAATCGGTTCTCTTCTGCCTCCGACTTGTTATCATCATACAGCCACAGGAATTCCGGCATTTCCACCCGGTTCTTCGCCTCCCCGATGGCGGCACAAAACAGGAAGAGGTCTGCTGTGTTGGCACGAAACCAAGACAGGAGTTCATTTGCCAGCCTGTCATCGTATCCATACATCGAGCCCAACGTCAATCGGTCGTTATACTTCCGCTCCAATGCACGAATCCTTTCACCGACGAAGTTCGGCGAGATAGCGTCAAGTATCTGGCTCTGATTCGCATGACACCCTGAAAACAAGCGAAGCGCGTCTTTCACCAGATTGGGAATCTTCTTAGCGAACTGCGCCTCGTAGCCGTTAATGAAGTTATCCGTCAACTCAAGATGAAGCTGTCCGCCATTCGTATTCTTTGTTCGGATGTTTGTTACGCCGCCGTCTCTCCACAATATCTTCAGGCTCGTCTTTGCCTTTGTATTGCCGCCAACGACACTTCGCACACTGCAATTGATGTCGCGCCCGGCAAGAGCCTTCTCGAAAAGCGATGGCTCTCGCCCCAACAATCCGCAAATCTTCGCGGCAAATGAAGGGTTGGAATTCAAGAGATTTGCGACATCTACTGGATATCTGCGACCTGCCAAGCCGCGTACGGATCCAGCCATGGAACGATTGGCATTCGTTGCGTCTCCGTTGAATTTCGTTTTCACTGACGATCCTCCCCGTCCAATGCCTTGCGAACAACACGCGCAATCGCCTCCCCAAGGATTGGTGGGACTGCATTGCCTATTTGAAGGTTTTTCGACTGTTTTCCGCCGACAAACCTGTAATCATCCGGAAAGCCCTGCAACCTCGCGCCTTCGCGCGTCGACAACGCCCTTGGCTGATAAGGGTGGACGCAACGGCTGGAAGACGGCGTGCCGAAGTTTCGCGTGATTGTCGGACTCGGTTCGTCTGGCATCAAGCGGGCGTATGTATTGCAATAGCCGGACTTCGGTCGTAGGCGCGGCGGCAGATCCTTGATTGAGCCACCGGCGGGAATCACTCGCAGAATCTCCTGCATCTTCTCGCCGTAATTGGATGCATTGTGGTCAAGCAATTCTTTCTGCCCTCCGCGCATCCGTTTCTGATATTCGTTTTGCGGAGCGGTAGCATAGACACTCGAACTTTCGCCAGTGCCAATGCGCGGCAAATCTCCTATCGCCTCCATCAGCGTCAGATACGGACGAAGCCCTTCCTTGGTTCCATTTGTCGGCACGGGGAACTCCAACGGCTTCAGGTCTCGTCGCCAGCCGATAACTATCGTTCGATAACGAATTTGCGGAGCGCCATAGTCGGCGGCGTTGAGGATTTGGCACTTCGTATCATACCCAAGTTCCGCCAGCTCCTTCACGAGCGTCTCATAGGCGAACCCGTCGTACATCCGCTTAAAGCCCGATACATTCTCGAAGATCGTATACTTCGGATGCGTCTCCGAAACGGCTCGCAGATATTCGTAGAACAAGGAGTTCCTGGGGTCCTGACGATTCTTTGAGCCAATGGTGGAGAATCCCTGACACGGCGGCCCGCCGGAAAGGACGTCGACGGACTCCAAGCCAAGTTTCTTCAGTTCAGCCCTGAAGTCGATTTTATGGATGTCTTCATTGATGACGTTTGTATTGGGATGATTCGCCGCAAGCGTTGCCGCGAAGTCGGGCATGATTTCGTTGGCAAGAACGACGTGGATTCCCGCACGTTCAAGCCCAATGCTTAGACCACCCGCACCAGCGAACAACTCGACAGCAGTTAACACCCCCTTGGGCGGTTTCTTCACGGGTGTAACATCATCCCATGAAAACAGCCCCCATTCGGTTGACCATTCTGAAACGCGCAGGTTCTCACGCGGCACTTTCGTGACGATTGTCGGCAGCAGATTCGCGAGGTCGGGGTTTGCGCGGTCGGGCGACTCAAGGTACGCCTTCAGCTGCTTGCGCACCTTCGGCGAGCGCGCAAAGTCCGCCGTGCGGACATAGACGCGTTCCGCCTCCTCAGGCGGCATATCCTTGAACTGGTACGCCGCCGTCTTCTTGAAGAGCAGATACCTCTCGCCGTGCGCCTTGCCATCGGCGGGATAGCCGTAGTCGCGCACCAGTTCGTCGCGACTCTTCACGCCGACGAACGCCGCCCTGTAGTTCTTCTGATCCGCCGCGCCCCTGAACAGCCACAGTTCGTTGATTTTCGCCGCGTCCGCGTCAGAAATCTTGTCCGACGCACGAATGGGATAGCAATACCATTTCGGCCACCGCGTCAGCATGTCGCCCTTGTAGGTGCCAACCAAGACGACTTTTTGCGCGGCGGACTTCATTTCCGCCGGTTTTGCATTGATTCTCGTCTGTTCCGCCTTTTTTTTCGCTTGCAAGTTCTTTGCCATGACCATTTGAAATATCCTTCGCCCCGATTTCCTGTGGGCGACAGGCTGAATTATACCAAAATCCGCGCCTCTGATTCTCGATTTTCAGCGATTTGACACCGCGCCCGGGCCGCAATAAATCCTGAAAGTCGCTGAATTACTCGTAGTGCCCCATGCAGGAGCTGATGACGAGCTGGCCGTTGTCGATCTTGAAGATGAGGCGGTTCACCTCGTCAATGCGGACACTCCACCATCCCGAAAAATTTCCTTTCAGCGGTTCGGGTTTGCCGATGGAGGAGTAACCGTTTCTGTCGATGCTTTGGATGAGCGTGTAGATCCGCTTCAGCGTCTTCCGGTCATGCGTCGTCCAGTCCTGAAGCTGCTCCCAAGCGAAATCAGACCAGAGCTTTTGCATGATGGCGGCTCCGGTTTGCCTGACGGGAGGTGGTGGTGCGGGGCGAGGATTCCTCTAAGGCTGGCAACTCGTGAAAGTGATAATTCTTCTTGCCGTTGTCGTAGTCGCTTATGGCGGCGCGGATGCGCTCGGGTGCGGCCAGCGGATTCGAGCAGGCGCGGACTTCGAAGGGAAGTGCGCGACGGTCGATTGTTTGGCGAATGAAAATGGTAATTGCCGTGGAAAGGTTCATTCCCATTCCGTTGAAAATGGTGTCGGCAGCGGCCTTAAGCCGATCATCGATGCGAAAACTGACTTGTGCCATGACTTGTGTTCCTCTTGAACGATGAGCATTATACCAAACATCTGGTTTCAGAGTCAAGCAGACGCCATACAATGAATTTGGGTGATAAGACAACGAACTAACCGCTTCCTCGCCGCCTGAATCGCGCCGTTTTTGGTATAATACGCGGTGACAATGGCAAGTACGGTTCAGGTTGCCGCCTACGAGGGCGGTTCGTTGCGTTTGCTCGACTCGGGGAATCCCTCCCGCGAGACCGTGCTTGCTTTGCCGCTTTCTCGGCTTCTGGTCAGGATCGTGCGCGTCCCCGCCGAATCGCGGGAAGACCCGAGCGGCTTCGCCGCGCCGCTCCTGCGGGCGATGAGTCCGTATCCTGACGAACCCCTGACGGTTTCGTGCGAACTGGTGCGCGAAGCGGCGGATGGGGCGGTCGTCGTGGCGGCGGCACTGCCCGAAAGCGCGGCGGATGACATTGCCGAGGCGCTGGACGCGGCGAAACTGAACGTCACGCGGGTTGATGCGCTCGCGCTGGGGGCGGTGCGCGGGCTGTGGTCCGCCATCGGCGGCGGCGACGAACGGCGGCTTCTGCTGATGAAGGGTGCGGACTGCATTTCCCTGCTGATCATTGACGGCGATGCGCCGAGCGCGATTCGCGCGGTCAGCGCGGCAAGCGACCTTCGCCGCGAAGTCATGCTGTCGCTCTTGGAGGCGGAGGATTTCGGCGGCGTGAAGTCCCTTGCGGAAATCATCGTGACAGGCGACCTTTCCGCCGACGGGTTGGAAGACCTCGCGCCGATCCGCCGCGTCGAAATCGGCGAGGACGCGGCACTTGTCGGCGTGGCGGAGCGTTCGGCGGATGCGAATGTGCTCAATGCGCTGCCCGAAAGCTGGCGGCAGGTTCTGGATGAGTCGCGGCTGAAGAAGAAACTGACGCGGGGGCTGGCGGTGGCGGGGGGCGTCTGGCTGCTCGCCATGGGCGTTCTCTTCGGCGTTCCGATGGGCTACGGCTTCATGACCGACCGCCAGAAGTCCCTGAGCAAGGAGCACCGCCGCGCCTATGCGGCCGTGAAGGACATGCGCGACAAGGTGAGGCTCGTGCAGAAATACTCCGACCACTCGCGGGGTGCGCTCGAGGTGATGAAGGCGGTGAGCGACCGGCTTCCGGCGGGGATGACGCTGAACAGCTGGGTTTTTCGCCGCGACGAAGGCGTGAAGGTCGCGGGCGAGGCGGAGGATGCGGATTCGGTGTGGAAGCTTCAGGACGCGATGAACGCGCTTGCGGGCGAAGGCGAGACGGAAGGTGTCTTCGGTCGCGTCACGCTGAACGGGCCGACCGCGATAAAGGGCGGCAAGCAGAAGTTCGACCTCGACTGTCGGTATGAGAAGGGAGAGGAGGACTGATGAACGCGATGAGTTTGCGCGAAAAGGCGGTGCTGGCGGTGCTGGGGATGGTGCTCCTCTACTTTCTCGCGGCGGGGCTTTGGTTCGTGAGCCAGCAGGATGCGTGGCGGAAGGCGGCGCGTTCCTATGCACAGGCGCGGAAGACCTACCTGGACGAGTGCCGGCTGATTTCCGAGCGGCAGAGGTGGAATCAGGCCTACGAGGACGAAAAGGCGCTGATGCCGACGTTCGAGGCGGGGAAGGTGACGGATACGACCTGGCAGCGGAAAGTGGAGGAAATTGCCACGCGAAACCACATCACCATTTCCCAGCGGCAGGTCGGCAATGAGGTCGCGGCGGGCGACGTCTACGAACTGCCGATTGAGGTCAAGTCGTGGGAGGGTGCGCTCGAATCGCTCGTCAAGTTCCTGCACGAGCTGGAAAACACGGACGGGGGAATGTTCGACGTGCGGATGATCAACGTGCGCCCCAGTTCCAAGCGCGGCTATTTGAAGGGGTCGATGACCGTCACCTGCGCCTATATGAGGGAGGAATAACAATATGAAGAGGAGTGTTGTTTTCTGTGCATTGGTTCTCGTCGCCCTTTCGGGCGTCGCCGCGCCGCCGCGTGGCATGCTGGGTTCGCGTCCGTCTCCCGGAACGCCGCCGCCGATGGCGAAGGATGCTCCTTCGTCGGACGGGGTCTCTTCCCTCAACTTCAACAACGCGGCGGTGGACATGGTGTTCGAGGTCTACTCGAAACTCGTCAACAAGACGGTTCTGAAGGATCCGGGCGCACCCAACCCGACGATTACCCTCCAGTCGCGCCCCGGACAGAAGTTGTCGGAGGCGGAACAGGTCGAGGCGATTGAGACGATTCTCGAAATGAACGGCATCCACCTCGAGCCGTACGGGGAGAAGTTCGTCCGCGCCCTGCCGC
>CAVFWY010000108.1:0-6541 GCA_963626175.1 Gemmiger sp.
GCGGCGATTACCGTCTGGTAGTCCGACGAAGCCCCCGCGAGGCAGACCATCACGCAACGCCCGTCGCCAATGTCGAACGCATAGCAGGGACGGGTGAAACTGCAGAGCCGCGCCCACGTGCCATACCGCTTCTCAAGGGCTTCAATCAGATAGTGGCGTTTCCACCGCGCCCCCGGATCGATGACGTTCTTCGCACACGCGACAACCTTCGCAATCCTGTGCGACTTGGGCGTCACGTAGACGTAGTAGTCGTCAAAGTCCGCCAGTTCCTTCTTGGGAGTGAACGTGGTGCGGCGAAGCGTCGGTTCGGAAGCGTCGAGCACAAAGTTCGTGCCTTCGAGCACCTCGCCAAACTTCAGCCCCATGAAGGAGTCGGAATCGCCATCCACCTTCTGCGCGTTCTCCCCGCCAAGGAGAGGCGCGCGCGGAGCGGGACGGTCAAGCGTTCCAATCGAATAGCTCTGGGAGAATTCACTCGCCGAATTCTCCAGCACGTTGCCATCCGTATCCGTGGTTGTGCGGGTTTCGCGGCGGACCTCCGTCACCATGTTGCCGTTTGTCGTCACGGTCGATTCGGTGAACACCCGCGAAACCGAACCGTTCTCATTCGTTGTCACGGACGCTTCGGAATTCTTCGCGGACATATCCTTGCGCTCCGCCGCGCAGATTGCGCCGCCGACCGCAAACAGGGCAAGCACGCCGACGGCGGTGACAATTCCCTTTGCACAGACTCGTTTTGTCATTCTCATTGCCAGAATCCTTTCTGTTCCGGGGGAAGAACCGATATGGTCTTCCCTGCCGGAACGACGCAATTGTAGCAAAACGATGTTAACGGAAGATTAAGGAAAAGAAGAAAGCCGCGGCGTTGTCCGCCACGGCTTTCCGCTAATCTCGTAAGTGAAATTACTTGATTTCGACCTCGGCGCCAGCCTTGGTGAGCTGTTCCTTGATCTTCTCGGCGTCTTCCTTCGAAGCGCCTTCCTTGACCGTCTTCGGCGCACCGTCGACGAGATCCTTCGCGTCCTTGAGGCCGAGGCCCGTGATCGCGCGGATTTCCTTGATGACCGCAATCTTATTCGAACCCGCCGCCTTGAGGACGACGTCGAACTCGGTCTTCTCTTCGGCAGGAGCCGCACCGGCGGCAGGACCCGCAACCGCGACAGCCGCCGCGGCGGAAACGCCCCACGCTTCCTCGAGAGCCTTCACGAGGTCATTGATTTCAAGAACCGTCTTGCCCGACAGTTCCTTGATGAGTTCTTCGTTTGTCATTTTCTTTTTTTTCCTTGTTTTCAACCGGCCGCGTGTTTCATCGTCCGGGGTGTCGCCCTATCTTTCGGTTTCCCTATCGTTCAGGCGACTTTTACAAATTCGTTGATTAGGCCGCAGGGGTCGCATCCGCAGCCGGAGCAGCCTCGCCGCCTTCCTTCTTCGCCTTCTCGGAAAGCACACGCGCCAGACGCGTCGCAGGCTCCTTGAGGAGCATGAGGAACGTCGCACGGAGCTGATCCTTGCCGGGAATCTTCGAGAGAGCCTCGACCATCGCGGCATCCACGATCTTGCCGTCGTAGTCCGCGCCCTTGACCGAAGCCTTGTCGCCGGAATCCTTCACGAAGTCCATGATGGCCTTCGCGACGGCGGTCGGCTCGCCCCTGCCGGTGACAACGGCGGTCGGGCCATCGAACATCGCGTTCACCTCGTCGCTCCAGCCCTTTTCCTTCGCGGCCTTCGCGAGGAAGGTGTTCTTCACGACGAGCAGACGGCTGTCGAGCGCACGGAGCGCGGCACGGAACTTCGCGAACTTCGCGACATCCGCACCACCGTGATTGATGATGAAGCAGTAATCCGAGTCCTTGACGCGGGCGACGACTTCGTCGAGAATGGCAACCTTTTCAATTCTCATTTCGATTACCTCCTTTATTCGGCGTCGGCCGAGACGATCACGGGAACGCCAACACCCATCGTGGAAGAGATCGTCATCGACTTGATGAAGAGACCCTTCACCGTCGCGGGCTTCGCGGCCTGCACGGCGGAAACGACCGCCTTGATGTTCGCGGCGAGGGCCGCGTCGTCAAAACTGCGCTTGCCGGCGATCACGGCGAGGTTGCCCGTCTTGTCCATGCGGAAGTCGACCTTGCCGCCCTTCGCCTCCTTGACGGCCGTCGCGGTGTCGTCCGTCACGGTTCCCGTCTTCGGGTTCGGCATCAGGCCGCGCGGACCGAGGATACGGGCGCACTTGCGCACGTCCTTCATCGCCTCGACCGTCGCAATCGCGACGTCGAAATCGCACCAGCCCTCTTTCGTCACCTTCTCGATGAGATCGGCGAGACCGACGAAATCCGCACCGGCGGCACGCGCCGCTTCGGCGGCGTCACCGCCCGCGAACACCGCGACCTTGACCGTCTTGCCCGAACCGTTCGGGAGCTTCACCGTGCCGCGGACGGCGGTGTCGCCCTTCGTCAGTTCCTTGCCGAGATGGAAGTAGACGTCAACCGTCTCGTCGAACTTCGCACCGGGATTCGCCTTGACGAACTTAATCGCCTCGTCAAGCGAAACGGCCTTCTTCGGGGCCTTCTTCAGTGCGTTGAAATACTTCTTGCCGTGCTTCATTCGACCACCTCGATTCCCATGTTGCGAGCCGTGCCGGCAATCATCTTGATCGCCTGTTCCGGATCGGTGGTGTTGAGGTCGGCCTTCTTCATCTCGACGATCTTGAGCAACTGCGCCTTCGTCACCTTGCCAACCTTGTTCTTGTTCGGAACGCCGCTGCCCTTGGCGAGTCCCGCTTCCTTCTTGAGAAGCACGGAAGCCGGCGGCGACTTGAACTGCAGCGAGAAGCTGCGGTCCTGATAAACCGTGATGATCACGGGAATCACGAGACCGGAATCCTTCGCGGTCTTCGCATTGAACTCCTTGCAGAACTGCATGATGTTCACACCAGCAGAACCGAGCGCGGGACCCACGGGCGGTGCGGGATTCGCCGCGCCTGCCGGGATCTGGAGCTTAACCACGCCAGTAACCTTCTTGGCCATTTGACCTTTTCCTTCTTTCGTGCGGCTCCTCCCGGGGATCCTACCCGGTCAAGCGGACCGCAAAACCTACCTTATGCCTTGACCGGCTCGAAGGTTTCCTCGACGGCAACCTTCTCCACCTGCCAATACTCGGCGTCGACCTGGACCTTGCGGTTGAAGATCGAGACCTCAACCTTGAGTTTGCCCTTGTCGGGATCCACCATTGTGACCTGGCCCGTCAAACCCATGAACGCGCCATCGATAATCTTCACCGTCTCATCGACGCTGAAAGTGACTTTCGGACGCGCCGCCTCGCCCGTCGAGGGCTTGTCGAGGAGAATCGCATCCACTTCGCTTTGCTTCAGCGGCATCGGGCGTTCGCCGCCCACGAACCCAATCACGCCAGGGGTTTCGCGGAGGAACTGCCACGTGCGCGCATAAATCGCCTTGCGTCCGTTTTCATCCAGCCCCTTCGACTCATCGTAAAGGGCCAATTCGCAGAGAAGATAGCCGGGGAACACCTTCTTCGTCATCGTGTGCTTCTTCCCGTTCTTCTTCTCCGTCACGCGCTCCGTCGGGACGACGCACCGCCCGATGAAGTCCTCCATCCGCTCAATCTTGATCCGATTGACGATCGAGTTCTGGGCCTTGTTTTCCTGTCCCGTCAGCGTATGCAGAACGAACCACTGCTTATCCATCGCCGTCTCCTTACGCGCCCGCGTGAACAATCTTGAGGAAGAACTCAATCACCTTGTCACAGACGAGCGTCGTCGCCGCCAGAATGAAAATGAACGAGATGACGACCAGCGTGGACTCCCAGAGTTCGCGCTTCTGCGGCCATGAGACGCGCTTCGCTTCCGCCGAAACGCCGCCGAGATACTCCTTCGTCTTCTTAAAGAAACTCATCTTCACTCTCCGATTGGCAGGGTAGGAGGGAATCGAACCCCCATAGGCGGTTTTGGAGACCGCTGCACTGCCATTGTGCTACTACCCTATGAAATGCATTTACTTCGTCTCTTTGTGAGTCGTGCGCTTGCGGCAGTGCGGGCAGAACTTCACCTTTTCGAGACGCTCGGTCATCGTCTTCTTGTTCCGGGTCGTCGTATAGTTGCGGCGCTTGCATTCGCCGCAAGCCAAAATCGCGAGATCACGCATCTTCTTCTTCCTTCGTCACCTGTGAGGAGTGAGCCCGCCCGTCGCCCCGACCGACCACTTTCGGTCGGGTCTGACGGGCAGGCATCCCACAGAAGACTTGCTTGTGATTACTTAATCACCTTCGAAACCGTGCCGGCGCCGACCGTGCGGCCACCTTCGCGGATAGCGAAGCGCATCTTCTCTTCGAGAGCGACCGGAGCAATCAGCTTCACGGTAATCTCGACATTGTCGCCGGGCATGACCATTTCCACGCCCTCGGGGAGCTGGATGTCGCCCGTCACGTCCGTCGTGCGGATGTAGAACTGGGGACGATAGCCCTTCATGAACGCGGTGTGACGGCCACCCTCTTCCTTCGTGAGGACGTAGACCTGACCCGAGAACTCGGTGTGCGGGGTGATGGAACCCGGCTTCGCGAGAACCTGCCCGCGAGCGACGTCTTCCTTCTTCGTGCCGCGGAGAAGCGTGCCGATGTTGTCGCCGGCCTGACCCTGATCGAGGAGCTTGCGGAACATCTCAACGCCCGTGACGGCCGTCTTCTGCGTCGGCTTGAGACCGACGATCTCGACGTCATCGCCAACCTTGACGACACCGCGCTCGACACGACCCGTGACGACCGTGCCACGGCCTTCAATCGAGAAGATGTCTTCGATCGGCATCAGGAACGGCTTGTCGAGTTCGCGGACGGGCTCGGGGATGTAGGTGTCGAGAGCGTTCATCAGCTCGTCGATGCACTTGCACGCCGCGTCGTCCTTGCTCGTCGCCTGCGTCGCCGGATAGGCCGCGCCACGAATCACCGGGGCGTTGTCGCCGTCGTAATCGTACTTGGAAAGGAGTTCGCGAACTTCCATTTCAACGAGGTCGAGCATCTCGGGATCGTCCACGAGGTCGCACTTGTTGAGGAAGACGACAATCTTCGGAACGCCGACCTGACGGGCGAGCAGCACGTGCTCACGGGTCTGGGGCATCGGGCCGTCAACGGCCGAGACGACGAGAATCGCGCCATCCATCTGCGCCGCGCCGGTAATCATGTTCTTCACGTAGTCGGCGTGGCCGGGGCAGTCGACGTGCGCATAGTGACGGTTCTCGGTCGAATATTCGACATGCGAGGACGCAATCGTCAGAATCTTCGTCGCGTCACGACGACCAGCAGACTCGGAGGCCTTCGCAACCTGGTCGTACTTAATCTCTTCGCAGAGGCCCTTGAGGGACTGGACGTGCGTAATGGCGGCCGTAAGAGTGGTCTTGCCGTGGTCGACGTGGCCGATGGTGCCGACGTTCACGTGCGGCTTTCCGCCGCGTTCGAATGTTTCCTTAGCCATTTTCTTGACTCCTGTGAGTAGTTTTTCTGTCTGTCTTCTTTGTTTTGTCTCGCCCTTCTGGAGCCACCTAGCGGAATCGGACCGCCGACCTCTTCCTTACCAAGGAAGTGCTCTACCAACTGAGCTAAAGTGGCCTCATTCGGGTTAGAAACTTTCGTATTATATCAAATATCAGTCCTTACTTGCAAGGGGGTATTGAGAAATCCGCCTGTTTTTGCCACTTGCTCACCAAATTGCACTATTTCCCCACGCAAAAACGGGAAAAGAGTGAATCCAGCAAGTCGCTCGAATAGGTTGCGCCGATGAGTGAGCCCAGCGTCTCCGCACAAGTTCGCAAGGCGTTGGCGAGCAGAACCAGGTCGTCCGCCCCCGAATCCCCCAACGCGGCAAAGGCGGTCTGCAGGAGCGAACGCTCCCGTTCGCTAACGCTCGAACACCCGTCCGTCACCGTACCCGCAAGCACTTCGAGCCGCGACACAATCGCCGCCTTCACCCCCTCCAATCCTTCGCCCGTCACCGAACTCACGCGGATCGGCGCGGCACAAGTCGGAAACAGATCGCTCTTTGACAAGACGGGGATGACATTCGGACGATTTGCCGCGCACGGGGAGGACTCCGCGTTCGCCAATTCCTCCGGATTGCCCAGCAGAAGCACGATGTCCGCCCGTTCGACGAGCGATTCGGCGCGTTTCACGCCTTCCGCCTCAACTGAATCGTCGGTCGTGCGCAGTCCCGCCGTATCGACGAGCCGCACGGGCCAGCCGTCCAGATCGATGCCCTCCTCGATGGAATCGCGCGTCGTGCCGGGCGTCGCCGAGACGATGGCGCGGCATTCGCCGAGCAGGGCGTTCATCAGCGAACTCTTTCCCGCATTCGGCGGACCGGCAAGGACAACGAGCGCCCCCTCCCGGAGCAGGCGACCGCCCCGCGCCCGCTTTTGCGTGGCGGCGACACTCGCCCGAAGCGCGGCGATTCCACGCTGCAAGTCGGGGATGAAGTTCGGGGGCAATTCGTCTTCCGCGACGTCCAGCGCGTGTTCGACCGTCGTCGAGAGTTCGA
>CAVFWY010000109.1:0-6428 GCA_963626175.1 Gemmiger sp.
TGCTGGCGCGGTGTGTGCTCGGCGTCGAGAAGGTCGATTTGCTCGCGAAGCGGCTTGTGCTGGCGAAGGACGTGCGGGCGAAACTGGCGTGGGTGGAGGGTGTCTTCCCAGTCGGCGAGGGGAAGATCCGCGTCCGCCGCGAGAACGGCGTCGTGCGCGTCGCCGACGTGCCGGCGGGCTGGACGGTCGAGACGCGGGAGGTTGGTGCGACTCCGCTTGCACTCTCGAACGAGACGCTGCGCGTCGAGGTCAGCCGCGAGACGGCGGCGTTCGACGTCACCGACCTGCGCACCGGGCGCACGTGGCGGCAGTTGCCGACCGAAGGGGCGAAGGTGGAGGTTCTTTCCGCCGAGGTCAATCCGAACGGACGCGGCGCGGCGTTCCGCCTGAAGATTGATGGCGTTGACGGTGAGGTCGCGATGCGTCTCGCCCTGGAGGGTGCGGAACTTGCCGTGGAACTCGACTCGGCGGCGGAGAACGCCGTCGCGGAATCCTTCGACTTCCCGCGTCCGTTCGCGGCGCAACGCGGCGAGCGGCTTCTGCTGCCGAACGGGTGCGGCTACGCCATTCCCGTCGAGCGGGCGGACTTGGGGACGACGGAGTTCGACCGTGCGAAGTTCTGGAAGCGCGAGATGAAGATGAGCGCGTGGGGACAGTATGGCGAGACGGTCGCGGTGGATGGTTCGCTCGAGGGCGCGGGCGCGGTTCTCGGAATGGTGGAGACTCCGGCGGACGTCTGGCTCGATGCGTCCGTTCGTGGGAACGGACTTCGACAGGCGGGGGTTTCGTGGGGTGGCGAAGACAAGCGGTTCGGCTATGCGCGGAAGATGCGTTTCGTCTTCTTCGTGAAGGGTTCGCCGATGGAGATGGCGAGGCGCGTACGCACGGAGATGGAGCGGCGCGGTCTCGCGGTGACGTTCGCGCAGAAGCGGGCGCGGCATCCGAAGATGGCGGAACGCTACGACCTGCTCGCGGGCGCTCCAATCGTTTGGTATTGGGAGGCGGAAGGGGACAAGCCCGGCGTGGCGCGGCGGCTGAAGGAACTCGGATTCAGGAACTTCATCTTCAGCGGCGTCACGCGCCGCGACCTGAACGTGTGGATTACGCCTGAGGATGTGCGGGAGATCGCGAAGATCCCAGGCGTTCTCCAGACGGAATACGACATCTACTCGGATACGATGCCGCGGGCGATGCTCGACAAGATTGACGCGGTGCGTCCGCACTGGCCGCTCGACGCCTGCGAACGTGACGACATCATCCGCCTGGAGGACGGCTCGCCGGCGGGCGGGTGGCAGGTGGCGCTGAAGGACGACCCGACGAAGAAGCCGACGGTGAGGTGCTCGATTGTCTGTCCGGCGCGGATGCGACCCTACATGCGCGAGCGCATCTCAAAGCGGCTTGCCGAAGCCCCCGGCTACGGGGCGCGGTTTCTTGACGGGAACGGCACGTGCGTGAGCCACTGCTCGAATCCGAAGCACCCCCTGACGCACCGAACGGGTGCGGAGGCGTGCAAGCGGATGCTCGCGCTCCCGGGCGAGGAGTTCAACCTCATCTGCGGTTCGGAGGACGGAATCGAGTGCTACGTGCCGGAGGTCGACTATCTCGAAGGGAACTTCTCCTCGTGGGCGTATCGCGTGGACGGCGGGCGGTATATGTGGAAAATCTACGATGAAACGCCGGAAATCATCGAAAAGGGGCTTGACCCGACGACGCGCGTCCCGTTCTGGGAGATGGTGTTCCACGACTGCATCGTCTCGACGTGGTATTGGACGGACTACAACAACAAGTTCCCGAAGGCGTGGTGGAAGCACGACCTGCTGAACGCCGTCACGGGAACGGCGCCTATGTATTTCTTCACGCGGCAGGTCTTTGAGGGTATCCAAGACCGTCTCGCGGAATCCGTGAAGGTGACGACACCCGTCGCTCGCGCCACCTTTGGCGTGCGGATGACGGACTACCGCTGGCTTACGGCCGACCGACTCGTGCAGCAGAGCGCGTTTGCCAACGGCGTTCGCGTCACGGTCAACTTCGGCGACAAGCCCTTCACGATGGTGGACGGGTTCGTTTTGCCCCCACGCGGCCACCGTTTCGAGAACCTGTGAGAAAGACCTTCAGTCTTTCAGGGCGGTGATTGGCACGACGTAAACGCCGTCCTTGCGGCGATAGGCCGCCGAGGCATCGACGGAGCGATGTCTGGCGGAACTCGCGGACGGGACAACGCCGTTTTTGGTATAATCTCCACCATGGAAATATTTGGATATGCGTTCAAGGATGATGCGCTTCTCGCTGAGGCTCTGACGACACCCGCCTATCGGATGGAACGGCCGGACGTGAAGGACAACCAGCGGCTTGAGTTTCTGGGCGACGCGGTGCTGGGGTTGCTCGCGGCGGACGAACTTTTCGCGCAATGCCCGACCGAGATGGAGGGTTCGCTTTCGGTGCGTCGGGCGCACATGGTCTCGGCGTCCGCCCTGTGTGCGGTGGCGAACCGCCTCGACCTCGTGCCGCGCCTGAAGCGGAATCGGGGGGCGAGCAGTCTGCCGAAGAACTCGAAGACGATTGCGGATGCGGTGGAGGCGATCATCGGTGCGGCGTGGCTGGACGGGGGCATGGCGGCGGCGCGGCAGATTTACGCGACGCTGAGCCTCTCGGCGCAGGCCTCGGCGGACGAGTGGCTGGGGAATCCGAAGGGCGAACTTCAGGTTCGCGTGCAGGCGTTGGTTCCGCCGCGACATCCCGCCTACGAACTCGTGCGCACGGCGGGCAAGCCGCACGATCCGATCTTCACCGTGAAGGTCTCGGTGGAGGGCGTGGGCGAGGCCGTTGCACAGGCGCGTAGCCACCGCGAAGCGGAGTCCGCCGCCGCCGCGAAACTGCTCCGTCAGATGGCGAATGACAGCGCCGCGAAGGGCGGCAGGTAGGGGACGGGAGAAGGGAGAAGGGCGAACGCATGGAACTTTCATGGATGAGGAGGTTCTCGACACCGCTCGGACGCGACACGCTCGGCGCGGCTGCGCCCTACCTTCTCTGGATGACCCTGATGTTGGTTCTGCCCGCGTCGGCAACCGGGTATGCGGTGCGGACGTTCCTGACGTTTGCCGCGCTTTTCTTCCTCTATCCCCGAATGTCCGACGAGGCGACGGATGCGCGGAAGGGTGCGGTGTGGAAGGCGTTGTCGTGGGGTGTGCTTGTCGGCACGGCGGTCTGCGTCCTCTGGGTCTATCCCGAGCGGTTCGACTGGTATCGGCGGTTTTTCGTGGTCGGGGGCGGAAGCGCCGTGTTGGCGGTCTCGCCCTACGAGCCGGACGTGTGCGGCTGGCCGCTCACGCTGTGGCGGCTCGTCGGGAGCGCGTTCGTCATCGCCCCGGCGGAGGAACTTTTCTTCCGTTCCTTCCTCTACCGCCGCCTTCAGTCGCGGGACTGGACGGCGGTGCGGCTCTCGACCTTCGACCGCTCGGCGTTTCTCTGGACGGTCGGGCTGTTCGCGCTCGAGCACGACCGTCTCGTCGTCGGGGCGCTTGCGGGCGTAGCCTACGGCTGGCTTGCGATTCGACGCGGACTCGGCGCGGCGATTCTCGCCCACGTGGTGACGAACCTACTCTTGGGGCTTTATGTCATCAGGTTTGGCGAATGGGGATTTTGGTAAAACACAACAAGGTAAAACACAAAAGGAAATGCAGATATGATGAACGAAAGAACTGAATGTTTGGTCTCGCGCCGCCTCTTCCTCGGCGGACTCTTCGGGAGCGTCGCCCTGACGGGCTGCCGTATGGCGGGTATCACCGACTCGACCCTTCGCGCACCCAACCTGCGGCTTGGGCTGCTCGCCGACATCCATATCTGCGCCGAGGACGGCGACTTCAACAAGTTCGGCGACACCCAAACATTTGAACATGCATTGGAATGGTTTCGCGACCAGCGCGTGGACGGTGTCGTCATCGCCGGCGACATGGCCGACAACGGGATGCTCGCGCAGCTGAAGAAGGTCGGTGAGGCGTGGGAGCGCGTCTTCCCCGGCAATCGCGCACCAGACGGACGCACGGTCGAGAAGCTCTTCGTCTACGGCAACCACGATGTGGAGGGGCAGGCCTACGACGGCTACGACAAGCGGTTCTTCGACAAGGAGGCGTTCAAGAAGGGGTGGGTCGTGACGAATCCCGCCGCCGCGTGGGAGCAGGTTTTCCACGAGCCTTACGCCCCGATTTGGATGAAGCGCGTGAGGGGCTACCAGGTCATCGGCGCACAGTGGGTGGCGGGGAAATGGGACGGAATTGCCGCCATTGAGGACTGGTTCAAGGTTCACGCCGCCGAAATCGACCGCACGAAGCCGTTCTTCTACATCCAGCATCCGCATCCGAAGGACACGTGCTTCGGCGCGGACGTCTGGGGGCATGACGCGGGATACTCGACGCGTGCGCTTTCGTCGTTCCCGAAGGCGGTTGCCTTCTCGGGTCACGCGCACTGTCCGGCGACGGACGACCGCTTCATCTGGCAGGGCGCATTCACGTCCATCGGACTCGGTTCGCTGCGCTACGGCTCGGACGACAACGTAAAGGCGCTGCTGGGTGGGGGTGTCGTGAACCGGTCGGAGCGGTGGCATACGCGCCAGGGCATGCTCCTCGACGTCTACGACGACGAGATGGTGTTGCAGTGCCGCGACTTCGTGCGCGACGAGTTCGTTCGTGAGGATCTGGTGATTCCGATTCCCGAGACGACCGCCGACATGCGCTATGGCTTCGCCGAGCGGGCGGCGATCTCGTCCGCCCCCGTTTGGCCGAAGGACGCCGCGCTGAAGGCACTTGCGGTGGAGAAGAACCTGCGCCTCTCGTTCCCCGCCGCCGACTGCGCGAACTGCCGCGTGATCGCCTACGTGATTGAGGCGACGCTGCCGAACGGCAAGGACGTGCGGCGGTTCGCCGCGCAGCCGAACGGCGACCTCGCCTTGCGCCACGTCGCGGCGAAAGTCGAACTCGACCTCCCCGCCGCCGACTTCCCCGCCGGGACGACGTTCAGGGTGATTCCCGTCAACAGCCTCGGCAAGCGCGGCGCGGCGCTCGTGTCGGCGTGAAGATGCGCGGCGGATGCGTGATTCTCGCGGCGGGGGACTTTCCCCGTCGCGGCGGCCTGGCGTGGCGGGCGCTCGCCGAGGCTCGCACGGTCGTCTGCTGCGATGGCGCGGCGGATGCGTATCGGCGGCGGTTTCACGCCGAACCGACGCTCGTCGTCGGCGACTGCGACAGCGTGAGGGGTCGCTTCGCGAACGTCGTGCGCATCGCCGAGCAGGAGACGAACGACCTTGAGAAGGCGATCCGCCTTTGCCGCGAACGGGGCTGGAAGAGTCCGCTCGTACTCGGTGCGACGGGCAGACGCGAAGACCACGCGCTCGGCAACATCTTCCGTGCTCTCGACCACAAACTCGACGTCCTGACCGACTACGGACGCTTCCACGCAGTTGAGGGACGCGCCGTCCTGCGCGTCAGGAAGGGGGTCGGGGTCTCGGTCTTCGCGCCGAATCCGAGGACGCGGATGACGTCGAAGGGGCTTGAGTGGCCGCTCGACGGCGTGAAGTTCGCGAACCTCTACCGCGCCACGCTCAACCGCGCCGCGTCCGTGCGCCTCGAACTCACGGCGACGCACCCCGTTTACGTCTACATCTCAAACACATAAATGAAGAAGATTACGCTTGCAAGTGGCAGCCCGCGCCGGGCGAAGATACTGGAGGAACTGGGTGTCGCGTTCGAAGTTGTGAAGACCGACGCGGCGGAGGTCTGCTATCCGCACGACCCCGAACGGACGGTGCGCGAGAACGCCCTGCTGAAGGGCGCGGCGGCGCGGGGGCTTGGTCACGAGCGGGTATTGAGCGCGGACACCATCGTCTGGTTCAACGGGCGCATCTACGGAAAGCCGAGGGATTTGGCGGAAGCGAAGGAGTTCTTGCGCGAGTTGAGCGGGAACGTCCATTCGGTCTTCACGGGTGTGGCGTTTGACGGGGAGGTGATGGTCTGCCGGAGCGACGTGCGGTTTCACGACCTGTCGGAAGACCTCATCGACGAATATGTCGCCCGCGTGAAGCCGACCGACCGTGCCGGGGCGTATGACATCGACGAATCAGGCGACCTGCTCGTCGCGGGCTGGACGGGGAGTTACGAGAACATCATGGGTCTCCCCGTCGAACCTCTCCGCGCCTGGGGACTTTGTCCGCCCGTTGAGTAGATGTGTCATTGCGGCGATGTTCACGAACCCGCAATGTGTCCTCACGCCGACAATGCCGATTACTTTTCGCAGTGACGATTTGGACGGGGCTATGGTATAATATCCGCCAATGAGCACAGACCTAAAGAACGTACGCAACATCGGCATCGTCGCGCATATTGACGCGGGCAAGACGACGACGACCGAACGCATCCTCTTCTACACGGGCAAGATCC
>CAVFWY010000110.1:0-6425 GCA_963626175.1 Gemmiger sp.
GTTAGTTGGTTGATTAGTTGGTTTGCCGCATCTCGATGTTCCATCAACCAACTAACGAACTAACCGACCACCAAACCCGTTGGGGTAAACGCCCAAACCCGTTGGATAAAATCTGAAACCCGTTGGAGAAAATCCCAAACCCTTTGGGATTTGAGGGCGGAGGTGGTTGAGAAGTTGAAGTCGAGAGTCGAAGTCAAACGGTGGAGAATTGGAAAATCCCGTCGATCTTGTTAATCCTGCCAGAAAAGGCCGCGCCGCGACGGATTGGGCAACTCACGCATAAGCCGCCGAAGCGGCTTCTTTTTTGGTATAATGTCCGCGTCCGAAGGGGCATTCAATCCGCCAGCCGCAGGCGCGGCGTTTGGCAGGGGAGAATCCGTCGAAGAACAAGGCTAAAGAAAGGAACAGACAAGATGGAACTCAAGGGATCGAAGACAGAGGCGAATCTCGCCGCCGCGTTCGCGGGCGAATCGCAGGCGCGGAACAAATACGACTATTTCGCCTCGCGGGCGAAGAAGGACGGCTACGAGCAGATTGCCGCCCTCTTCCAGGAGACGGCCCTGAACGAGAAGGAGCATGCGAAGATGTGGTTCAAGGCTCTGAACGGCATCGGCGACACAGTGGCGAATCTCGCCGCCGCCGCCGCCGGCGAGCACGAGGAATGGACGGAGATGTATCGCAAGTTCGCCGAGGAGGCGCGTGCCGAGGGCTTCGAGGAGATTGCGCGGCAGTTCGAGGGCGTGGCGAAGGTTGAGGCGCACCACGAGGCGCGCTACCGCAAGTTGCTCGCGAACGTCGAGAGCGGCGAGACGTGGGTGCGCGTCGGGGTGAACCGCTGGCAGTGCCGGAACTGCGGCGCAATCGTCGAGAGCGACAAGGCTCCCGAGAAGTGTCCCGTCTGCGCCCACCCGAAGGCCTACTTCCAGTTGCTCGCCGAAAACTACTGAGGAACATCCATGGCGGCGAAGATGAATATGGTGATCGCCCAGTCGGGCGGCCCGTCAATGGTCATCAACCAGTCGCTCGTCGGCGCGGTGATGGAGGCGCGGAAGTCCGCGAAAATCGGGCGCATCCTCGGTGCGCGGCACGGAATTCTCGGCATTCTCGGCAACGACTACGTCGATTTGCGGAAGGTCTCGGTGCGCAAGCTCGAGGCGATTGCCGAAACGCCGTCCTCCGCGCTGGGGAGTTGCCGGAAGAAGCCCGACGCGGCGGACTGCCGCCGGATATTCGAGAAGTTCCGCAAGCTGAACGTCGGGTACTTCTTCTATATTGGCGGCAACGATTCGGCGGACGCGGCGCGGATTGTCGCGGAGGAGGCGGAAAAGGAGGGCTACCCGCTCGTCGTCTACCACATCCCGAAGACGATTGACAACGACCTTCGCAGTTGCGACCACACGCCGGGCTTCGGTTCGGCGGCGCGGTTCGTGGCGTGTGCCCTTCGGGGCGACGACCTCGACAACCGCGCACTCGGCGGCGTGAAGATCGACGTGATCATGGGGCGCGACGCGGGCTTCCTGACGGCGGCGGCGGCGCTTGCCCGCGAGAACGAGGGGGATGGCCCTCACCTCATCTATCTGCCGGAAGTGCCGTTTTCGCTGGAGAAGTTCGAGAAGGACGTGCTCGCGGCGATGAAGAAGTTCGGGCGGTGCGTCGTCGCCGTGTCGGAAGGCATCCGCGACGCGAAGGGCGAATCCATCGGCGCACGGTTCGCGGGCGGCGAGAAGGATTCGCACGGCAACGTGCAGATGAGCGGCACGGGTGCGCTCGGCGACCATCTCGCGAAATACCTGAAGTCCACGGGCAAGGTGAAGCGAGTGAGGGCCGATACGTTCGGCTACCTGCAGCGGAGTTTCCCCGGCATCGCGTCGAAGGTCGACCAGTTCGAGGCGCGGGCGGCGGGGATGGCGGCGGTGAAGGCCGCGCTGAAGGGTGAACTCGCGAAGGGGACGATTGCAATCCTCCGTGCGAAGGGCAGGAAGTATCAGGCGGCGTTCGCGCCCCAGCCGATTGCTAACGCGGCGAAGTTCACGCGCAGCGTTCCGAAGGAGTTCATCGCCCGGAACGGACACGACGTGACGCAGGCGTTCCTCGACTATGCGCGGCCGCTCGTCGGCGAACTGCCGCGTTGCGAAATCTTTTAGCGAAGAATGCTCGAACTGACCCAGCGACAGAAGCAGATCCTTGCACTGGCCCCGCGCCAGATGCAGGGGCTGAAGTTGCTGGCGAAGTCCCTGCCCGAACTCCGCGCCGAAATCGCGGCGGAAATGGAGCGCAACCCCGCGATTGAGGACGTGGCGCATCCGCTCGAGACCTCGCTTTCGGAGGTGGAGCGTCAGCACGATGCCGTGGAATCCGCGCCGGACTACCCGGAGGACGACTTCACGCCCGGGCAGAACTATGATGAGGAGGCGGCGGAGCGGCGACAGAGTTTCTTCGACAATCAGGTGAAGCCCGAGACCCTGCAGGAACACCTGCTTGGCCAGCTTCCCGTTTCGGACATTCCGCGCGGGGACTGGCCGCTGGCGGAAGTGCTGATAGGCGACCTCGACGAGAAGGGCTACTACAAGGGCTCCCTCGCCGATGCCGAAATGGCGTTCGGTAAGACGGAGGCGCAGGTTCTCGCGGTGCTTGCGAAGATCATGGAGTTCGACCCGCCGGGGTGCGGGGCGCGGAATGCGCGGGAATGTCTGCTCGCCCAGGTCGAGACGCTGGACGATTCGCCCTACGAGGACGACGTCCGAAAGATCATATCAGACCATCTGGAAGACGTCGCCGCCGGGCGAATCGACCTCGTCGAAAAGGCACTCGGTCTGACGCACGGGCAGTTTCTCGAGGCGATGAAGGTCTTGCGGTCGCTGGACGGACGCCCCGGGCGGCAGTATCTGAGCGAGCGCGAGCGCGTCGAATACGTGAATCCGGAAATCCACGCGGTGAAGCGCGAAGGGCGGTGGATTGCCGAGACGGACGAGCGTTCCCTGCCGGAAATCCACCTTTCGCGCAGTTTTGCCGCGCTGCTGGAAGACAAGAAGCAGACGCCCGAAACGAGGGCGTATATCCGCGAGCGCATCGCCGCCGCCCAGGCGTTTCGCGATGCCATCGCCAAGCGGCAGCACACGGTGCAGGCGATTGCCCAGGCGATTTTCGATCGACAGCAGGACTTCTTCGAAAAGGGATTTGGTGCGCTCAAGCCGCTGACGGAACTTGAAATCGCCGAGAAGGTGGGCGTTCACGGCACGACTGTCTCGCGGACGGTGCGCGACAAGTATGCCGCGACGCCACGCGGCACGATCGAACTGCGGCGGTTCTTCGCGTCGGGCGTGCAGAATGCGGAGGGCGAATCGGTTTCGCAGATGGCGGTTCTCGCCAAGTTGCGCGAAATTGTCGCGGACGAGGACGAGTCCGCACCCCTGTCGGACGAGAAGATTGCCGCCGCACTGAAGGAGGCGGGCTTCCCGATTGCGCGGCGAACCGTGGCGAAATACCGCGACAAACTGGGCATCCCGGGAGCCTCCGACCGCCGAAATATGGTATAATGCGCATATGATTGAGTTTTCGGAAAGACAGAAGAGGACGATTACCCGCGGTCTGACGGTGCTGTCGTTTGCGGTTGTCGTCGCCTTTGTCGCGCTTCTCGCGTGGCTGGGGCTGAAGGTTCTCGCCTTTGCGAGCCCGGCGCTCGTGCCCGTGATCCTTGGCTTTTTCCTTTCCCTCTTCTTCAAGCCGTATTACACGTGGTGGAAGCGGATTATCCCGAATGCGAGCCTTGCGCTGACGGCGATGCTTCTGACGATTCTCGTTCCGCTCGGACTCTTCCTGTGGTATGCGGGCGCGGTGATGGTCGATCAGATCTCCAACCTCGTGCGGCAGGGCCCGACGCTCGTCGGTCAGGTCGTGAACTGGTTTAACACCACCTTCCCGAAGATGAGGGCGCTTCTTGAGCAGTTCGGCATCGACTATACGGATGTCGGCAGCCTTTATACGAACTACGCGCCGACGGCGATTCGTGCGGGAACGGGGGCGTTGAAGTGTCTTGGCGGCATTCTTTCGGTGCTCGTCGCGCTCATCTTCTTCGTCTATTTCCTGACGACGCGGGAGCGTCGCGGCAGTGAGATCGTGGCGCAGATGCCGTTTCTGAAGGACGACACGAAGACCTTCGTCGCCCAGCAAATTGACAGTTTCGTCGACATTCTCGTGAGTTTCTTCCAGCGGCAGACGGTCATCTGTCTGATTGAAGGCGTGTTCTACGGCGCGGGATTTGCGCTTGTCGGTCTGCCCTACGGCTTCATGATCGGCTTTGCGCTCGGCGTGCTGAACCTGATTCCGCTGTTCGGGTCGGTGGTGTGCCTGCCGATTGTGCTGCCGCTCGCCTATTTCGCGCATGGCGGTTCGGGACTGCGGCTCGTGCTGGTGCTCTGCGTGTGGGCGGCGGGCCAGTTCCTCGACAACTACTTCATCACGCCGCGCATCCAGGGCAACAAGACGGGCCTCGGCTATGCGGGCGTCATCTTCTCCTTTTTCTTCTGGGCGACGTTACTCGGACCTATGCTCGGCATGCTCCTTGCGATTCCGCTCTCCGCCTTCTGCGTCGTACTCTGGCGCGCACTGAAGTCGAAGTACATCAAGCCGGTAGTATGAGTGGGCAATAGCAAAGTCATGTTTGAAAACACCGTTTTCGGTCGCCTTGACCAGAATCTTCAGCACGCCATCAAGGACGCGGGCTATGAAAAGCCGACGCCGATTCAGGAACAGGCCATTCCCTATCTTCTCGATGGACGCGACCTCATCGGCTGCGCCCAGACGGGCACGGGCAAGACGGCGGCGTTCATGCTGCCGATCCTGAACCACCTCGTCAAGGAACGCAAGCCGCGCCGTGTCGGCCATCCCCGCGCCCTTATCCTTTCGCCGACACGCGAACTCGCCGCGCAGACGGCGGAAAACGTCCGCCAGTATACGAAGTATGCGAACATGCCGTTCGCCTGCGTGTTCGGCGGCGTTTCGCAGTTCGGGCAGGTGAAGGACGTGAAGCGCGGCGCGGAAATCGTCGTGGCGTGCCCCGGGCGGCTCATCGACCTGATGACGCAGGGCATCCTCTATCTCGACAACGTGGAGTGCTTCGTGCTGGACGAGGCGGACCGCATGCTCGACATGGGCTTTCTGCCCGACATCAAGCGCATCATCTCGAAATTGCCGAAAGCGCGGCAGTCGCTCTTCTTTTCCGCGACGCTTTCGCCCCAGATCAAGAAACTCGCGGGCGAACTCGTGCAGGATCCCGCGCAGGTGACGATTTCGCCCGAAACGCCGACGGTGGAGCGCATCAACCAGAAGGTGATGTTCGTCGACAAGCCGCAGAAGGATTCCCTGCTCGTCCATCTTCTTCAGACCCACCCCGAATGGACGAAGGTCATCGTCTTCACGAAGATGCGCCACGGGGCCGACCGCGTGGTGAAGAAACTCATCCGCGCCGAGATTCCGTGCGCGGCAATTCATTCCGACAAGACGCAGGGTCAGCGCACCCGTGCGCTCGAGGGTTTCCGTCAGGGGCGCAACCGCGTTCTGGTGGCGACGGACATCGCGAGCCGCGGCATCGACGTGCCGGACGTTTCGTGCGTGATCAACATGGAACTGCCGCTGGAGACCGAGAGTTACGTGCACCGCATCGGGCGCACGGCCCGTGCGGGCGAGTCGGGCGCGGCAATCAGTTTCGTCACGGCTGAGGAGCGCGGACAGCTGAAGGCGGTCGAACGCTTCATCAAGAAGTCGATTCCCGTCGATCGCGACCAGCCCTTTCATTCCGAAGTCGCCGACCAGCGCAACGGGAAGAGCGGCGAAGGTCTGCCGCAGGCCCCGTGGATGCAGGCGGGTGGCGGGCGGCGCGGCGGCCGTGAGGACGGACACGGCGGTGGCAAGCGCGGCGGACACGGCGGCTTTCATCACGGTGGCAAGCGCGGAGGTTTCCACCCCAAGGGTAAAGGTCCCTTCCACGGGAACGGACGCAAGCCGAACGGCCGCCGCCAGCCCGATTTCAGCCAGACTTACTGAGGAGGCTTCAATACCATGTTTCAGACGGATTCCTTCGCCCTGCTCGCCATTCTGATCGGCATGTCGCTTCTGCCGTTCGCGGCGATGATTGCGACGAGCTACCTGAAGATTGTTGTCGTCATGCAGCTCATTCGCAATGCGCTCGGCATTCAGTCCATCCCCCCGAACATGGTCATCAACGCGCTCGCCCTGATGCTGAGTTTCTACATCATGGCCCCCGTCGTCAACTCCAGTTGGAATCTCCTGCGCGACGGGATGAAGGATAACAAGCCCGAAGTTATCTATCAGACCGACCTCGCCGTTCGCGCCGCCGAGCCGTTTCGCGAGTTCCTCGTCAAGCAGACCGACGAGCGGCAGGTCGCGTTCTTCACGCGCACCGCCGA
>CAVFWY010000111.1:0-6260 GCA_963626175.1 Gemmiger sp.
TGCTCACGCTCGACCAGTTGCACGCGGCGAAGAAGGCGGGCGCGGCGTTCGGCGTCGCGCCGGGCTTCGATCCCGTCGTCGTGGACGAGGCGAAGGCGATGCTCTTCCCGTTCTGCCCCGGCGTCGTCACGGCGAGCGAGCTCTCCCAGGCCCTGACGGCGGGCGTGCCGATGGTCAAGTTCTTTCCCGCCGAGGCGGCGGGCGGCGTGAAGATGATCAAGAATCTGCTCGGCGCCTTCCGCTTCACCGGCGTGAAGTTCATGCCGACGGGCGGCGTGAATCTCGCGAACGTCGCGGACTATCTCGCCGTGCCGGAAATCATCGCCTGCGGCGGCACGTGGATCGTGCCGAAGGATGCGCTCGCGGCGGGTGACTACGCGACGATCGAAAAACTCGCGGCGGACGCTTCGGCATTCGTCCGCTCGTTGCGCGACTAGGAATGCAGTCCAGGCGGATCAGGTCGATTGTCGAAACGCTGAAGGCGGAGATCCTTCGCGGCGAATACGGTTCGTCCGCGAATCCGTTTCCGGGCGAGCGGACGCTTGCGCAGCGGTTCGGCACGTCGCGGCATACGATTGGCATGATCCTGCAGGAACTGATTGTCATGGGCTTTCTCGTCCGTCGGCAGGGGCGCGGCACCTTCTTGACGACGACGGCGCGGAAACTCGGGCGTTCGATCGGCCTGATCATGCCGAGTCTTGCGCACGGGGAGATATTCCCCGGAATCTGCAACGAAATCAACCGCTGCGCACAGGCGAAGGGGCTGACGGTCATCCTGGGGGATGTTTCGTCCGACGACCCCGGTCTTCGCGCCAGACAGGCTCGGGAGGTCGCCGAGACGTTCATCGCCCAGGAGGTCGGGGGCGTGATCTTTCAGCCGCTCGCCTTTCTGAAGGAGCAGGAATCCGTCAGTTGCAGCATTCTTGCCGCGTTTGACGCGGCGCGAATCCCCGTCGTCCTCATCGACCGTGACATCACGCCGCTCTCCGCCTGCCTTGCGCGAGACTTCGTCGGAATCGACAACTTCTACGCGGGGCGCGAACTTGCGAAGCATCTGCTGGCGAACGGCGTCAGGCGCATCGCGTTCGTCATGCGCCCGAAATGCCCGTCCGTCATCGGCGAACGCCTGGAGGGCGTCCGTTCCGTGGCGGGATTTCCCCATCCGGAGAACGTGGCGGTCTGGGAACTCGATCCAAGCGATGCCGCCGCCGTGCGGCGCGCCTTGGGCGGACGCAAGTCGCCGCGCCGCCCCGACGCGCTTGTCTGCGAATGTGACAAGGTGGCGGTTTCGCTTCAGAAGACGCTCGCCGACCTCGGCTATTCGGTTCCGAACGACTTTTTGCTGGCGGGCTTTGACGACGTGAATCTCGCACGATGCGCCACGCCCGGCCTCACGAGCGTCCACCAGCCCGTTTCGGCGCTCGGTCGCGTGGCGTTCGACACCCTCTTGCAGAGAATCGCCGACATTGACTTGCCGCCGCGCAAGATCCTTCTTCCGGCCTCGCTCGTCGTCCGTCGCTCGAGCCAGCGAACGCTCCGCTCCAGACTATAACGAGTCGGAGTCGAGATCTTTTATGACGGGTCTTTTATGACGCGAGATGGCAAATCGCGTCTCACCAACTTCTAACCGAACGCTCGTTCAATCCTGACACTGAAAGCGCATACTATGCACCGTCACAACGACAAAGAAAAGAAACAAGGAAAAAGAAGAAATGAACAAACTCACTCTCATGGCCGTGTTCGCCGCGCCGATTGCGCTCGCCGAGCCGACCAATGTCATCGTCAAGGCCGGGGCGGACGTGCGTCTGCGCTACGACAGCACGGGCAACATGCCGACGACCTCACGCGGCGAATCCGGCTACTCCGACTACGCCCGCGTCCGCGTCCGCCCGTGGATTTCCGTCAACAGCGGCGACTACGGCATCTACGCCCGCGTCGCCGACGAGTTCCGCCACTACCGCCGACCCGAATCAAACTCGTCCAAGCAGCGCTGGCCCGACGTGCTCTTCATCGACAACCTCTACTTCACGGCGAACAACCTCTGGGGCGCGCTTGACCTGAAGGTCGGGCGTCAGGATATGGCGTTCGGCTCGAAGCGCGTCATTTCGGACGGCACGGGCGGCGACGGTTCGCGCTCCGCCTACTTCGACGCGGTGCGCCTCACCTGGCACGCGGACGAGGCGCGGACGCTCGATGCGTTCGTTCTCTATCAGGCCAAGAAGGACTGGATGCCGACGCTCGGCAAGGAACACGCGAACGGCAAGGAGCCCCAGGCCTACGACACGACGGGCTACTGGCAGGACGAGTTCGGCGCGGGGCTTTACTGGCAGGACAGGGCGTCGAAGGACTTCGGCTACGACGCCTACTACGTGGTGAAGTCCGAGAACCGGAACCGGAACTCGAAATACCGCAAGGAGGGCGAGCGCGCCGACACGCACACGCTGGGCGTTCGCCTTCTGCCTCGATTCACCGAGACGCTGAGCGGCGAACTCGAGCTCGCGGGTCAGGCCGGCTCATACGGACTTCTCGCCGGGCAGGCCTACGGCGGACTGACCTTCGCGCCGAAAGTCGCCGCGAAACCCAAGTTCACGGGTGCGGTCTGGGTTCTTTCCGGCGATTCGGAGGGCGAGCGCGGCGATCACGCCTGGCACGCCGTCTTCAACCGCGAGACGGGGCTCGGCGAATCCATCGCCCCGATGTATACGAAATACGACTACACCAATCTCGTCTACCCCCACCTCGCGTTCGGCTGCAACATCGGCGACTTCTCCTCGCTCAAGGCGCAGGTCGGCCCGATGTTCACCGCCGTGAAGGAGGAGGACGCGGGGTCGTTCCGCGGCACTTACGCGCAGATCAAGTATGAAATCAAGCCCGCCAAGCTGTTCGGTGTCGATCTCCTGCGCGGCGGAAAGATTGCCCTGCAGGGCGAATACTTCGGCAAGGGCGACTACTTCAAGGACGGTTCGGACAACGCGGCGTTCTTCGGGCGCGTCGAAGTCGCCTGGAACTTCTAACCGATTTCTCACGAAACGGACATACAACCCTGACACGAAAAGCGCATACTATGCGCCAGACAACAAAGAAGAAAAAGGAATAACGAAATGAACACGAACATCAAGTCAATCCTCCTCGCGCTCGGCGCGACAGCGGCGACCGCCGCGGGTTTCGCGGCGGACCGAATCGAACTCAACGGCGCGGGCGGCAGTTTCCCCGCCCCGCTCTATCAGAAGTGGTGCTACGCCTACACCAAGACGGGGCTTGGCGCGAAGGTCAACTACCAGTCCGTCGGCTCTTCCGCCGGCATCAGCCAGATCAAGTCCGGCACAATCGACTTCGCCGGAACTGACGCGCCGCTCACGGCCGAGGAGTGCGAAAAGGCGGGGCTCGTGCAGTTCCACATGGTTTCGGGCGCGGTCGTCCCCGCCGTCAACCTGCCCGGCGTCGCCAGCGGCGCACTGACGCTCGACGGCGCAACGCTCGCCGACATCTACCTCGGCAAGATCACGCGCTGGAACGACGGGCGCATCGCCGCGCTCAACCCCGGCCTTGCCCTGCCCGACCTCAAGATTACGGTCGTGCATCGCGGCGACGGCTCGGGCACGACGCACATCTTCACCTCCTACCTGACGACGGTTTCGGACGAGTGGAAGGAGCGCTACGGGGCGGCGACGCAGCTCAAGTGGCCCTGTGGCATCGCGGGACAGAAGAACCCCGGCGTGTGCAACAACGTCCGCCGCATCAGGGGCGCAATCGGCTACACCGAATACACCTTCGCGCTCGAATCCAAGTTGAACGTCGCGAAAATCGCGGCGAACGGCAAGGCTGAAGAGCCGACTTCCGCCGCGTGGCCGATTCTCGGCAAGACCTACATCCTGACGCGCAAGGACGCGCCCGCCGACAAGCAGACCGCGATGAAGGCCTACTTCGACTGGTGCTTCGAGAAGGGCGGGGCGACGGCCGAGGAACTGCACTACATCCCCGTCGGCAAATAAGGACGGCGAAAGGCAGTGAAACTCACAACCGATACGCTGTTCAAGTCCACCTGCTTCATCGGGGTGACCGCCGGGCTGCTGCTCGCGGTCGCCCTGATTGTCGTGCTGGGCTTTGCGTCGGCGGACATCTGGAAAGCGGCCGGGCTGAAGTTCATCTTCTCGTCCGACTGGGACCCGTCGAACGGCTCGTTCGGTGCGGGCGGGGCAATCGTCGGCACGCTTGCGACGACGGCTCTCGCACTCGCGATCGCCGTGCCGCTCGCCTTCGCCGCCGCACTCTTCGTGAACGATTCGCCGCCGTGGGCGAAGCGTCCCCTCGCCCACGCGCTCGATCTCCTCGCGGCGATTCCGAGCGTCATCTACGGCATGTGGGGGCTGTTCGTGCTTTGTCCCCTTCTTCAGGAAGGACTCGCCGCGTTCAACGTCGAGACGACGGGCTTCGGGCTTCTGCCCGCCGCACTCGTCCTCGCGCTGATGGTGCTCCCCTACGTCTCCGCCGTGATGCGCGACGTGCTCGCACAAGCCCCGGTGTCGCTCGCCGAATCGGCGATGGGGGTCGGCTGCACCCGCTGGGAAGCCGTCTGGCACGTCATCGTGCGCTCACAGCGGCGCGGCATCATCGGCGGCATCCTGATTGGTCTCGGCCGTGCGCTCGGCGAGACGATGGCCGTTCTCTTCGTCTGCGGCGGCGTGAACGCAATCCCGACAAGCATCTTCGACGGCTGCACGACAATCGCCGCGACGCTCGCCAACGACTTCGCCGAGGCGGACGGACTGCACCGAAGCGCACTCTTCGGTCTCGGCGCCGTCCTGCTCGCCCTTGAACTCGGCATCCAGGTCATCACCCAACGGCTCATTCGTGAAAGGAAGTAAGACAATGCAGATGCGACCGACAACATTCCGCAAGGCGACGAACCTCGTCATGCGCGGTTTCGCCGCGTTCGCCACGCTTCTCGCACTCGCGTTGATGGCGTGGATTCTCTGGACGATCGTTCGAAACGGTGCGCCCGCGCTCTCCGTCGGACTCCTCACCAACGCCTCGAAGCCCTATGGCGAGGCGGCGGGCGGCATCGCCAACGCCCTCCTCGGCACGGCGCTCATCACGGGCGGCGCGGCACTTCTCGCCATCCCGCCCGCCATCGCCGCCGGAATCTGGCTCGCCGAGTTCGGTCGCGAGGGACGCTTCGCCGCGCTCGCACGGTTCGTCGTGAACATGATGATGGGTGTGCCGAGCGTCATCGTCGGTCTCTTCGTCTACGGCATTCTCGTCGCCACGACGGGACACTTCTCCGGCTTCGCCGGTTCCGTCGCGCTCGCCATCCTCATGTTCCCCGTCGTCGTGCGGACGACCGAAGACCAGCTCACGGGCGTGCCGGACACCCTGCGCGAGTCGGGACTCGCCCTCGGCGCAACCCGTGCGCGAGTGACGCTCGGCGTCATCTGCCGCGCCGCCAAGGGCGGCATGCTGACGGGAATCCTCCTCGCCGTCGCCCGCGTCTCGGGCGAAACCGCCCCTCTTCTCTTCACCGCCCTTTTCGCGGATGCCTGGCCCACCAACTACTTCACGGGGCCGACCGCCTCCGCCCCCGTCCTCATCACGAGTTACACGATGGACTCACCCTTCGAGGAGATGCACCGCATCGGCTGGGGCGCGGCACTCGTCGTCGCGGCGGCAATCCTCGCGCTGAACGTCACCGTCCGCGCCCTCGCCCTCCGCAAGCACTCGCGGCAATAAACCCGAAAAGGAAAATAAAAGATAACCAGCGAAAAGGGAACTCAATCAGACCAAAACGGACGGATACACTGATGAAACCCCGACAAAGTCCTAATTGTCACTTTCGTTTCATGCTCTGCTCCAACCCTTTGCCCCTAAAGTTTAGCCGGAAATGCCATTCTCACGCATTTCTCACGAAATGCTCATTTGAACCTAACAGGAAAAGCGCATACTATGCGGCGATGAAAAGAAAAGACAAGATCGTCACGCGGCATCTCAACTTCTTCTACGGCGAACACCAGGCACTGTTCGACAACGACCTCGCAATCGAGGCGAACCGCATCACCGCCGTCATCGGCCCGTCCGGATGCGGGAAGTCCACCCACCTGCGCATCTACAACCGCATCTACGAACTGCATCGCGGGCAACGCGCCACGGGCGAAGTCCTGCTCGACGGGAAGAACATCCTCGACCCGGACGTCGATCTGCTCGACCTCCGGCGGCGCAGCCGGAAGTCCTGCTGATGGACGAGCCGACGAGCGCCATCGACCCCG
>CAVFWY010000112.1:0-1442 GCA_963626175.1 Gemmiger sp.
CGGTCGGCGCGAAGCGGTGTCTCGGCTACCTGCCCGAATCCGCGCCGAGCTATCGGGCGATGACGGTCGAGGACTTCCTGACCTTCATCGCGAAGATTCGCGGCTTTTCGGGTGCGGAGGTGAAGATCCGCGTGGAGGCGGTGATTGAGAAGGCGAAACTCTCCGGCGTGGCGCGGCAGACGATCGACACGCTCTCGAAGGGCTACCGTCAGCGCACGTGCTTCGCCCAGGCGATCATCCACGATCCGCAGGTCCTGATCATGGACGAGCCGACGGACGGACTCGACCCGAACCAGAAGTTCACCGTGCGCGAGATGATTCGCGAGATGGCGGCGGACAAGGCCATCATCATCTCGACTCACATCCTTGAGGAGGTCGATGCGGTCTGCACCCGCGCAATCGTGATTGCGAACGGTGAAATCAAGGCGGACGGCACGCCGGCCGAATTGCGGTCGAAGGATCCGTCGGGACGGCTCGACGTCGTGTTCCGCAACCTGACGATGAAGAAGGAGGAGGCGTAAGATGAAGGGCTTCAGGAATATGCGCACCGTGTTCGCGCGCGAGTTCAAGTCGTATTTCGATTCGCCGGTCGCCTACGTCTTCCTTGTGGCGTTCCTCGTGCTGGTCGGCTTTCTGACGTTCGGCGTCGCGTTCTTCTACGAACGCCGTCAGGCGGACTTGACGCCGTTCTTCTTCTGGCATCCGTGGGTCTATCTGCTTCTCGTGCCGGCGGCGACGATGGGGCTGTGGGCGGACGAACGCCGCAATGGTACGGCGGAACTCTTGCTCACGCTCCCGATTACCCTCTGGGAAGCGTTGATCGGCAAGTTCCTCGCCGCGTGGGCGTTCATGGGCGTGGCCCTTGCGCTCACCTTCCCCGTGGCGGTGACGGCGGGGTGGCTCGGCTCGCCCGACTGGGGTGCGGTGGCCTGCGGCTATCTCGGCAGTTTTCTTCTTGCGGGCGCGGCGGCGGCAATCGGCGTGTTCGCGTCGGCGCTTTCGCGCAGCCAGGTAATCGGTTTCGTGATTTCGCTCGCGATAACCTTCCTGATGCTGATCGTCGGGTTCACGCCCGTCGTGAGCGCGGTGGCGAACTGGGGAGTCCCATCGGCGATTGTGAACGGTATCGCGGCATGTTCGCTGCTTGCGCACTTCGAGGCGTTGCAGCGCGGCGTTCTCGACCTCGCGGACGTGGGCTACTATCTCGGCATGATGGCGTTTATGCTCGTCGCGGCGAAGACCGTGATTGACACGCGAAAGGCGAACGGCTTCGTCGGACTTGCCGCCGTTGCCGTCATCGTCGTCGCGGCGGACCTGATTCTCGCGAACCTGCCGCTCCGCGCCGACCTCACGGCGGAGCGCCTCTACTCGCTCTCGGACGGCTCGAAGGCCGTGCTCGGTCAGTTGGAGTCGGAGGTGACGATCAAGTGCTTCGTCAGTTC
>CAVFWY010000112.1:1572-6237 GCA_963626175.1 Gemmiger sp.
GCGGAGGAGTGGGCGCAGCGCTACGGCGTCGAGCCGCAGACGGTGAATCCGTTCGGTTCGCCCGTCTACTTCGGGCTTGTCGCGGTCTGCGGCGACCACGAGGAGACGCTGCCGACTGTCTCGCAGCGCGGCGAAGCGACGCTTGAATACGACGTCACCCGTCTCGTCACCCGCGTGGCGTGGCCGGAGCGTCCCGTCGTCGGCGTGATGACCTCGCTCCCCGACGTGCTCGGCGGCGCGAAGAACCCGATGATGATGCAGATGGGTCAGCGTCCTCCGCAGGGCTGGGCGATCTTCGCCGAACTGAAGAAGGACTATGACGTGCGGTCGATTTCGACCGACGCGGGTGAAATCGACGCGGACGTGAAGACGCTCGTCGTCGTGCATCCGAAAGACCTGTCGGACAAGGCGCTCTACGCGATTGACCAGTTTGTCCTGCGCGGCGGACGGCTGATTGCCTGCGTTGACCCGATGAGCGTGATGGATCTCATCTCGTCGCGGCAGAAGCAGAACCCGATGATGATGCAGATGGGCGGGGGTGACGCGCCCTCGACGCTCGGCAAACTCTTCGAGGCGTGGGGCGTTTCGTTCACGTCCGACAAGATTGTCGCCGACCTCGCCGCCGCGACGCGACTCAACGGGGCAAACAACCGCGTCGAGGAGAATCCGACGTTCCTCTCGCTCGCGGCGAAGAACATGGATGGGGACGACCTGCTCGTCGCCCGCCTCACGGAGGTCATGCTGCCGTTCGCGGGCGCGTTCTCCTTCACGGGCACGAACACCGACCTCACCTTTACGCCGATCATCACCTCTTCGGCGGACGCTTCCTGCCTCGTCGACCGCATGAGCGTCCAGTTCGGCATGGATGCGATGAAGCGCGAACTCAATCCCGACGGGCAGGCGCGCGTTCTCGCGGCGCGGCTTTCGGGCACGTTCAAGACCGCCTACCCGAAGGGGCCGGACGGCACGAACGATGTGTCGAAGGCCTTGGCGGAAGGAAAGGGCTCGGTCGTGCTCTTCGGCGACTCGGACTTCCTCGCCGACCAGTTCTGCGTGCAGGTGATGAACACGCCGTTCGGCACGATGGTTCAGCCGATGAACGACAACCTCGCACTCTTCTCGAACGTCATCGAGCAGTTCGCGGGACGCGAGGAACTGATCGGCATCCGCTCACGCGGTCGCTCCGACCGTCCGTTCGTCAAGGTTCGCGACATCGAGGCGAAAGCGCTCGCAAAGTGGCAGCGCAAGGAGCAGGAACTCGCCGCCGCCCTGCAGGAGACGCGCCAGCGCATCATCGCCCTCCAGAAGCAGAAGAGCGGCAACGACCGCTCCCTCTTCTCGAAGGAACAGGAGGAGGAATACCGCCGCTTCCTGAAGGTTCAGGCCGACACGAGCCGCCAGCTGAAGAACGTTCGCAAGGAACTCACGGCGGACATTGATGCGCTCGGCACGACGCTGAAATGCCTGAACATCCTCCTGATGCCGGCTCTCGTGATTTTCTTCGGGCTCGGACGCGGCATTCTGCGCAAGCGTCACTAAGGAAAGGAACGGTTGACCATGACAAAGAAGAATGTGATTGCACTCGTCGGAACGGCCGTCGTCCTCGCCGGCGCGGCGTTTCTCGTGAACAGCGGCGCAAAGCCGAAGTCCCCGAAACTCGCCGGAAAGTCGATACTCCCGGCGTTCAGCGTGGCGAACGTCGCGCGGATTGAGGTCGGCGAGAAACTCGTTCTCGCGGCGGATGCCGACGGTTGGAAGATTGAGTCGCTCTACGGCTATCCCGCCGACCGCGAGAAGATTGCCGAGAACGTGCTGAAACTCGGTGAACTGAAGGTCGGTCAGGTCGCGCGCGGGCGGACGATTGAGAACCCGACCGTGCTGCGCCTGAAGAACGCCGCCGGGAAGGAACTCGCGTCGCTCCCGATGGGCGAGCCGCACTTCCGCAAGGCGACGGGACAGGCCGCGATGTTCGGCGGCGGGGGCTATCCGGACGGCCGCTACGTCTCCTTCAAGGGCGAGACGGTGCTCGTGAAGGATGCGTTGGAGGCGTTCGACGGCGACCCGAAGAAGTGGTGCTCGACGCGTATTGCGTCAATTCCGTCCGCCGACGTCACGGCGGTGTCGTTCGCCCGTGCGGGCGAGACGGTCGCGCTCGACAAGGGCACGAACGGCGTGTGGACGCTGAAGGGTCTCGGGCCGAAGGAGGAACTCGACACGTCAAAGACCTATTCGCTCGACTCCGCCCTCTCCTATCTCGACTTTGCGTCCGTCGCCGACCCGAAGCTGACCGCGGCGGAACTCGGCTTCGCAACGGGCTATGTCTATACCGTCACGACGAAGGACGGCACGAACCACGTGGCGACCGTCGGCAACAAGGTGAAGGACGGCTCCGACCGCTACTTCAAGTTGGACGGCGGCAAGTGGGTCTACACGATTTCGTCCTACGCGGCGGAATCGATGATGAAGTCCCGTGCGGATCTCGTGAAGGCGAAGGAAGAGCCGAAACCCGAATCGGCAACTGTGACCAATGGCGCTGAGGATTCTCTATAGCGACAAGATCGAGGACCTCGGGCGTCACCTTGAACGGAATCTCCTGACTGACCGTCGGGGGGCGGATGCGTTTGACTTCCTTTCCGTCACGGTGCCCAACACAAACATCGCGAAATGGTTGCAGATTCGGGTGTTCGCAAAAGATCGCGCCCTGTGCGCCGGCGTGCAGTTCCCCTTCATGGAACAGCGGCTGACCGAGTTGCTGTCGGCGAACCTTGGGCCGGGGGAAAAGACGACCCTGCTGCCGAACCACGCTTATGCCAACGCCATCATGGGCATTCTCCTCTCTCCCGAAGAGCGAACGCCCGAGTTCGCCGCGTTCGCGCCGTTTCGCGCCTACGTGTCGGGTGGCGACGGGGCGGATGCGCTCACGATTGAGACGCGGCGACAGGCGCGGATGGGGTGGCAACTCGCGGTCAAACTCGCCGATTTGCTTGACCAGTATGAGGTGCGTCGCCCTGAAATCGTCGCGAATTGGCTGGCGGGACTGAACGCAAAGGGAGAGGGGACGCCCGAAGTCGGTTCGATTGAGGCGGCGGAGGCGGCACTGGTGCGCGCGCTCTGGGGCGAAGGGGGCGTGTTCCCCACGTCGGGCGATCGCCTTTCCCTTCGCCAGCTCTTCGACCGCGTGAAGGGGTCGCCGCCGTGCGGTCCGGCGCGGAAGGTTTATTTCTTCGGACATTCGACGCTCTCGATTCTTCAAGTGAAGATCCTCGTTTGGCTTGCCCAGACGCACGAGGTCATCTTCTACCACAACAACGTCTGCCTCGAATACTGGGGCGACATCGAGACGAAGGCGGAGCGCATTCGCCGTTTCGGGCATTCGCACGACCTGGATGAGGATGTCGCCGTCGAGAATCCGCTTCTTCGGCAATGGGGCGTGGCGGGGCGCGAAACGATTCGCCTGCTCGTCGATCTTGAGGAGGAGAACGAGGGGCGGATCGACTTCGAGTGGCGGTGTCTCGCGGCGGAGAACCGTCCGCCGCCCTCGACCGCGCTCGGCACGATTCAGGACTCCGTGCGGCGGCGGACAAGCGAATTGAACCGCGTCGAACAGGATGCCTCGCTTCAGATTGTCGGCGCACCCGGCATCCGCCGCGAAGTGGAGTTGGTCTACAATTCGATTCTCGGGAGCGTCTGGAAGCCGAAGGGGTCGGGGGAGCGTCCGTGGCACGACTGCTCGTTCTTCGACATCGCCGTGCTGGTGCCGGACATGGTGACCTACCGTCCGATGATTGAGGCGGTCTTCGATTCACGCGGTCAGATTCCCTACGGGCTGATCGATACGACCGCTTCGGAGAATAGCGACTACCTGGCGGGTTTTCTCGCGCTCGCGGACTTGGCGCGGACGGGTCTGACGCGCGAGACGCTCTTCGCCGTGCTGGAGAATCCGTGCGTTCAGGCGGCGTTGGGCTTTTCGGATGCCGACGTCGAGAATTGGCGGGACTTGACGCGCACGCTGGGGACTTTCGACGGATTTGACGCGGATGCGGGCGGGTCGGCCTTCAATTGGTCGTGGGGACTTTCGCGGATGCGGCTCGCGAAGGTCGCGGATGCGCTTCCGAACAAGGGCGCGGAAGGCGGCGAACTGCCACTCGTCCCAACGGCGGGCGATTCCGCCCTTCGTTTTTCGGAGGTCGTTGAATTCCTCTACCGAAGAGTGTCGGCGGCTTTCGCCACGGGGCAGACGGACTGGGCGCAGGCCTTGTCAGGGTTGATGGCGGACTGTCTCGCCGTTCCGGCGGAGTCCGCGCCGCTCGAGGGGACGATTCAGCGGCAGATTCTGCTGACGCTCAACGGACTCGCCGCGATGCCGGGGCCGCAGCACGTCGAGTTCGTTCTCGCGGCAATCGAGCAGTTTGTCGGCGGCCTCGCCTGTCGGAAGGGCGGCTACCTGACGCACGGCGTGACGATTGCGGGGCTGATGCCGATGCGCCCCGTGCCGTTCAGGCAGGTCTACGTTCTGGGGCTTGGCGCGAACGGTTTCCCCGGACGCAATCATTCCTCGACGCTCGACCTGCGCGGATCGGCGTGGCATCTCGGCGATACCTCCGTCACGAACGTGAACCGCTACCTCTTCCTCGAAATGCTGATGTCCGTCCGCGACCGCCTCGT
>CAVFWY010000113.1:0-3023 GCA_963626175.1 Gemmiger sp.
CCGCCCTTTTTTCACCCGCCAGCCGGAAGAGCACAAAAAATGGGTAAACTCCAGTAAGAGCGGGGCCATTGACGCGACGAAACGAATAATGGTATAATACGCGCCAATGAACGGCAAAGTTTTCAATCGTTTTGGTTGGTGGCGCCGCGGGTGCAGATCCGCAGGGGTCAGTTTCGTGCTGTTCTAACAACCTAACCCCAAGACACCAGACTAGCAAGGCGGATCACTCGAAGCGGAGTGGTCCGTTTCTCGTTTTCACACACTCAAACATCCAACAAAGGAATCACAAACATGTTGAAGCAACTGACAGAAGAGCAATTCACCGAACGGACGGCGAACGGTGCGCGGACGCCCGTCTTCCGCGAATACCTCGAAGACCGCGAAACGCCCGTCTCCGTATTGACGCGCGTGGCGGAGGAGGAGGGCGTATTCCTCCTCGAAAGCGTGGCGGGGGGCGAGACACGCGGACGCTACTCCTATCTCGGCATCGATCCGAGCGAGACGATCGTCGAGGACGGTTCGCGGCATCCACTCGCCGCGCTCCGCGCCCGCCTCGCGTCCCGCCCCTATTTCGCCGCGCCCGAACTCCCTTCCCTGCAAGGCGGGGCAATCGGCTACCTCGCCTATGATGCGGTGAAGTCATTCGTGCCGCGCGTGGGGCTGACGCGCGACCCGGGCACGCCCGTCGCGGCATTCCTGCTGACGGACAAGGTGCTTATCTTCGACAACGTGCGGCAAACCGTCATCGTTTCGTGCGTCGCCGGGGTCGAGCCGGGCGAAACGGCGCACGAGGTCTACGCGCGCACGTCGGCGGAAATCGCCGCGATTCACGACCGCCTCCTCAGTGCGGCTTCAATCGCCCGCTACATGGAAGGACGCTCATCCGCCGCGAAGCCGACGATTTCGGCGTTCCGTCCGGAGATGACGGAGGGCGAGTTCACCGCCATCGTCGAGAAGTGCAAGGCGGCGATTCGGGCGGGCGAGGTGATTCAGATCGTACCCTCGCAGAAGTTCACCGCCGAGACGACGATTCCCGCCATCTCCCTCTACCGCGCCCTGCGCATGGTGAATCCCTCGCCCTACAACTTCTTCCTGCGCCTTCGCGGCAAAACGCTCATCGGTTCGTCGCCCGAGGAACTCGTGAAGCTCGAGGGACGCACCGCCTCCACTTCACCGATTGCGGGGACGCGTCCGCGCGGAGCGGACGCGGCGAGCGACCTTCGGATGGCGGAGGAACTCGTCGCCGACCCGAAGGAACGCGCCGAGCACGTGATGCTCGTCGATCTCGGGCGCAACGACCTCGGGCGCGTCTGCCGTGCGGGGACGGTGAAGGTCGATTCGTATGCGCAGATCGAGCGCTATTCGCACGTGATGCACCTCGTCTCGCACGTGACGGGCGAACTGGAGGCGGGCAAGGACGGCTTCGACCTGCTCGAGGCGGCGTTCCCGGCGGGGACGCTGACGGGTGCGCCGAAGGTGCGGGCGATGGAACTGCTCGCCGGGTTCGAGAAGTCCCCGCGCGGCATCTACGGCGGCGCGGCGGGCTACTTCAGCTACACGGGCGACATGAACTTCGCCATCGTCATCCGCACGATGATCCTCGACGGCGAACGGCTTGAGATGCGGGCGGGCGCGGGCATCGTCGCCGATTCCGACCCCGTGAAGGAATACAACGAGACGCTGAACAAGTCGAAGGCGGTCTTCGAGGCGGCGCAATTCGCCGCAGAACTCTGATAACAGAAGAAGGAAAGGAAAACGACCATGATTCTGATGATTGACAACTACGACTCCTTCACCTACAACCTCGTGCAGGAAATGCGCGCGCTCGGCGCGGAGATGGAGGTCGTGAAGAACGACGAAATCGACGTCGCGGGCATCGCGGCGCGAAAGCCCTCGGCACTCGTGCTTTCGCCGGGTCCCGGGAATCCCGATTCGGCGGGCGTGACGCTCGCAGCGGTGAAGGCGTTCGCCGGGAAGATCCCGATTCTCGGCATCTGCCTCGGCCACCAGTCCATTGCCCAGGCCTTCGGCGGACGAATCGTCCCGGCGAAGCGACTGATGCACGGCAAGACGAGCCGCATCCACCACGACGGCAAGGGCATCTTCACGGGACTGCCGCAGGACTTCGAGGCGATGCGCTACCACTCGCTCGCCGTGGAGCGCGAGACGCTGCCCGACTGCCTCGAAATAAGCGCGGTCGCCGAAGACGGCGAAATCATGGGACTTCGACACAAGACCCATCCGATTGAATCGGTGCAATATCATCCCGAAAGCATCGGCACGCCCGAAGGGCTCGCGCAATTGCGGAACTTCCTCGGCCTCGGCAATCCCCATGCGACGACGGAGGAGATGCAGTCCTACCGCACGTTCGCGGCGATCATGGAAGGCCGCGTCTCGGAGCGCGAACTCACCGAAATGCTGACTGCCGCGCGCGAGCGACCCGTCACGGCGGCGGAACTCGCGGGCGCGGCACGGGCCATGCGCGAGGCAGGCGTTCGCATCGACCTCGGCGGACTTGACGCGGTGGACATCGTCGGCACGGGCGGGGACGGACTCGGAACATTCAACGTCAGCACGACTGCCGCGTTCATCGCCGCCGGCGCGGGCGTTATCGTTGCCAAGCACGGCAATGTCGCCTCGACCTCGAAGTGCGGCGCGGCGGACGTGCTCGCGGCGCTCGGCTACGACCTCGCGGCTTCGCCCGAACGGGTGGCGCGGTGCATCCGCGAAGTCGGCGTCGGCTTTCTCTTCGCGAAGAACCTTCACCCGGCGATGCGCTTTGCCGCGCCCGTCCGCAAAGCGCTCGGCTTCCGCACCATCTTCAACCTGCTCGGGCCGCTGACGAATCCGGCTGGCGTGCGACGGCAGGTCGTCGGCGTCTACGACGCGAAACTCGCGCCCGTGATGGCGGAGGCCCTGCGGATGCTCGATTGCAAACGGGCGTTCGTCGTGTCGGGCGATGAGGGCGGTCTCGACGAGATCTCGCCGTCCGGGATGACGTTCGTCTCCTCGCTCGAAGGCGG
>CAVFWY010000113.1:3677-6230 GCA_963626175.1 Gemmiger sp.
CAGGTCGCGGCGGCTCGCGTGGCGGGTGCGGATGCAATCCTGCTGATTGCCGCCGTCCTGCCGGACGAACGGCTTCTCGCGCTCCGCAACCTCGCCCGTGACTTCGGTATGGCTGCGCTCGTCGAGACGCACACACCGGAGGAAATCCGCCGCGCCGTCGACCTCGGATGCGAAGTCATCGGCGTGAACTGCCGCGACTTGCGGACTTTCCACACCGACCCGGCAATCACCGAATCGCTCATCGGGACGATTCCCGCCGACCGCACGCGCATCGCCGAAAGCGGCATCCGCACGGCGGACGACATCCGACGGCTTCGTGCGGCGGGTGCAAGCGGATTTCTAATCGGAACGACACTCATGCGGGCGAAACGCCCCGCGGACAAACTCAAGGAACTCATTTGAAAGGAAAAAAAAACAATGAAAGGACACTACGGAATCTACGGCGGTCAGTATATCGCCGAGACGCTCATGACCCCCATCAACGAACTGGAGGCAGCCTATGAGGATGCGAAGCGAGACCCCGCGTTTCAGCGGGAGTTCGAGGACATCCTCAAGAACTACGTCGGGCGGGAAAGTCCGCTCACCGAGGCGAAGCGGCTTTCAGCCCATCTCGGCGGCGCACGAATCCTCCTCAAGCGCGAAGACCTGAACCACACGGGGGCGCACAAGGTGAACAACACAATCGGGCAGGCACTGCTGGCGCGGCGAATGGGCAAGAAGCGGCTCATCGCCGAGACGGGTGCGGGCATGCACGGCGTGGCGACGGCCACGGTCGCCGCGCTCTTCGGCATGGAGTGCGAAGTTTTCATGGGCGCGATCGACGTGGAACGCCAAGCCCCGAACGTTGACCGCATGCGGATGCTCGGCGCGAAAGTCCACGCCGTTTCGGAAGGCAGCGCAACGCTGAAGGACGCGATGAACGAGGCTCTCCGCGATTGGACGGCAAACTGCGACGACACGTTCTACGTGATCGGCACGGTGGCGGGCCCGCACCCCTACCCGGCGATGGTGCGCGACTTCCAGAGCGTGATCGGCAAGGAGGCGCGGCGGCAGTGCCTCGAACGGTTCGGTCGTCTGCCCGACCAGGCGATTGCGTGCGTCGGCGGCGGCTCGAACGCGATGGGGCTTTTCGCGGGCTTCGTCGATGATCCGTCCGTCCGACTCGTCGGCGTTGAAGCAGGCGGCAGGGGACTCGCCACCGGACAGCATGCGGCCTCCATCAACGGCGGCACGGTTGGCGTTCTTCACGGATCGAAGACCTATCTCCTGCAAACGCCGTCCGGACAGATCATCGACACCTACTCAATTTCTGCGGGACTCGACTATCCGGGCGTCGGACCCGAGCACGCCTACTTCGCCGACACCAAACGCGCCGAATACACGGTGATTTGCGATGACGAGGCGGTCGCGGCGTTCGATGCGCTCTGCCGCTTCGAGGGCATCATCCCCGCACTTGAGTCCAGCCACGCGCTCGCGGAGGCAATCAAGCGCGCACCTCACCTTCCGAAGGAAACGATTCTCCTCGTCAATCTCTCGGGGCGCGGCGATAAGGATCTCCACAGCATTCAAGCCTACAAGGAACGGATGGCGAAGTAAGCAACAACACACGAAAGGATCGAATAACATGAACAGAATACAGAAACTCTTTGCAAAGACCCGCGCCGAGAAGCGCGGCGCATTCGTCGCCTATCTCACAATGGGCGCACCCACGCTCGCGGCGAGTTTCGCCGCGGCGGAAACGCTCCTCGACGAAGGTGCGGACATTCTTGAACTGGGTGTGCCGTTCTCCGACCCCGTGGCGGACGGCGCTGTCATCCGCACGGCGGCGAACAAGGCGCTCGCGAACGGCGTGACACTCGCGGACATCCTCGCGCAGATTCCCGCGCTTCGCGCGAACCACCCCGATACGCCGCTCGTCGTGTTCTCCTACTACAACCCAATCTACAAGTACGGTCTGGAGCAATTCGCGGCGGACGCGGCAAAAGCCGGAGTGGACGCGGTGCTGGTCGTTGACGTGCCGCTGGAGGAACGCGGCGAACTGCTCGAAATTTTGCGACCGCAGGGCCTCACCCTCGTGCCACTCATCTCCCCCACGACGGGCGAAGACCGCATCCGCGCGAGTGCGGAAGGAATGGAGGACTCGTTCCTTTACGCCGTGACGGTGAAAGGCGTGACGGGACAGCGCACACACCTGCCCCCCGAACTCGCGGCACGGCTGAAGGAAATAAAGTCGCTGACAAGCGTCCCCGTCGTTGCGGGCTTCGGCATCCGCACACCGGAGGAAGGTGCGAAAATCGCCGCGCACTGCGATGGCTTCGTCATCGGCAGCGCACTCGTCGAGCGATTCATGAATCAGGCGTGACCGCACGGTCACGCCGACAAGACAGACAACAAGGAAAAGAAAAGGGCGCATTCGAATGAATGCGCCCTTTCGCTCTTCTGAATCGACTCTTGCGAGAACGGCGACGTTTGCGCGAGTTTCACCATGGGTCTCCGAGGAGACCCTGACTCCCTAGAAAGGAGGTGATCCAACCGCTGGTTCCCCAACGGTTA
>CAVFWY010000114.1:0-3589 GCA_963626175.1 Gemmiger sp.
CGGCTCAAGTTGCGCGACGCGAAGTTCAACACCATCACGCGGCAGATTCCCTTCGAATCACCCTCGCGGGACGACATCGCCTTCCGTTCCGCCGCGCTCGCACTCTTCGACCGCGCCTGGCCCGTCGAAGGCGGCAACCGCCACTTCACCATACGCCTCATCGGGTTCGGCGTTGCCAACATACAGGACTCTCCACGCACGGACGACGCACCCACGCTTTTCGCCGCGCCGGACGACGCCGTCCGCGAAAAGCGCGAACGCCTTTCCGCCGCGCTCGACACTCTCCGCGAACGCCAGCGCGCGAAAGACAAGGCCAAAGGATGAAAACGAAGGGCTTCGCCGATTTCTCGGCGAAGCCCCTTTTCTGCGTCAGACGCAGATTCGTTTACTTGGCGATGACGCGAGCCATCTCGAGAACCTTGTTCGAGTAGCCCCATTCGTTATCGTACCACGCGCAGACCTTGACGAAGGTCGGGTCGAGCTGGATGCCGGCCTTGACGTCGAAGATCGAGGTCTTCGGGCAGTTGCGGAAGTCGGTCGAGACAACCGCCTCGTCCGTGTAGCCGAGAATGCCCGCGAGGCCGCCCTCGCACACGCACTTCTCGCTGGCTTCCTTCATCGCCGCGCAGATTTCCTCGTAGGTCGCCGGCTTCTCGAGCTCGGCCGTGAGATCGACGAACGAGACGTCGGAGGTCGGGACGCGAACCGACATGCCCGTGAGCTTGCCGTTGAGCGCCGGGAGAACCTTGCCGACCGCCTTCGCCGCACCCGTCGAGGACGGAATCATGTTCTCGAGAATGCCGCGGCCGCCGCGCCAGTCCTTCTTGGACGGGCCGTCAACGGTCTTCTGCGTCGCCGTCGCCGCGTGAATCGTGGTCATCAGGCCGCGCTTGATGCCGAACTTGTCGTTCAGAACCTTCGAGATCGGCGCGAGGCAGTTCGTCGTGCAGGACGCATTCGAGATGATGTCCTGGCCGGCGTAGGTCGTGTGGTTCACGCCGTAGACGAACATCGGGGTCGCGTCCTTCGACGGCGCGCTCATGATGACCTTCTTCGCACCGGCCGTGATGTGCTGGCGAGCCTTCTCGTCCGTGAGGAAGAGACCGGTCGACTCGACGACGACTTCCGCACCGACTTCGTTCCACTTGAGCTGGGTCGGGTCCTTCTCGGCGGTGAGGCGGATCTTCTTGCCGTCGACGATCATGGTCGAACCCTCGACCTTGATGTCGTGCTGGAAGGTTCCGTGCACGGAGTCGAACTTGAGCATATACGCGAGATAGTCCGGATCGAGGAGGTCGTTGATGCCGACCACTTCGATGTCATCCGCGAAGTTCTCAACCGCCGCGCGGAAGACCATCCGCCCGATACGGCCGAATCCATTGATACCAACTTTGATTGCCATTTTGGTTTACTCCTTTGTTTAGTTAGTTGATACAGTTGAACAGTTAATCAGACCTTCGTCACCTTGCCGTTCTTGATGCAGCGCGTGCAGACGCAGATGCGCTTCACGTTGCCCTTGCCGTCCGTCGCGCGGACGGTCTGGAGGTTCGGAAGGAAGCGACGCTTCGTAATCCCCGTCGTGTGGAGACCGATGCCGCCCTTGTACTTGGGCGAACCCTTGCGGACGACGACGTTGCCGACCGAAGGACCCTTACCGCAGATATCACAAACTCTGGACATTTTTCAGTTCCTTTCGTCTGAAGTTTCTCAATTGCCGGGCTGCCATTCGACGTTCGCGAAGGCGTTGTCGAACGCGGCGGAAAGTCCGCCGAGGTTTTCGCTGCCGGCGCTCTTCGCCGAGACGGGCTCGACCGGTTCGCCCGCGGCTTCCGCCTCAAGCGCCTTGACCTCGTCCTCGGTCATCGACATCGCGCGAATCGACAGGCCGATGCGGCGTTCGCCGCGGTCAACCTTGACCACGCGAGCCTCGACTTCCTGACCGACTTCGAGAGCGTCCTTGACCTTCTCGACGCGCTGGTCGCTGATCTGCGAGATGTGCACGAGACCGTCCACGCCATCTTCGAGTTCGATGAATGCGCCGAACGAGGCAATCTTCGAGACCTTGCCCTTGACGACCATGCCGACGGGATACTTCGTCGCAATTTCCGCCCACGGGTCGGTCTGAGCCTGCTTGAGGCCAAGCGAAATGCGCTGTTCCTTGGCGTTCACGTCGAGAACGACCGCCTCGACTTCCTCGCCCTTCTGCAGGCACTCCGACGGATGGTTGATCTTGCGCGTCCAGCTCATGTCCGAGACGTGAATCATGCCGTCGATGCCCTCTTCGAGCTCGACGAACGCGCCATACGCCGTGAAGTTGCGAACCTTGCCCTTGACCTTCGAGCCGACCGGGAAGCGCTCCTGCACCGTGTCCCAGGGGTTCGCCTGGGTCTGACGGATGCCGAGGGCGATCTTCTGGTTCTCGACGTCCACGGAAAGGACGACGACCTGAACGGTGTCGCCGACCGCGAGCATGTCGCTCGCACGGGCGACGCGCTTCGTCCAGCTGAACTCGGAAATGTGGACGAGACCCTCGATTCCGGGCGCAATCTCGACGAACGCGCCATACGGGGCGAGATTGACGACCTTGCCCTCGACGCGCGAGCCGACCGGGAACTGATCCTGAATCGCATCCCACGGGTTGGGCATCGTCTGCTTGAGGCCAAGCGACACGCGCTCGCGGTCGCGGTCGACATCAAGCACCATGACGTCGAGTTCCTGGCCGACCTTGAGCAGTTCGTTCGGGTGCTTGATGCGACCCCAGCTCATGTCGGTGATGTGCAGGAGGCCGTCGAGACCGTCGAGATCGACGAACGCGCCGAAGTCGGTGATGTTCTTCACGCGGCCCTTGCGAATCTCGCCCTTCTGGAGCGAGGCGAGCAACTCCGCCTTCTTCTCGGCGAGCTCGCCCTCGATGAGTTCGCGGCGCGAGACGATGAGATTGCGGCGCTCGTTGGAAATCTTGATGACCTTGAAGTCGAAGGTCTGGCCGACATACGGCTCGAGTTCCTTGACCGGCGTGACCTCGATCTGCGAACCGGGGAGGAACGCCTCGACGTCGTCGATCTGGACGAGCAGGCCGCCGCGCACGGCGGACTTGACCGTTCCCTTGACGATGCAACCCTCGACGTAGCGGGCGAGGATCTTCTCCCAGCGAATCTTCTCGTCGGCGCGGCGCTTCGACAGCTCCACCATGCCGGTCTTGTCGTTTTCAAGCTGGACGAGCATCACGGTGACCTTGTCACCCGGCTTCACTTCGGCATCCGCGCCGAACTCCTGAAGGGGAACCACGCCCTCGGACTTGTAACCAATGTCGATGAAGACTTCGTCGTCCTTGACGGCGCTGACGGTGCCCTCGATAAGGCTCCCGTTCTTGAACTTTGTTTCCTGCCCCGCAGCGGACAGCATCTCGGCCATGGCGGCCGAACGCTCGGTTGGAGGCGTAGGTTTGCGAATTGCCATTCTACACTAACTTTTCTGTTTGTTTACTATCGCGGTTTTCAGCCGTGTCCGCCCCGTCTTTGGGCGCGGAAGCAGATATTTTACCAAATTTATGCCCAAACGCGCAAGGGGGGGGGGGGGGGGGCAATTT
>CAVFWY010000114.1:3632-6155 GCA_963626175.1 Gemmiger sp.
GGGGGGGGGGGGGGGGGGGGGGGGGGGGGGCAATTTTGCCCACTTGTGCGGAAACGAAACTTTTGGTATCATACAGACATAGAAAAGGGAAAACGCAAATGAAAAAGTTAATAGTTGGAGTGATTGTTGTTGCCGGAATGCTTGCCTTTGTCGGCTGCTCGCCCGACGAAATGGAATTGGCGGTTAGTTCCAAGGTCATAAGTGCCGTGGCAAAAGGCGAGGCGGCGTTTGCGGATGCCATTGTAAGTTTTAACATCGAACAAGACGGCATCAAGGAAAAGTTGCCGAAAATTCGCGAAGTGGTCAAGCCGTATCTTGGCAAAAACGGCAAGCTGACCATGCGAGGCGATAAGATCACGGCAAGCTTCAAAGTGCCATTTGTGACTAAGGCCAACGCAGATTCATACGCTGAGAATAGCGTTGCAATGCTGGTGCTTGATAACGGACGACTTCAACTGGTCGAAACGCCGTATCTGAAAGCGTTGAACCGCGATCTTGCCGCGATCGATTTTTCGATAGACGTCGATTTGAAGGCGAATCACCTCGTCTACAAGATTGCCTGTGACGGATCGGCGAAATGTGCGGTCAAGGCAACCGCCGTGTTCATTGACGGTGAGCCACACGTCAATTTTGCCAAGCAACTTGCCGCCGACGATTCCGTTGACATCGAGTTTCGCTGTGATGCCGACGCCAGCGTCTGGCATCAAATCAGACCGTACATTGAAATCAAGTAGAAGGAAGACCCGCCATTTGATTGGTCGCCACGGCGGACGGCTTGCAAACCTGCTCCAAATGAGAGGTTTGTTCGCAGAAATCGTGACGGTTGCGCGGTGCGGGTGCGTTCGAGGTCTTGCAGTCGCCTGCTCCGTCAGGCGACTTCGGCTGTCCACTCTTTCGGGAGGCGGCTTGAAACCGCTTCGCGAGACAAAGCCCCCGCAACGGGGAGCTGCGCGAGATGCGAAGGCGGGGCGGCAATGATGCGCTTGCCGGCATCCGTAAGTCGGCAGACGCGGCAAACGGGGTGCGCAAGAGCGCGGCGGAACATCATCAACGAAACGGGAAGACAATCCGAGTGGAACGGGCAAAGGTGACAGTGATGACGGGCTTGGCTCGTAAGCAAAACGGGAAACCAACACGATGGTTTGCTAAAACCAACATGATGGTTTTGCAAAACCAACACGATGCTTTTCACAAACCATCGTGTTGGTTTCCCGTCCAGATGCGCATCTTCGCCCGTTCCCCTGTGCATCGCCGCCCGTTTTGGTGTGCATCATCGCCCGTTCCCATAAGCATCTCCGCCTGGTCGGATGGGCAGGGCAATCCGTTGTGAAAGTGAAAGGAAACAGTCATCATGAGCAAGAAAGTCGAGAAAGTTGGTAATCGAAAAGTCCTTGAATACGCAGTTGTCGGGATTCGACATCCAGTAAGGAAGACCGTCACGAATGTGCCGCGCATCGTCGGACAGCGCACGGTCGGGCTGGACGAACTGATTGAACGTGCCGAACGCAGCGGTTACACGACCATTCGCGCAAACCTCTTCAAGGCGCAGTTCGAGAGCGTGATGGCGCTCGTGAAGGACTGCCTTGAGGCGGGGAACGCGGTGAATCTCGGCGGCTATCTGCGCATCCAGCCGTTCCTGACGGGGAACGTGAACGCGGCGAACGAACTGACGCAGGCGAACGAGCTCGCCGTCCGCGTCACGCCGCTGAGCAAGTTGAAGTTGAAGTTGCGCTCTTTCGCGTGGCGGCTCAGAGGCAGCCGCGTGAAGAAACTCGACTGATTCGGACGAGGCAGCTCGGTAATGAGTCGGTTGCGCGACAGGCAACCAATCCTGGTCGCTGCTGCGGCTTGGTCGGGTGTCGCCCGATCCGTTGCTGCGCGGCTCTTTCAGACAGGTTGACTGGATTCTCCACTATTCGACTTCGACTGATTGGTTCACCACGGATCTCACGGATTTTGGTGAGATAGCCGTTGAGGGTGGGGGAGGGGGATAGCCGTGGTGATCGGGAGAATCGGGAGAGGGGATGAAAAGAAGTTGGAGTTGAAGTTGAAGAATGGAATGGCTATCCTCCAGACAAGAAAGACGGGGGTGAGGAGCGGGAGAGGCGGGCGAGCGTTGAGCGGAGTGAGACGGGCGGACGCGGGACGGCGGATGCGCCGCGAAGGCCGCACGAGGCGAGGAGGCCGGTATCCCGGCGACGAAGCCTTGCGCGAGGATTCGCGGACGAAGCCGCCGGGAGCGTTCCGCACGGCGAACGGCAGCGAAACCGAGTGCGCCCCTCAAGCGCGACGGCGCGACGCGACGAACTCGACCAGGGTTGCCAACGCGGCACGGCGGGCGGCCGACAGCCGAGCGCCCGACCTCAGGCGCGGCGGATTGCGCCGGACGCGCCCCCGAAGGCAATCTCAGGATTGCCGAGCGGGGCGACGGACGCGCAAGACGCCGCGCATCAGGGCGGGGTCAGCGAGGTTGCCGCCCGCCGTGCCGCACGTTGTCAGGCAAAAAGGCAAAGGGGAAAGGCA
>CAVFWY010000115.1:0-6014 GCA_963626175.1 Gemmiger sp.
TCAATCTATATTTGCAATCCGCCGGCGGAGAAGTTCCGCTTCGGTCTCGACCTGAAGGGCGGAACTTCCTTCACGCTCGGCGTTGATACCGACAAGCTCACCGAGACGATCATCGCGGCGAATCCGGCAATCACGAACACGCCGGGAGCCGTCGAGGCGAAGATTCAGGAGACGCTGAAGGGGTGCGACGACCGAATCATCTCCGTCATCCGCCGCCGCGTGGACGCGATGGGGACGAACGAGCCGGTCATTCAGGGAATGAAAGACCATCGTCTGCTCGTGCAGTTGCCGGGCGTGGACGAAGAGGTGCGCAAGTCCGCGAAGGCCTCCCTGCAATCCGCCGCGTTCCTCGAGTTCCGCCTGACGCATCCGAAGAACGACCAGCTCGTGTCGAAGCTTCTCAGCAAGGACGTTGCGCCGGAAGGCTACGTGAAGAGCGGCAACGGCTACGCCCGTGCGGAGAACTGGGCGGAAGTCTCGAAGAAGCCGGGCTATGCGGCGCGGCTCGCCGCGTGGGAAACGCCCGACGCGCGCTACCGCTTCATGCTTGAGGACAACGGGGACGGAACGTATTCCCCGAACTTCGTCTCGCGCAAGGTCGAACTGACGGGCGAATCCCTCGTTTCCGCCGCCGTCCAGCGCGACCCGACCTCCGGGCAGCTCTCGATTGGCTTCCGCCTGAACGCCGAGGGCGGGCGCATCTTCTCGACGCTGACGCGCAACTACAAGGCGGGCGGGCCGAAGAACCGCACCGACCGCGGCCGCCAGCTCGCGATCATCCTTGACGACGCGCTCATTTCCGCGCCGGTCATCAATTCGGAAATCGGCTCGCAGGGCGAAATCACGGGTCGCTTCGACGCGAAGAGTGCGCAGAAACTCGCGGCGGAACTCAACGCCGGCGCATTGCCCGCTCCGCTGAAGATTCTCGCCGAGACGAGCGTTTCGCCGACCGTCGGCGTGGACGCGAAGAACGACGGCGTCATCGCCGCCGCGCTCGGTTTCGCGCTCGTCGCGCTCTTCATGTTCTACTACTACTGGTACGTGGGGCTTGTCGCCGATATCGCGCTCTTCCTCGACATCGCGCTTCTGCCGACCGCGCTCGTGTTCGTCGCGAACCTGCTCGGCGTGTTCGCCCACGACCCCTCGATGGGCGGCGGCGGTTCGATGCTCCTGCCCGTGCTGACGATGCCCGGCATCGCCGGTCTCGTCCTCTCGCTCGGCATGGCGGTGGACGCGAACGTGCTCATCTTCGAACGCATCCGAGAGGAGTTCCAGGCCGGCAAGAACGCGGGTGACGCGGTGAAGACCGGCTACGGCCGTGCGTTCACGGCGATCTTCGACTCGAACCTGACGACGATTATCACGGGCATCATCCTCTTTATCGTCGGCACGGGCCCGGTGCGCGGGTTCGCCATCATGCTGACGGCCGGCGTCGTGATTTCGATGTTCACGGCGGTTGTCGTCACGCGCATCATCCTCGACGCGGTGGTGAAGGCCGACAGCACGAAGCCGTTCAAGATGCGGCAGTTCTTCCACAAGCCGAACTTCGATTTCATGAAGGTCTCCAAGTACACGGTCAGCGTCTCGTTCGCGCTCGTCGTGCTGACGATGGCGATTTTCATCGTTCGCGGGCTGACGAACAAGGCCTCGGTGCTGGCGGTCGATTTGACGGGCGGAACTTCCATCGTCTACAACCTGAAGCAGGATGCGAAGCCGCCCGTGTCGGCGATTCGCGGCGTGCTCGACCCGTTCGACAACGCGACCGTCATCCAGTATCAGGAGGGCGTCGGCTCGACGACCCTGCTCGTGAAGACGGGCGAGACCGCCGAGACGAAGAAGGGCGCGGCGCTCGCGAACAAGGATGTCGGGGCGCACGTGACGAAGCTCCTCCAGTCGGCGTTCCCCGATGCGCAGTTCGTCGCGGCTTCGGTGGACGAGGTCGGCTCGATGGTCGGTGCGGACTTGAAGAAGTCCGGCCTGTATGCGACGATTTTCTCGCTCATCGCCATCATGCTCTACGTCGGCTTCCGCTTCCAGTTCGGCTTCGGCTTCGGTGCGCTCGTCGCCCTTGCGCACGACGCGCTCATCGCGCTCGGTCTCTTCTCCCTCTGCGGGCGGCAGGTTTCGCTCATCGTGGTGACCGCGCTTCTGACGATCATCGGCTACTCGGTGAACGATACGGTCGTCGTCTTCGACCGCATCCGCGAACGCCTGCGCCACGACAAGCGCACGCCGTTCATCGACCTCTGCAACGAGGCGATCAACTCGTGCCTGTCGCGTACGGTCATCACGTCGGTGACGACGCTCTTCGCGGTGCTCGCGCTCTTCGCCTTCGGCGACGGCTCGATCTTCGACTTCGCGCTGGTGATGCTGATCGGCATTGTCGCGGGAACCTACTCCTCGATCTTCATCGCAACGCCGATTATGGTGTGGTGGTATCGCGGCAAGCGTCCCGAGTTCGAGACTGAGAAGAATTGACAACGGTGTCTGAAAGAAAGGAATCGTCCCCCTCTGGGACGATTCTTTCTTTTTTGGACGGGAAGGACTGGAAATGGCTGAAGAGACGAAGGAGAAACTGCTGGAGACCGAGGAGGTTCGTCAGCGCATCGCGGACTTGACGAAGCGCGTCGGCGAGATGGCGGACTACATCAAGATCGACGACCGCCGCAAGCGTCTGGCGGGGCTTGAGGAACAGCAGGCGGGGGGGGACTTCTGGAACAACCAGGCGAAGGCGCGTGAGGTCATTGCCGCGACGAATGCGGAACGCGCCTACGTCGTGCCCTACGATTCGCTCCTGAAGGCGGTCGAGGATGCGGGCGTGATGCTCGAACTCGCCGAGATGGAGGAGGGAGCGGCTCAGCAGACCGCGCTGAAGGATACGCTCGCCGAATGCGCCAAGGCGGACGAGTATTTCTCGAAACTGCGGATGCAGTCGCTTCTCGGCGGCAAGTTCGACGCCTGCAACGTGTTCGTCAAACTCCACGCGGGGCAGGGCGGCACGGAGGCCTGCGACTGGGTGCAGATGCTCTACCGCATGTATCAGCGTTACGCCGAATCGCAGGGCTGGAAGGTCGAGGAATACGACTGCCAGCCGGGCGAAGAGGCGGGGCTGAAGGACGTCTACTTCCGCGTCGAGGGCTCTTACGCCTTCGGAATGCTCAAGGCCGAGCGCGGCATCCACCGCCTCGTGCGCATCTCGCCGTTCGACGCGAACAAGCGTCGCCAGACGAGTTTCGCCTCGATGGAGACCGTCGCCGAAATCAACGAGGACATCGACGTGGAGATCAAGGACGAGGACTTGCGCATCGACACCTACCGTTCGGGTGGCGCGGGCGGCCAGCACGTCAACAAGACCGACTCCGCCGTCCGCCTGACCCACCTGCCGACGGGCATCGTCGTCGCCTGTCAGAAGGAGCGTTCGCAGCACATGAACAAGGAGAAGGCGATGAACATGCTGCGCGCCCAACTCTACGAATATTACGAAGACCAGAAGAAGGCGGAGATGGATCGCTTCTACGGCGCGAAGTCGGAGAACGGCTGGGGCAGTCAGATTCGCAGCTACGTCTTCTGTCCCTACACGATGGTGAAGGACTTGCGCACGAACTACGAGACGAGTGACGTGAACGGCGTGATGGACGGGCATATTCAGCCCTTCATCGAGGCGTGGCTGCAGATGAAGGCCACGGGGTCGGACGGCAAGTAGGGTCTGCGCCATGCCCGTCGAGAATGGAATCTCTTGGAATCCGCTTGCGCCGCGTGAACGCGGTCGGCACGCGACGTTCTCGGCGGCTGTCTCGGCGGCGTTCTGCGAACTGGTGACGGAGCGAAACGACTTCTTCGACTCGCTCGTCGACCTGTGGCCGAAACTCTTCCCCGATTGCCTGGCGCGTCCCGGACGCTACGAGGACGGCAAGATATTCCTTTACGTGCGCAGTGCGCCCGCGCTTTATTCGATGCGTCCCAAGTTGCCGAAGATACGGCAGACGCTTGCCGCGCTCCCCGGTGCGCCGCGCCGCATCGAACTTCGATTGGAGATTCACGCACGATGATGGCATTTGCAACGATTCTGCTGGCGGCGACTTTCACGCGCCCGCTTGAACGGGTGGCGACAATGGACCCGGCGATGGCGCAGTCCGTTTACGAGGCTCGCGTCGTTCAGCTGGTCTACGAGCCGCTTCTTTCGATTGACTACGAGGCGCGTCCCTACCGTCTGGTGGCGGGGGCTTGCGAACTCCCCGACCTCTCGGCGGACGGACTTCGCTACGTCTTCCGCGTCAGATCTGCCGCGCTGACGGCGGCTGACGTCGTGCGGTCGCTTGAACGGCTACGCGATCCCGAACTCGTCTCGCCGAACGGGTGGATGCTGAAGAGCGTGGCGACGATTCGTGCGCAGGACGAGCGAACGGTCGAAATCCGCCTGAAGCAGAAGTGCCACTTCTTCCCCTGGCTGATGGCGATGAGCCAGACGGGTGTCGTCAAGGCGGACGGCTCGGGGACGGGACCCTACGAACTCTCCTCGTGGTGGAAGAATCACGAGATGGTCTTCACGCGGCGGAAGGGGATTGCCGCGCCCGCCGATGCGTTCGACACGATTCGCTTCCTGGTCATCGACGATGCGAGCACGAAGTGGCTGATGTTCCTGAAGGGCGAGGTCGATTTCCTCGCGGAAGTCTCACGCGACAACTGGGATGCCGTTGTGGGGGCGGATGGAAAACTCGACCCGAAACTTGCCGCGCAGGGAATCCGCATGTATTCCAATTCGACGCTGGAGTCGATTTACATCGGGCTGAACATGCGCGACCCCGTGCTGGGCCCGAACCGCAAGTTGCGTCAGGCGCTGAACGCCGCGTTCGACTACCCGAAGTGGGAGAAGTTCTACGCGGGGCGCGTCGTCGCCTCGACCGGGCCCGTGCCGCCGGGCGTGGAAGGGCGGCTTGAAACGCCGTTCGCCTATGCGTTCAACCTCGAGAAGGCGAAGCGGCTGATGGCGGAGGCGGGCTATCCGAACGGAATCGACCCGAAGACCGGCCGCCGCCTGACGCTCACGCTTTCCATCGGCCGCGCTTCGCAGGATACGCGGGAAATCGGCGAACTGCTCGCGGCGTTCTACGACCGAATCGGCATTCGGCTCGAACTCTCCTTCCACACGTGGAATGCCTTCCTGAAGGCGGTGGATGAAGGACGCGTTCAGCTCTTCAACATGGGCTGGGTGGGGGACTATCCCGATGCGGAGAACTTCCTTCAGCTCTTCCACTCGAAGAACGTCAGCCCCGGGCCGAACCACGCGAACTACGTGAACCCCGAATACGACAGGGAATACGACCTTGCGATGGCGGCCGAGACGGCGGCGGAACGCAATCGGCACTGGACGAATTGCCAGGAGATTCTCCGCGAGGATTGCCCGTGGGTTTTCACGCACTTCAATCTGGCGAACACGCTCGTCGGTCCGCGCGTCGGGAACTACGTTCCGAGTTGTTTCCCCTACGGACAGGAGCAGCATTTCAAGGTGGTTGAGAAATGAGGACGCTTTACATCGAACGATCGACCGGCGACAGCCGAACCGGAAATTGGGTTTCGAAACTCGACTTGGCGGAACGCCCCGAACGCATTGTCGTCGGCACGGGCCCCGGTTCGTTCGCGGGCATTCGCTCGGCACTTTCCTTTGCGCAGGGCTATGCAATCGGTTCGGGGTGCGAAGTGGTCGGGCTGCCGAGCCCCTGCGCACTTGCGGAAGAGGGAAGGGCGATTGCCGTCGTGGGCGATGCGCGGCGCGGCAAGTTCTGGGTCGCGCTCTTCGAGGGCTTCCAAATGGTTCGGGACGTCTTTCAGGCCGAGAGCGCGGCGGAACTCGCCGCGTCCGTCCCGACCGCCTTTCAGGTCGTTTCGCCCGACTCGGGCCGTATCGACGACCTGCTGAAGACGACCTTTGCGGAGCGGTATCTCGGCGGGCGAATGCCGACGGCGGAGGGGTTGCGGCGGTTCGCCGAGGCGAACCCGGCGATTCTCAAGACCGA